>JAIOJS010000238.1 GCA_019911795.1 Thermoanaerobaculia bacterium | reverse complement strand
CCTTGCGTCAGCGAAGGGAGAGCGGGCTCCGGGCTGCTCGCGGATGGTGCAGCGGCACCGGCCCGAGAGCCCGCTCTGCTGGCTCCATGTGGGACCGGCTAGCAGCCGGCCATGGACTGGCCCTTGACGAAGGAGACCGCCTGATCGACCGTGAAGCTGGAGGCCTTCTTGGTCTTCACGGTGATCACCACCGGCAGGACGCCCTCGTCCGTGATCTCGATGATCTTGCCGACGGCTGCGACGTCCTTGAACTTGGCGAAGGCGTTCTTCTTGATCCAGTCGGCTTTCTGGCCGTCGAGCGCGATCCGGACGGAGCCGTCGTCGACCGCGACGACCTTGCCGGTGGTCGGCGGCGGCGGAGCGGCGAGAGCAACTGTGGCTGCGAAGGTCAGGAGCAGGAGAAGCGCGATGGAAAGTCTCTTGGTCATTGGTTCGAGTCTCCAGGGAAAGGGGTCCGGGCTCAGAAGACGCCGAGCTGCAGCATGAGCCGGAGGGTGTCGTACTCCTTGATCTTGTCGATGGGAGCGAAGGTGGTCGGGTTGACGCGGGCGCCGACGAAGCCGGTCTCCTTGTCGAACTCGGTGGTCGTGTATTCGAGAGTCAGGCGGACGTTCTGCCGCTTGATGTAGTAGTTGATGCCGCCGCCCACCTGGCTGACCTGTTGCTTGTCGATGCCGAGCAGGTGGGCGAACTCCCAGTCCTCCATCAGCACGAAGGGCTGCAGGAGCCCCTGCTTGCCGATCTTCACGGGCGGAATGTAGGCGGCCTTGACGTACCAGCCTTCCTTCTGACCGTTGAGTCCGGCGATGTTGACCAGTCGGTCGCCGGCGTTGAAGTTCGTCTTGTAGGCGTCGTCGAAGTCGGCCTTGAGGTACTGCCCGGTGGCGGTGAAGGTGCCGGCGCTCTCGGTCGGGTACTCGAAGAGGAAGTCCGCAGCGAAGGCGCTGTAGTCGACCGTCTCCTCGTTCTGCACGACGCCCGCGGGGGTGACGTTCTTGTAGACCGCATCCGGCTCGTAGGCGACGCCGGCGCCGATCGTGAAGACCTTGAGATCTCCGAGGTAGGAGCCCTGGTACCCGGCGCCCGGCTCGGCCTCGAGGAAGGCGTAGTGCATGCGGCCGACGTACTCGAAGGTGCTCTTGGGCTCGATCGAGGAGGTCACCGTGGCGCCGCTGAACGGATGGACGGTCCGGGTGACGCCTTCGCGCCCCTGGAAGACGCCGGCGAAGTAACGCAGCCGGTCTTCCCCGAAGCCGCCCCAGGCGACGACTCCGAGATCGCGGCTGAACTTCGCCGGCGAGGTGCCGTAGGCGCTGTAGACGAAGAGCGAACGGTCCTGCGAAAGCGGAGCGAAGCAGTCGTCGAGGTTGGCGCGGGTGAGCGGGATCTTGGTCAAGCCAATCTTGAAGTTCACGGCCTCGGAGTAGTTGGCGATCGCGTAGCCGTCGATGATGCGGACGTCGCGGTCGTTCCAGTCGACGTCCTGGGCGGTCACGGCGTAGCCCAGCGCGCCCTGCTTGGACGTACCGCAGTTGCCGCAGGTCTGGAACTTGAACCCGTAGGTGTCGTCCAGCATCGCGGTGATCGTCAGTCGCAGCCGCTGGAAGTGAACGTCGGTGCGCGAGCCTTCGCGGTCCAGGCCGCTGCCGAAGTCGGTGGTCTCGGAAAAGACCTGACCTTTCACCTCGAAGTCGAAGGTGGGGTCCCAGTCCGAAGCGACGGCCGGCGCGGCGGTCGCCAGAAGAGCCGCCGCGGTGACGGCTCGGAGGAAGGCGCTTACGGCGGAGCGGGGAATCTTCATGCAGCCTCCTGAGAGTGACGCTCGCTGGGAGCGACGAGGGAGTCGAGGGCCTTGCCGGCGCGCTGCTCGAGGGGGTTGCCCCGAGGCCGCAGCCGCCCAGACGCCTGGGCCGTTGCGAAGGACTTCTGGAGAGGGGGCAGCGGCGGCATGGAAGCGGTCCCGTGACGACGTCTCGCATGGTAGGAGTCGGCAGAAAACGTGTAAACTGAGAGAGTTGCATGGGGTCCATAACGGATCGTCATGACCCCGCGCAGGTCACCCGAAGGAGAGAAGGGTGGAGTCCTCGTATCTGAAGACGCTGGTGGAGGTTGTGCGCGCGGGCAGCTTTTCGCGCGCCGCGGAGACGCTCAACCTCACCCAGCCCGGCGTTTCACGCCGGATCAAGCAGTTGGAAGAGCAGTACGACTGCGAGCTGATCGACCGCTCCGGCCCGATGCTGCGACCGACCGCGGCCGGAAAGATGGTCTACGAGGCCGCGGAGAACCTCCTCGGTATCGAGGAGAGACTCGCCACGGGCTTGCGCGTGCTCGGCGGCAAGAGCCGCATCTCGTTCAGCTCCACGCCCTCCTTCGGCATCGCGCACCTGCCCAGCATCCTCAAGGAGTTCATGCTGGCCTGCCCCGATTCCGCGGACCTCAAGTTCGCCTTCAATGCCCCCGAGGGGATCCTCGACGGCCTCTCGGGTCGGACTTTCGACCTCGCGGTGATGGAGCTCTGCGAGTGTTTCGATCTTTCGCGCTTCGCCTCGTACCCACTCCCGGGCGACGAGGTGCTCTTCGCGAGCTCGCCGGCGCTGGGAATCGCCGCGCCCGAGACTTCGGTGAAGGCACTGCTCGATACGCCCCTGTTCACGCGCCACGAAGGCTGCTGCTCCCGGCTCCTGCTCGAGGACAATCTGCGCGCCGTCGGGCACGATCTGCGCGAGTTCCGGCAGGTGATCGTCCATGACGACTTGCACCTGGTCGTGCAGGCGCTCCTCGATGGCGAGGGGATCTCCTTTCTCTCGCGTGATGTCCTGGGGGACCACTTGGCGAG
>JAIOJS010000237.1 GCA_019911795.1 Thermoanaerobaculia bacterium | reverse complement strand
GTTCAAAGCCACCTCGCGCTTGATCGCCGGGACCCTATTGCTAGCTTCTGCTTTTCCCTTGCTGGCCGAAACGTCGGCAACGTTTCTCACCGGTCCCCAGGCCGGAGACCCGGTCGATCTGGCCCTAGCTTATGTGCGCGGCCACGCTGCGGACTACGGCCTTACGGCGGAGGATCTCATCGATGTCGAGATCACCGATCAGTATCAAACCCGGCACAACGGAGTCACGCACGTTTACCTACGGCAGCGGCACGGCAGCGTTCCGGTGTTCAATGGCGCGATCAACGTGAACGTTGCTCGAAATGGCGTCATCATCAACGTGGGGAGTCGCTTTGTTTCGAATCTTGCTTCCATGGTCAACGCGGTCGCTCCAAGTATCTCTCAGGAAGAGGCTGTACTCGGAGCGGCGGATCACCTGGCGATCCCGGCGACCGAGGCGACGTTGGTACGGATCGAGACCCTGGGAGGGCCAACTCTAGGAGCACGGTTCGAAGGGGGAGCGATCTCTCAGGACGAGATCCCCGTCCAGTTGATGTACCAGCCGATGGAGGATGGTTCAGTCCGATTGTCGTGGCGTTTGGTGGTTAACGAACTTCGCAACTCGAATTGGTGGGACTTACGAGTCGATGCGCTGAGCGGCGAGGTTCTCTCGAAGAACAACTGGACTCAGGAACATGGATCCGTTTCGAGCAGCCCAACCTACGACGTGATTCCGATCCCCGCCGAGAGTCCCGATGACACGGGTGTAGCTCAGGTCACGGTGGACAATCCGGCCGACCTTACGGCGTCCCCGTTTGGATGGCACGACGACGATGGAACCGGAGCGAACGACTACACCGACACGCGCGGCAACAACGTATGGGCTCAGGATGACCTCGACACCAACAATGCCGGTGGTGTCCGCCCGGACGGTGGAGCAGGCCATATCTTTGCTCATGTTTGGGATCCAGGTCTCGATCCCACGGCCGGGACAAATCTCGAAGCGTCGATCGTTAATCTCTTCTACTACAACAACATCATGCACGATGTGGCGTATCAGTACGGCTTCGACGAGGCGGGTGGCAACTTTCAACAGAACAACTATGGCAACGGCGGTGTGGGCAATGATCCCGTGGATGCTGACGCTCAAGATGGTTTTGACACCAACAACGCTAATTTCACAACGCCTCCCGATGGTTCGCGTCCAAGGATGCAGATGTTCCGATGGGTCGATCCCTTCGGACAGGTCGTGACCGTAAACTCGCCGGGATCGATCGCTGGAGACTACCCGGCGAACCAGTCGAACAACGGAGGAACGGCCAACGGTCTGACCGCGGACATCGCAATCGCCGAGGACGGCGTAGGGCTTCCGAATGACGCTTGTGAGGCTGTCAGCAACGACCTGACCGGTAAGATCGCGCTGATCCTCTGGAACCAGGGAGCCTGTAACTCCAGCGTGTTCATCGTCAATGTTGCGAATGCTGGTGCAGTGGCCGCGATCATTATCGACAATACTCCTCTGCCGCGAACGAGCTTCGGCGGCAGTGCGTTGATTCCTTCTGTAGCCGTTGGACAGGCCGACGGTCAGTTGATCATGAGCACCATTCTGGGCGCCACCACGGTAAACGCCAGTATCGACGACAATCCCAGCTCGGTCGATCGGGATAGCGACCTTGACAACGGAATAATCGCGCACGAGTACGGGCACGGTATCTCCAACCGGCTAGTGGGTGGACCTTCGAACACGAATTGCTTATTCGGTGACGAACGGATGGGAGAGGGCTGGAGCGATTTTTGGGCACTTCTGCTGACCCCGCGAGCTGGTGACAGTCCGTTCACCGCCCGAGGTATTGGCAACTACGTAGTGTTCGACACGCCCTCGGGGCCTGGCATTCGAAATTTTCCCTACACCGTCGACATGAGCATCAACCCCGAGACCTATGCCGACATCGGCACCGCGCTTGTGCCTCACGGCGTTGGAAGCATCTGGATGCAGATGCTCTGGGAAGTCCATTGGGAACTCGTGGCAAGGTACGGGTTCGATCCGGACCTCTACACCGGCACGGGTGGTAACAATCTTCTGATCCAGTTGGTGGTCGACGGCATGAAGTTAGCGCCCTGTGGCCCGACTTTCTTGACGGCTCGGGATGCGATCTTGTCAGCTGACGATGTCTTGACCGGCAATGGGAGTGCTGGGAGCGGTCTCAACCAGTGTGAAATCTGGCGCGGGTTTGCCAAGCGCGGAGCAGGCGTCGCCGCCGTCTCCGGCGGCACTGGTGTCGGCACTGAGGTCGAGGACTACTCGATTCCGGTTGGCTGCTCAGCGGCCACGAACTACATCTGGGACAACGGCTTCGAGTCGGGAGACACGACCGCCTGGAGCAGTTCGACTCCTTGATCAACTGAGTCAGCCCCTCTAAGGAGAGAGCCCCGTCGGTGTTCCCTTGCGGACCCGCCGGCGGGGCTCTTTTCTTGTCTGCCTTCGAAGGTGCAGTGCACCTAGGAACCTGATACCTTGCGATGGCGAATCAACCTGACATGCTAAGAGCCCTTTCGATACTGGTCCTCGTTGTTGCTGCCTGTTCTTCCAATGCGGGCATGATGGAGCAGCCCTTCGCGCAGGACGATCCACTCCCCACCGGTACTCCGGAATCCGTCGGTCTCGACCTATCGCATCTCGAGAGTGTCTCGAGGCATCTCTCGGAGGAGGCAGACCAGAGGGTCCACAGCATGCTGGTGGTGCGAAACGGACTGCTGGTTTTTGAGCGGTACTTCAACGGGTACGGGAGAGACAATCCGCACGATATCCGGTCCGCGACCAAGAGCATTACGTCCTTGTTGACAGGAGTAGCGATCGACCGAGGCTCGGTAGCGGGCGTCGAAGCGCCGCTCATGGACTACCTCGGCGCTGAGTACCCGGATGTCACGGATAAGGGCGACATTCTGCTTCGCCATCTCTTGACCATGAGCAGCGGACTCGACTGTGACGACTCCGATCAAGGTACTCGGGGGCAAGAGGATCGGATGTACAGATCCAAGGACTGGGTGGAGTACTTCCTCTCGCTATCCCGCTCTCATGTGCCCGGCGAAACCGCGCGGTACTGCACCGGCGGCGTGGTGGCTCTGGGGGATGCTATCGCCCAGGGCACCGGACAGGACTTTTCCGCCTTGGCGCAGGACGCCCTGTTCGGTCCGCTTGGGGTAAGGAACTATCGCTGGGCACGCTTCGACGACGGTAAGAAGGTGGATACCGGAGGGCATCTCCTTCTCACTCCGCAGGCGATGGCCAAGGTGGGGATGCTCGTGCTCGGCAAGGGGAAATGGGGAGACCAGCAGATCGTGTCTCCGGAGTGGGTCGAGGCCTCAGTGCAGCCTTCGACGTGGCTCCGAGGAGAGCCTTACGGATACCTCTGGTGGGGAAACACCTTGAAGTATGGCGAAGAGTCGGTGGCAGTGATCTCGGCCCGGGGCAACGGAGGGCAGGCCATTTTCGTAGTGCCCGAGTACGATCTAGTGGCTGTGTTTACGGCTGGGTACTACAACTCAGACGACACGCAGATCGTCTACAGCATCTTCTACAACGCCGTTTTGACTTCAGTGGAGGAGTTGCGAGGGTACATCCCGGAGGCTCACGTCCTTGACCGTGGCACCAGGTGATCGACACTGATTGACACTTTGTCTTGGAGACACCGCGTCCGGGACAGTATGCTGTGTACTTCTTTCACCAAGGAGCTACTATGCGATCGTTCTCTCTGATTCTTGCCCTCGCCTGCCTGCTCGGAAGTCCCGTTCTCTCCCAGACCGACGCCGATCGGGCTGCGGTCCTGAAGACTCTCGATTCTTGGAACGAGGGTTGGAGGACAGCCGATGCCAATCTTGCGGTCCAAGACTATTCCGAGGACACCGACTGGACTAACGCATTTGGTGACCGGTTTCAGGGTCGTGAGGAACTCAGGAAGGGCCTAGAGTTCATTTTCAGTCTGGACTTCGTGATGGCGGGCGATTCGGGTGGCAACGAGTTCACGGATGTCCAGTTTTTGACCCCCGATGTCGCAATGATTCGAAGCAAGCTCGTTCGCGTCGGGCAACAGACTCGCGACGGGGCCGTGAGGCCTGATCGACACATTCATCACCTCCGGGTACTCGAACGTCGGGAAGGCAAGTGGCAAATCGTGAGTCATTTGATTTCGCAGGCGCAAGAGAAGGGATAGCCAAGGCCCTGGGTGAGGCTCGGGCCATCTTTCTCAAGCGGGCGTTTCTCCTGTTGGTGGTCGGGTTGTACACACCGATCTGGCCGGCCGACATTCTTCATCTCTACGCGATCTACCTGACAGTCGCCGCGCTCCTGTTGGGGGCCCCGTCCCGGCGGCTTTGGGCTGGCGCTGCCGCTTCAAACGTGGTCCACTCGAAGCGACCCTTCGAACTTTGATGAGGTCGCGGGCCAGCTAGTCAGGATCGTGGGCCACTCGGGTGGCAGAGATTGGCCCGGATTGGGTTCACTCTTAGGCGACTGATGGTCGGGGTAAGGCCACTATTGCACCCACCTCTGTTTCCCATCTACGGTGGGGGAGTCGTATTCGACCAAACTGCAGTGTCTCCGGTCTCGAAACCGTCACAGAACAAACCGCAGCCACGGGATCGAATGAAGACAAGGGCACCGTGAAACGCTCCTAGTAGGCCATCTAGATCGCCATCACCGTCGAGGTCTACGAGACTGGGGACACTGTCCTCGCCGCCATTGATGCCGGAGAACGGGTTCGCTTCCCCTGTCCTCTCTACGAGGAAGGGGCTGTTCGAGGACCCCGCATTCTCGAAGAACTTGAGGAAGCCGTCGCTCTCTCCCACGACCGCATCCAAGTCGCCATCCTTGTCGAGGTCTACCAGCTCAGGTGTGGCTGCGTAGCCGACGTCGATCCCCTGGAATGGATTCGCCGCACCGCTCAGTCCGACGAACGACGGCCTTGTCGAGGCCCCCGTGTTCTCGAAGTAGTGAAGGGAACCGAACAACTCCCCGACGACCGCATCCAGATCGCCGTCACCGTCGAGGTCCGCTAAGTCCGGGTCACTGAACATGCCGACATCGAAGCCGAAGAACGGATTGTCTGTCCCGCTTTCCCGGCGAAGAGGCTCGAAAAACCAGGGATCAACTCCTGCCGATAAGGTGCCTGGGCCGAGGCTTGCCCTCCGACTAGGGTCCAAAGGAGAACTGTCAATCCAACCTTGCGGGCTGCAGATTTGCTTTGCCGTCGTCTATTCTGAAGGAAAGGTGGTTCACACTCGAGGGCGAGTTCGTTACGAACGGCCTGCCGTATCTCCATTCCAAAATTCATGGCGTGGAAGTTCTGGGGAGGATCATGACTTCCTGAGTCTCTTCCCGGCAACCCACATCCAAGCGATTCAATCTTGCCAGCCACGTCTCCTCAGTTGGCTCCGCTGCGCCGTGGTAGATTCGGATAGTTGTGGCAGCGGTCAGCGTCTCGACACGAGTCGGCTCTCGGTGGTCGAGGACTCTTGAGAAACCAACATTGATAGCCCGCTTGAATGCGAGACTGCTTGGTGAAATGTGAATAGCTTTGCGAAAGCCACTGTCAAAGAGTTGCTCCGCGACGAGCTAAGACTCGCGCATCGTGAACGTGCGAAGGGTTCGAAGGAGATGGGCGCGAGTCTGTCCCTAGTGGGACTAGTTCTCAGTGGATTGTTGGCAGGTGGTGCCGCTTCGGCTCAACAGCCATATCAACAAGTGAAGATACCGGGGACCGGCTTCGATGTCGGTGAATCTAGTACTCCCGACCTAGTTGACCTGGATGGCGATGGTGACCAGGACGTTGTTGTTGGGGATCGACTTGGTGG
>JAIOJS010000022.1 GCA_019911795.1 Thermoanaerobaculia bacterium | reverse complement strand
ACTCGAAGCCGGCCGGCTCATCATCGCGCCGGTGAAGCGAGGGCTCCTGGCGATAGAGTCGATTGAGGTCGGCCACCCAACGCTGAAGACCACGGTGCCCTGGGTCCTCGAGCACTCCCCAGTTGAGCTCGCGGTCGTGGTTCCACTCCTCGATCTGACCGAATTCCCCTCCCATGAAGAGGAGCTTCCGACCGGGCTGGCCCCACTGGTAGCCGAACAGCAGACGCAAGTTGGCCAGTTGGAACGCTCGCGGTCCTGGCATCTTGGAGACAAGGGACCGCTTGCCGTGGACCACTTCGTCGTGGGACAGAGCCAGGCAGAATCGCTCGGTGAAGGCGTACATCATGCGAAAAGTAAGACTCTCGTGCCGGTACTTGCGAAACAGAGGATCCTGCCGTAGGTAGGAGAGCGTGTCATGCATCCATCCCATATCCCACTTCATCGAGAAGCCCAGTCCCCCAACGTAGGTGGGGCGCGTCACCATCGGCCAGGACGTCGATTCCTCGGCGATGGAGAGACAGCCGGGCTGAGCGCGGGCGATCTCGTCGTTGAGTTCGCGCAGGAAGCCGATCGCCTCGAGGTTCTCCCTGCCCCCGTACTGGTTAGGCGACCACTCTCCCTGACCGCGGGAGTAGTTCAGGTAGATCATCGAGGAAACCGCGTCGACTCTCAACCCATCGCCGTGAAACACGTCGAGCCAGTAGAGCGCGCTCGAACTGAGGAAGGAGCGCACCTCGTTGCGGCCGTAGTCGAAGATGTAGCTCTTCCAGTCGGGGTGCCAGCCCCGCTGGGGATCCGCATTCTCGAATCGATGGCTACCGTCGAAGAACACCAGTCCGTGCTCATCACTTGGAAAGTGCGAAGGAACCCAGTCGAAGAGGACTCCGATTCCCGCCTGGTGCAGCTGGTCGACGAGGTACATCAGGTCCTCGGGATCCCCATAGCGGCTGGTGGCAGCAAAGTAGCCGGTCACCTGATAGCCCCAAGAGCCATAAAACGGGTGCTCCATCAACGGCAAGAACTCGACATGGGTGAATCCCTGCTCGACGACGTAAGGGACCAGAGACTCCGCCACCTCCCGGTAGGTAGGGAGCACTCCCGGCTGCGTGCGGCGCCAGGACCCCAGATGCAACTCGTAGATCGACAGGGGCCGAGCCGTATCTTGATGCTCGGCTCGGTGGGTCAACCAGTCTCCATCGCCCCATTCGTAGTCCAGCGACCAAACGACCGAAGCAGTGGCAGGCGAAACTTCGGCTCGCAGGGCAAAGGGATCGCTCTTGTCTCCCCATTTCTTTCCGTCCTTGGCCACAATCCGATACTTGTAGGTGGCTCCCCGCTCCACGCCGGGGATGAAACCCTCCCAGACTCCAGCCCATTCCAGAAAGAGTGGATGGCGCTCCCCATCCCAGCCATTCCACGGACCTATGACCGAGACGGCGGAGGCCGCCGGCGCCCAGACGGAGAAGTGAGTTCCCGTGAGCCCCCCAACTACGGCCAGTCGGGCCCCCATCTTCTCGTACAGACGGTAGTGCCTCCCCTCCCCGAAGAGGTGGAAGTCGTCGTCCGTCAGCCGGCTGGCGCCGGACTGTACATCACCGATCGACGCAGAAACGCGGTCTTTCATGGTAAGCCAAAGCTAGCACGACTTCGAGCCACCTGTGGCAAGAGTGGGCCAGCGCGCGTTGCGAGCGCCGTGGGGCCAAATGCAAGGCGCGACACCGCCGGCGATACGGTGCACTGATATGCTCTCTCCTGTTCGATCAACCGAGTACGCCGCGCTTCTATGACGGCTTGCTCAAGACCCCAGGAGAAAAACACCATGTCAGTAGCCAAGATTATCGAGATCAGCAGCGAGTCCACCGTTGGATTCGAGGATGCCGTGAACAAGGGTATCGCCAAAGCACACGAAACGATCAAGGGAATTCACGGAGCTTGGGTGAAGGAGCAGAAGGTCAGCATCAAGAACGGCAAGATCACCGCCTACCGGGTGAACATGCAAGTCACCTTCGTTATCGAGTAGCGTTATCGAGTAGCGTTATCGAGTAGCGCGAGTGGCGTTATCGAGTGGCGTCAGCCACTCACGTCAGCAAGGGAAGACCTCAGGGAGTCGGCAACCCTTTCCCGTAGGTCCAGCATCTCCTCGGCGACCGCCGAGGGGATCTCTCCCTCCTGACGACAGCGTTCGATCACCTCCGCCAACTCGCCGGTGGCGCGGAGGGAGGCCTCGAGGTGTTGGCGGCGCAAGGTCGCGTCCTCACAGGAGGATCCGTCGACGATTCCCATCGTCAGGGACAGAACCGTCCGGCTCAAGCGGTCAGAGAATCCAGCATTGGGCTCGACCGTATGGCCGCTCGAATAGGCGTCCACGAGTAGGTGACGGGCCAGATGGTAGGCCTCGGAGTCGCGATAGTTAGGCTGCAAGATCGCAGTACCCTCCTACCGATCGGAAGTCGAGATTGTGACCCTGGAGTGAGCGGCGCGACGCCGCCGACGTCGCTCGACGGCTCCACGCGCTCATCGAATCCACCGTGACCACGGCGAAACGTCCACGCTGCATCAGGTCGAGGTCCAGATTCACATTAGTCGTCCACATCAGAACTAGAACTACAACGCCTCGGCGCTCCACCGAGAGCGGTTGAAAGCCTCGGCGTCGAACACGCCCTCTAAAGATATAACGCACCAAGGCGCTCTGGGTTACAGGCCGCTCTGGCCGCACTTGCATTTCCAACCCCATATCGATGCTCAACGCCGTCGACGTCCACCCAGTGGCGTCTCGACACACAGAAGCTTGCCAACACAATGTTGCTCCTAGCAACACCCCTTGACTGCTACTTATTCCCAAGCAGCCTTCTCGGGTGGTTCAACGGGTGCCTCTAGGCTCTACGCGGAGAGACCTCCGCATGTTCCCTGCTTTCTACGGTGCCGATCGGGATTGCGTCGCGCTCATCCCGCGGATGGACTGATTCGATAGTGGGCCAACCGACAGAGAAGCGGACCGTTGTAGAGCTTGTTCACCTTGAACCACCGTAGCCCGACCTCCTGCAACGTCTCCTCGTCGGGACCGAGCACGGCTGCGTTCCAACCACCAAACGCGGACCGCAAGCGACTGCCCAGGCGGGAGTAAATCTCCGCCACCTGATCGCTACCTCCAATACGATGCCCCCACGGAGGATTCGTCACCAGCAGACCGTGGACGGCGCCGGCTGGCGGTTGCGTGAGAGAGAGGCCCTCACACCGGACGACCACAGACTCGGAGAAGCCCGCCTGACGAATGTTCTCGCGTGCCGCCTCGACGGCCAGAGTCGAATCATCGCTTCCGACGATGCGAATATCTTCAGGGAACGAACGTCGACGGTTCTCGGCCTCGCGAACGAGTCGATTCCATAGCGCTGCGTCGTACTCGCGCCAACCGTGAAATCCAAAACGTCGGCGATCGAGTCCGGGGGCGACATCACTCGCCATCATTGCCCCTTCGATCAGCAGAGTCGCCGAGCCACACATCGGATCGAGGAGAGACCACCCCTGCTCCGCCAACCGTGGCCAACCGGCCCGCATCAGGATCGCCGCCGCGAGGTTCTCCTTCAACGGAGCCGTCACGCCTCTGGATCGGTAACCTCGCCGATGGAGGGGATCGCCGGCGAGATCTATGCCCACCGTCACCTCGTGATAGTGGGCATACACGTAGATCCTCAGGTCTGGCGCGTCGAGATCGACTCCGGGCCGCCTCCCCTGCCGCTCCCGAAAACGATCGACGATCGCATCCTTGGTCTTGAGCTCCACGAAATGACTGTTGTCGAAAGGGGTATCACGCAGTCGCGCCGAGACCGCCAGGGTGCCATCTCCGTCGAGATGCTTCTCCCACGGAACCGCGACAACACCGTCGTAGAGTTGGTCGGCCGTCGTGGCTCTGAACTGAAAAAGTGGCCATAGAACACGGCTCGCCACTCGCGACCAGAGGCACACCCGGTAGGCGATCTCGAGATCTCCGCGAAAGTGGACGCCGGCGACCACCGGCCGGATATCGGCCGCGCCGAGCATCTTCAGCTCGCCGGCAAGGAGATCCTCCACGCCACGCGGCGCGGTAGCGAAGAGGTTGCGCAGACTCTTCTGCTCCAGTAGCGGACTGGGGCCAGAATCGCTCGCCCGCTCCGCGGTTTCGCGGACCTTGGAAGTGTTCCACGGCGACGAAGTCATGGTCTCCCCGCTCCTCGATCCGGCACGAGAGCCCAGGAAGGGTGGCAGGCTAGGTTTCGCCGAGTCAGGCGGCATCGCAGACAACATGGCATACGAGAAGTGTAGCTTCTTCCTTGGGAAGGAATCCGTCGAAGTTCTTCGTGTAGGGCTCGCCCCTGAGTGCCGCAACGCCGCAGTGCGGCACATTAACGCCGCACCTTGACACAAATGCCGCGGCGCGGTATATTTCTCAAAAGACGGGGTTCGCCCCATAACCTCCAATAAGGAGCAGCACATGAATATTGAAAGCACCCTGCCAGATACCCTTCAGAATTCCCTCCAGACCGGCGTTCGCAAGGTCCAGGAACTCAAGAACACCAAGGTCTCCCTCCCCAAGGTTCCCAAGGGAGTGACCGAGTCGGCACGCAAAGCGTGGCTGGTTGGTCTCGGCACGGTTTCGCTCGTCGGCGAAACCACCGGCCGCATCGCCGACCAACTCGGCGAGCGTGGCAAAGTCCTCGAAGCCAAAGGCAAGAAGACCTTCGAGCGTCTCGTCGACCGCGGTGTCAAGGTCCAGAAGACGAGTCGCAAGAGCGTCGAGCAGGCCCTCAACCGAGCCGAGGAAACCCTCGAAGAGTTGCAGAGCGGTGTCGACACTCGCCTCACGAAGGTAAGCCAACGACTCGGCATTCCTCACCGCGAGCAGATCCGAAGACTGTCGGACCGAGTCGAGGAACTGACCCGCAAGGTCGAAGCCTTCCAAACTCAGAACGGGTTGGTGGCTCCCGCCACCGTGCCCATGGTCTTCCACATCGTCCCCACCAAGAACGGCTGGGCAATCGAGTCGGGGAAAGGTAAGACCCCGCTGAGTCAGCATCCTACCAAGGACAAGGCCCTGGCCGCCGGTCGGGCCTTGGCCCAGTCGCACGAGCCGAGTCAACTCGTGGTCTTCAAGCTCGACGGCAAGGTCCAAACGAGCTATAGCTATGGCGAAGAGGGCTGATCCGACCGGGTGATCCGGGAACGCCTCCCTGACCCAGGGAATTCGAGGCCGCCTTCGGGCGGCCTCTTTCCATTTGGGCTTGGACAAAGAAGAATAGGAACCCGATCCATTCAGAGGATCCGCTTTTTTCCGTCTAAACTAGACTAGGAGAAGGGGTGCAGCCTTGCCGGCAACCGCGACCGCGCCTCCGCCCTGACCTGCTGGCCGTCTGCATCTCTATCAAAGTCTGCCTCTCAATACATCTCGATCGCAGCGACCCTCGGAGATCTCATGTACCGCCCCAAGCCAGTCCTTCGCTACGCACTACCCGCCCTCGGTCTCCTCCTCCTCGGTCTCGCGGTGTTGCCCCGAGCCGCCGCGGCCGGAGAGGTTTCCAAGAACGTCCCGTTTGAATTGGGCCAATGGGTCGAACTAGGAGTTACCGACGGTCCCGTTACGCTGCACCGAATTCGGCTGCGTCGCGTCTCCGGCGGGCTCACCAAGTCCAAGTTCTTTCGTCCCGGAAACGACGAGTTCCTCGAAACCGTCCAGATTCAGATCGAGTACTCGAACGCCTCTTCCGAGGATTGGGAGGTCGACCTCGACGTACGCTGGGTCGATTCCAAGGGTGCCACGATCGACGGCTACCGAGACGATGAGGATCTGAACGACTCCGAAACCCATGCCGACGCGACCGTGACGCTCTCCACCCTGAAATACGGACTCGACCAGGCCGCGAAGCTCCTCGTCGATCTCCACTTCGATACCGAGTAGTCACTGCAACATCGTGACCGCCACCGTGCCAACGCTCGCTGAAGTTCGGCAGGCGCTCTCCAAGAGTGCTTCGATCGGTCCCTCTGCGACCGATGAACCAGCAACCGCCGATTCACTGTCCCAGGCCGCCGTTGCGGCGATCCTGCGCCATCGCGAGGACCAGACCGACCTCCTCTTCATCCGCAGGGCGGAGCATCCCCTGGACCCCTGGTCGGGACACATGGCGTTTCCCGGCGGCCACATCGACCCTGGGGACGACGGTCCCCTTGCGGCCGCCCTTCGTGAGACGCGCGAGGAGATCGGCCTCGACCTGGGGCGGTCCGCTCGGCACCTGGGACAGCTTCCCGGAGTGCCCGTGATGGCCCGCGGGGAACGACTTCAGATGTCGATCTCCCCGTTCGTCTTCGAACTCCTCGAAGAGGTTTCGCTAACTCCCAACCATGAGGTCGGCGAGATTGTTTGGGTCCCTTTGGCCGTCCTCGCCGACCCTCGGCTCCGCACCGCCTTCGTCTACCGCCGCACCGGGGTTCCGCTCTCCCTTCCCTGTGTCCTCTACCGTGGCAATAAGATCTGGGGACTGACCTTGGGAATGGCCGACGATCTCCTCGCCAGCGTCGGGGCCGCTCCCGGACTGCCGAGGCAGGGTTAATCGGGCCGATCGCGGAGTACCCTCATCGAACCCCCCGACTTCACCGACTCCTCTCCGCCCGGGGAAACTCGTCACGAGTTTGACGGTGGCGACATTCTCATCACTCGAACCAGTAGTTCCACCGTCACCCTGGAACTTCGATCGGTCTTCGAGAAGCCCGGTTGGCAAGCGCGGATCCCCGAGACTCAAACCCGAGCGCTGTTCCCCGGAACCCCCCTGCTCTACCAAGGTCAGTACTACGAGATCGTCGACCGGGTTCCCGGACCTCAGGGACTTGGGGTGTCCTATCACCTAGCCGCCTGGGACGACCAGCAGCTCCTACGCCAGCCTCAGGTTCTCGACGACGCGCGCCTGGCCATTCTCGCCGCCGAGTACGCCTCGTCGATACGCCCGGCGCCGCCTCTCTTGATGCTGCCCTTGTTTGGCATGCTGCCCCGGGCCGATCAGGAACTCCTGGAGAGCGACCGCGGGATCTCCCCGCTCCTGGGAACGGCAGCTTCAGCGGTCCTCATTTTGATGCTCACGATTCCCCTTTGTGCCGCCGCCTTTCTGACCCTCTCCGACCCCCACGGTTTCGGGGTCGACCACCCTGAACTCGCCTGGACTCGCACCACCGCTCTGGTGTGGTTCTACTTCTTCGCCGAATCTCTCGCACGCCTCCTCATCTCGCTCGCCTGGGAACTCGCATCCGGGACGCTTCCCGTGGTGCTCGCAATCGGTATTCCACGTGCCGTTCGTCAACATCGAACCACGACCTCACCCCGCGCCGACCGCGGCCCACGACCGCAGGATCTCTTCGAAGACGTCGACCGTGTACGCCGCCTTCCGGCCACCGAACGAGACCCCGCACGGCTAGAGGTCCTTTCGCGGCTCCCCAAACCCGACTGGACCGTGGGCGCCCGTCCCATCCGCTTCGAGGGCAGCTGCTATGACCTCTGCCAGCACGATCAACTCGGTAACGGATCATCGACGCACCATCGCTTCCTTCTCCAGCCCGTCTCCTCCGAGGTCCTAACCAGGGACCCGATCGAGTACGAGCCAAGTGAAGCAGGGCGACGGGCCCGCGACCTGGTACGCGCCGCACGGTCCGCCTGGATCGCACCCTTGGGCGTCCTGTGGGGGTATCTACCCGAAGCCACGCAGCGCCGGTTGGAGACGCACTTCGACTACGATCCGGAGTCGAGTCTCCGTCTCAACATTGCCGTAACCCTGGGTTTCGCCGGGCTCACCACCCTCATCGCCCTCTTTCACTGGATGGGACCGTCCTCCACCCTCTTCGATCCCGTCATCCTGGCCGCAAGCCTCTACATCGTTTGGGAATCAGCTCGACGGCGACGGCGCCTTTCTGCGGGGCACATCGCCCCCTCGGTGCTCGGTCGTGTCGTGGAGCCGTTCGCACGGCGTCTCCTTCGCGACCTGTAGCGCACAGTAGGGCACAGCCTCGGCCCGCTAAACCGGAACCTTCGACGGCGCGCCGGGCACCTCGCGAACCAGTCTCGGAACGAGATAGCCCGGCAGCCGCCCCCGTAGCTGCCGAAGGATCTCCTGCGCTCGCTCCTCCGACACCTCGAAGTGCGCCGCCCCCTGGACGCGATCCAACAGGTGAAGGTAGTAAGGAAGGACTCCGATGCGAAACAGGGACTCGCTGAGGTCCGCCTGCCGCTCCTCGGAATCGTTGACCCCGCGGAGCAGGACCGCCTGGTTGAGCACGGTCACATCCGCTCCTCGCAAGCGCCTTACCGCGGCCGCTACGGCTCCGTCGAGTTCTCGAGCGTGGTTGGCGTGCAACACCAGAACCTTATTCAGCATCGTCGCCTCCAGCCACGCCAACATCGAATCCTCGACCCGGTTGGGAATGACTACCGGCAACCGGGTGTGAATTCTTAGCGTCTCCAGATGCTCTACCTGCCCCAGCCGTCGCACCAAGGAAGCCAGTCGATCGTCGGAAACTGCCAGTGGGTCACCCCCGCTCAGGATCACCTCACGGATCGAGGCGTCCGCGGCGATGTAGTCGATGACCGCCTGTCCGCCGTCGCTCCACGGTTGCTGGTCCGAGTACGGGAAGTTCCTTCGAAAGCAGTAGCGGCAGTGCACTGCGCAAGCTCCCGACACGAGAATGAGGACCCGTCCTCGGTACTTGTGAATGAGGCCGGGAAGCGGAGCAAAGCTCTCCTCGGCGAGGGGCTGTTCGGTGTAGCCCGCGGCGACTTCGAGTTCCACAAGTTGGGGCAGGACCTGGAGAAGGAGCGGATCACGGGCATTGCCGAACTCCATCCGCGCCAGGAACTCCTCAGGCACCCGCAGCGGAAAGCCCGTCGTCCGGTCCTGGCCGACCGGCACGAGGTCGGCCGGCAACCCGAGCCTTCGCAGGAGGACCTCCGAGGACGTCACGGCATCGCGAAGGCTCGCTTGCCAGGCGGGGATTGACGCAACCGAGGGCGTTCGGGATATCATCGTCGCACGTTACTTCTCATCCGGAGGTACGTTCAACCCCTTACCAATACACGAGAGACAGTTGCTTCCGGTTGCGATCGGACGTTCGGAGGAGTGCCGACATGGCCATACTGAATACCAACCAATTCAAGAGCGGCGTCAAGTTGCTCCTAGACGACGATCCCTGCACCATTCTCGGGGCCGACTTCGTCAAGCCCGGCAAGGGCCAAGCCTTCGTCAAGGTGCGCTACCGCAACCTGATCAGCGGCCGAGTCTTGGAGCGTACCTTCCGCTCGAGCGAGACCGTCGAGAGTGCCGACGTGGTCGAGAATGACATGCAGTACCTCTACAACGACGGCGAGCAGTGGCACTTCATGGACCCCAGCTCCTACGAGCAGTACGCCGCCGGCGAGACGGCGATGGCCGATGCCAAGTTGTGGATCAAGGAGGAGGACAGCTGCTTCGTGACCCTCTTCAACAACCTCCCCATCGCGGTGGCGGCACCGAACTTCGTCAACCTCCTCGTCACCGAGACCGACCCCGGGGTTCGCGGCGATACTTCCGGCGGCGGCAGTAAGCCGGCCACCCTGGAAACGGGCGCGGTGGTCCGCGTCCCCCTCTTTATCAATGAAGGCGAACTCATCAAGATCGATACACGGACTGCCGAGTACGCTTCGCGCGCCAAGGAATAGCCGACTCGGGAGGGATCTCATTCCCAGTCAGTGGTCACCAACCGCCTCGATCTCCAATCTCGCTCAGCGCGCCGAGGTCCTTAGAGCTCTACGCGAATTCTTCTACGACCGTGGCGTTCTCGAGGTAGAAACCCCCGTCCTAGGGAGCGGCGGGTCGACCGATTTGCACCTGCAGAGCCTGGAGACTCGGATCGGCGACGCCGATCCGAGAACTTTCTACTTGCAGACCTCTCCCGAGTTCGCCATGAAACGGCTACTCGCCGCCGGCTCGGGCGCCATCTTTCAGATCGGCAAGGCGTTTCGGGAGGGAGAGTCGGGACGTCTCCACAACCCGGAGTTCACCCTCCTCGAATGGTACCGCGTGGGCTGGGACCACCAGGCATTGATGAACGAGATCGACGATCTCCTGGCCTATCTGCTCCAGGAGCCGGCCGCGGAGCGACTCACCTACGCCGAGATCTTTCGGCGGCACCTGGCAATCGATCCCCACACCACCGACGCAGAGCAGCTCCTCGCACTGCTCTCCGAACGCGGGGTCCGGCTCTCGGCCGATCCCCTGGACCGCGACGTTCTCCTGCAGCTCCTGATGACCCATGTTATCGAGCCGGCCATGCCCCGGGACCGACCGACCTTCGTCTTCGACTTTCCTCCGGCACAAGCTGCTCTGGCCCGCCTGCGACCGGGGGTCACCATCGTCGCCGAACGCTTCGAGGTGTACGTGCGCGGTGTCGAACTGGCGAACGGCTACCATGAACTTCGGGACGCCGACGAGCAGCGAAGACGCTTCACGCAGGA
This sequence comes from Thermoanaerobaculia bacterium, assembly GCA_019911795.1. Taxonomy (GTDB): domain Bacteria; phylum Acidobacteriota; class Thermoanaerobaculia; order Multivoradales; family JAIOJS01; genus JAIOJS01. Next base: position 354 of record JAIOJS010000022.1, on the reverse strand, counting down.
CCTCCACCAGCGTCGTCATTTAGGTCTGCCGGAGGTGACGGTCGACGCGCACCTGCTCGCCGCCCTGGAAGCCGGTCTTCCCGCATGCGCCGGGGTTGCGTTGGGAGTAGACCGCCTCGTCATGCTCGCCCTCGGCGTTCAGCATATCGACGAGGTCCTGAGCTTCCCCATCGATCGAGCCTGAGGTCAACGACGGCAGACCAGTCTCTCGCACCGGAGGCCCCGATCCGATAGCATTCGATCATGGCCACACTTCGTCCCTTTCGAGCCCTCCGCCCCAACCCTCAGTATGCAGAACGCGTCGCGAGCGTGCCCTACGACGTCGTCGGAGCCGACGAGGCGGCGGCGCTGGCT
>JAIOJS010000236.1 GCA_019911795.1 Thermoanaerobaculia bacterium | reverse complement strand
GGCCAACTTCGTCGCGCGCGTGGGGTTAGAATCGACGGCATGAGTTGGTTGAAGCGACTGATCGGATCCACCGCGAACTCGGACGAGGAGGAGAGCGCGGTGCGCTCGGAGACCCTTCGTCGGATCGCCCACGAACTCGACGAACTGCCGCCCGATCGCGCGTACTTCGTCGCGGCCTTTGCCTACGCCCTCGGTCGGGTGGCGTACGCCGATCACCAGGTCAGCGAAGAGGAGAACCGTGAGATGGAGCGTCTGGTCGCCGAGGTCGGCGGGTTGCCGGCGGATCAGGCGGTGCTCACGGTCGAGATCGCCAAGGCCCAGCACCGGCTCTTCGGGGGGACGGAGAGTTTCCTGGTCTCCAAGGACTTCCAGAACGCTGCTTCCGACGGAGACCGGCAACGCCTGCTGGAGGCTCTCTTCGCGGTCTCGGCTGCCGACGACTCGATCTCCAGCGAGGAGGAGGCGGTGGTCCTGCAGATCACCAAGGAGCTGGGACTGCGCCGCAAGGACTTCCTCGCCGCCCGTTCCAAGTGGACTGAGAAGCGCTCGGTCATCCAGCGGCTCGAGTCTCGCCACTCCTGAGCTTGGGGCTCCCGTCTGAGAAGCCACGGTCTCACCGTGGACTACAATGCTTGCTATCAACCCAACCAACGTTGGGCGATCCAATCAAGGCAGGGGACAATGTCCGACCGGGGAAACCTCGCAGTCACACGGCGAGAAGCAAAACCGAGAGCATCTGATGTGGTCTCGGTGATTGGATCTATGGTCCGCGACGGTATTTCCTGGCCGCGAGGCCCAACGAGCCCGAAACGAGAGGATGCGCTCGAAAACGATCCGATCGTCTTTCTGTCGGTCGTCGTGCTGGTTCTGGTTTCTGTCCCATACTTCTTTCCGATTTTTGGCCCAGAGTCGCAGTCACTGTACGGCGCGGTCTTTGTCAACCTGCCGCTTCTCGCCGTTGTCTTCCTTGCCTTTCTCTATCGGCTGGGTGCGGTAGTCGATCTGGGCGAACGTCGGTTCTGGAAACTCCTCACGGCCTCGTATGTCTTCTGGACGGCAGAGCTGCTCCTGAGATGGATCCTCGGTGCCATCGAGGTACCGACGGTCAATATCAAGTTGATGAGCAGCTCCCTCCTGGCTCTCAGCTACCTGGCGATCGCGATCGCTCTCGAAGGTCGTCCTCATATTGCGCCCGAGCGGACGGGGAATCGGCTGCGTGCCCTAGACCGCATCGGTGCCTTCGTCTTCATCCTCGGACTCTTCTTGTACTTTGCGATTGTGCCGGGTCTTCTCGACCCGGACGGCTCCTTTTCCCCATCGATCCTGCTTTACCTGACGCTCGACATCTACCTCTCCATTCGGCTCTCGAGCCTGCTCCGATCGACGTCGGATTTCACCTGGCGGTCGGTCTACAAGTGGCTGCTCGTGACGGTCCTTTGGTGGTCCTTCTGCGACCTCATCACCATGTTGATGTGGTCGCACGCGGTCGCGAACCTCGACCTGGGCACCGTTGTGGACGTGCTCTGGCTGCCACCGTTCCTCACCATCGTCATCGCGGCACGGGCGAGAGACTACGGCTTGGGTGAGCGCCGGCGGCGTACCAGGAATGGCTTCGAATCGCGAGTGCTGGGACCGCTGGTCCTCTACGCGGTGACCTTCCCGCTTCTCCACGTCACGATCTACCGATTTGGGCTCGGCGACCAAAGCCTGCGGTCGAGTCTCGACGCCCTGGTCGTCGTCTTTGCCGGCGTTCTGGCCGCCATGGCTCTTGGCTATCAGGAGCTGTTGCGCGCCGAGAACAGAAGACTCGCCCTCGAGCAGAAGGAGACGAACCTCAATCTCGAGCACCAGGCCTACCACGATGGTCTCACCGGCCTGCCTAACCGTCACCTCTTCGCCGACCATCTCGAGCTTGCGATGGCCCACGCCCGGCGCAGCGAGAACCGCTGTGCGGTGATCTTTCTCGATCTCGACCGTTTCAAGGTCATCAACGACTCCCAAGGCCATGAGGCCGGCGATGAACTGTTGAAATCGGTGGCGATCCGCCTGAAGTCCCGGGTACGGGAGAGCGACACCATCGCCCGTTTCGGCGGCGACGAGTTCATCGTGCTGGTTGGGGGTATTGAGAACCCCGTCCACGCCGGCCGGCTGGCTGGAAATCTGCTCGAGTCACTATCAGCCCCGTTCCAACTCGAAGGCATCGAGCACGTTCTGTCGTCGAGCATCGGGATCTCCATCTTTCCCGACGATGGGGAGAGCAGCGGAACCCTTCTCAAGAACGCTGACATCGCGATGTACCAGGCCAAGCTCGCTGGCCGCAACACCTACCGCCTTTTCACCGAGGAGATGAACACCGTTGCCGAAGAGTGGTTGGAGATCGAGTCCGGGCTGCGTAAGGCCCTCGAGCGGCGCGAGATCGAGGTGTTCTATCAACCGATCCTCGAGGTCGTGAGCGGCTTTATCAGTGGGTGCGAGGCGCTGGTTAGATGGCGCCACCCGGTTCGCGGGCTGCTCGGCCCCGAGAGCTTCATCGAGACGGCAGAGCAGACCGGACTCATCGTACCGATTGGCTACTGGGTCTTGGAGGCGGCGTGCACTGAGGCCGCGGCGTGGAGAGAGATCGTCGATCAGCCGATCACCGTCGCCGTCAACCTTTCACCCCGTCAGTTCCAAGAGCCGCAGACGGTCTCACGGGTGGCGTCGATCGTCGAGCGGTCTGGGCTTCCCATGGAACTTCTCCAACTCGAGATCACTGAGTCGATGGCGATCAACGAGAAAGCGACCACTCCCGTTCTAGAGGCACTGAGTGAACTCGGAGCGCGCATCGCGATCGATGACTTCGGCACCGGGTATTCGAGTTTGGGCCGGCTCCGGGATATGCCGATCGATACGGTGAAGATCGACCGCTCCTTCATCCGAGGCGCTCGAGACGATCCAAAGAGGGCGGCGCTCGTGGGGTCGATGGTGGGTATCGCGCGGGCTCTCGGTCTCTCCGTCGTGGCTGAGGGCGTCGAGGACGAAGGGGACCTCGAGGTTGTCCGGACTCACCAATGCGACCTGGCACAGGGCTTTCTCTTCCATCGACCGATGCCCGCCGAGCAGTTTCGGGAACTCCTGGCTGAGCTCGAAAAGAGGTCGCAAGAGTAGGCGAGACCGGGTAAGGAAGACTCCGCTCTTGGCCGGCCGGACTCAGACCCTGGTCGGTGGTGCGAACGCTCTATAATCCCAATCCTTCGGGTGGGACAACTAGGCGGGCAATCAGACGGCAGCTGGCGGGACCGAGGTCGGAGGGGATCTCATCTCGTTCTGGCGATCGAATGGAGGACGAGATGGGACTCTTTGTACGGTTCGATTCGACCGTGGAACGTGGTGTGTTTGGAGGTAAGGGCGCGAACCTCACGCTCTTGATCGACAAGGGGTTCAACGTACCGGAAGCCGGGGGGGTCGCGGTGGATGCCTTCGTCGACCACGTTGCGG
>JAIOJS010000235.1 GCA_019911795.1 Thermoanaerobaculia bacterium | reverse complement strand
TTGTAATGTGGGTCTGCGGTTGGGGGCTGGAGGGGCGTGAAAATGGTGTCAAGCCCCAGTTTTGGTGATTTGCCAACTAGGCAATATCTGGGTCTATTGAAAGCTGTTCCGGGTGTCCGGTCCACAGAGTCCGTAGCACGTAGAGTTAAGATGCTACTGCTGCTGCCGGGCGCCCTATAGACTCGCCTTGATTGAGTTCTGAAGGGGCCGATTTGGGAATCGTCTGATGATCTGTTGTTGGAGGTAGGGTGTAGTGATATATCGATCGATACAACGCGGAAGCGACCGGTTGAACCGCCATCGAGCCGTGCTGATGGCAGTGATTGCTCTGATCATCGCTGCGGGGAGTTCAGCGACCGCCAAGAGTCTCCCCGGAAAGTGGGTCGAGGTCCGTTCGGCTCACTTCACCGTCGTGGGCAACGCAGAGCCCGAAGAGGTTCGCGAGATCGCCGAACAGCTCGAACAGGTGCGGCTGCTATACATCCAGGTACTTCCTGAAGAGGCCCAGGGCAACGCCCCTCCACTGCGCGTCCTCGCGGCACGCAATGAGGGAACGATGAAGTTCCTGCTACCCGAGTACTGGAGTCGTGGTGGTAGCGTTAACCCAGCCGGTGTGTTCATTAGTCACCCGGCCTACGATCAGGTTGCCTTGAGGGCTGACCTGGGGAGAAGCGGTGACTTCTCGGTCGTATTTCACGAGTACTTCCACTACCTGACGCGTTTGGCAGGATGGAAGCTACCAACCTGGGCCTCGGAGGGGCTGGCCACGTTCTGGGGCAACACCCGATTCGATCGCAAGGCGACTGAGGTCGGGCGGCCGTCCGACGGATGGATCCGAGTCCTTAGAGGAAGCTTTCGCCTGCCGGTAGAAGAGGTTGTGGTCGTCGACGGCCTATCCGGCCACTACCGGGACAGCGTCAAGGCGCAGCGCTTCTATGCGCGGTCCTGGGCTCTCGTCCACTATCTCGTCTTGGGTGATGAGACGGGCAAGCGACGAGCTCAGTTCGAGAAGTATCTTCAGCGGGTTCAGCATGGCGAGCCGAGCCTCGCGACGGCTCGCGAGGTCTTTGGTGATCTCGACGAGCTCGACCGCGAGCTGAGTCATTACACCCGGAAGTTTCTCTTCCCCTATGTGCAGATGAGCCCAGCTCCCGACATCCCCGAGGACCAGCTGACCACACGCCGTCTATCGGAGGCTGAAGCTTCGGCCGTCGTGTCCCGGTTTCTCGTCGGCCGACGGGCACCAGAGGATACCGAGGAGCTGGTCGCCGCCGCTCTCGAGGGAGCTGCCGACGTCGTGGATTCCCAGGTTGCTGCCGCTCGCTGGCACATGGCTCGGGAGGAGAACGACAAGGCTCGCATGGCCTTCGAACGGGCCGCTGAACTACCCGGAGCTGACGACCAGGCGCACTACGGCTTCGCCATCATGACGTTGGCTTTGGACTCGAGCCCCGAAGCGATGGCGATCGCCGAACGAGAGCTTCGTACGGCCCTGGAGATCAATCCTGGCTATGCCCCCGCCCGGGCTCGTCTATCCTGGGTACTCCACCGCAGCGAGCCCTGCAGCCCCCAGTCGCTCTTCGAGATCCGCGAAGCCCAGCAACTCTGGCAGAGCTCCGCCGACTACCTACTCAAAGAGGCCGAGCAGCTGAAGGAGTGTGGCCGGACCGAAGCGACCGATGAGGTCTTAGGGCGTCTAGTCGACGAGGCCCTCGAGTCCGAGAGTCCTGTCTTTGCCAACGGCGTTTGTTGGTCAGCATCTCTTCAGGGATTCGCCACTGAGATCCTTGGCGTCTGCGATCGTGCCGTCGAACTCGCGCCAGACGAATGGTGGATTCGGGACAGCCGAGCCGTCGCAAGGATGGTGGCTGGAAACCTCGACGGTGCCCGTAGCGACCTGGAAGTCGTTCTCTCGGAGGCCGAGTCCGATTGGGAGAATAGAGACCAGCGGGCCCGATGGCTCGCGTCCCTCAGGGAGGGTGTCAATTCGCTGGCGGGCGCCGAGCTTACCGAGTTTCGATTGAAGGAGGCTGGTGTTGGCTGGGGGCTATAGGGGGCAACCGGCCGTGGATTGTGGAGTGCGGTTGCGAGCTCCGCACTGGCGGCGAGGTCTACAGCAAGGTGTTCAGTTCGTGGCGAGAGTAGCCCTGACGTTGAGTGCCATGGCACTGGTCGCTGCTACCGGGATGGCCGAATCCCTCGAGCAAGCTAGAGCTCTTTCGGAAGCCCAGGAGTGGCCGGCTGCCGTCGAGGCCTACCGCGCTCTGCCACCGCATCTGGCAGAACAGTATGAGGCTTTGTACGGTCTTACCGAGGCTCTGCGACAGGTCGGTGATCTGGCAGAGTCGACCGAGACCGCCCGCAAGGCCATCGCCGTGGCGGACAACGATGTCGACAAGGCTTGGGCCTTCAACGAACTGGGACTTTCTCTAAGGCAGCAGGGCAGCAAGAGCCTCATGCGAGAAGCGGTCGACGCCTTCCGGCAGGCAGGCGCTCTCGACCCCCGGATGATCATGGCCCGGCTCTCACAGGCGGAGACACTGCTAACGCTGAAGGACGTCGCCGCCGCCGAGCCACTGCTGCGAGCTCTGGCCGCCGAGGATCCGCAGGGGGCCGTAGGCCTCCGTGCTGCCGCGCTTCTGCGCAACCCAGAGAATGTCCAGTACGCGAGCTTGCCGGCGTTCAAGATCCAGACTCTCGACGGCGAAGTCATCAGCTCCGAGGATCTCTTAGGGCAAGTCGTGCTCTTGGATTTCTGGGCGACGTGGTGCATACCCTGTGTTGAGTCGATTCCAGCCCTGGGTCGATTCCACGCCGACACCCAAGATCGCCCCCTCAAGTTGGTCAGTGTGAGTGTCGACAAGAGTGCCGACGTACTGCGCCGCTTTGTTGCGGAGAAGGAAATGGACTGGCCAGTGATCCACGACGGCAGCGGGGCCTTCGCCGATCACTTTGGAGTGCGTTCCTATCCGACGTATCTGTTGGTTGATGAGGACGGGTTCATTGTGGAGCGAGTTTCGGGGTATTCGTTTGAGGCTGGGGATGCTTTGAGTCGGTTGAC
>JAIOJS010000234.1 GCA_019911795.1 Thermoanaerobaculia bacterium | reverse complement strand
TCGTAGTGGTCCTCGTCGAGAACCCGGCGCGCGTTGGCGATATCGAGATCGTCTTCGCTCTCAGTACCCCAGGGGAGTCCCGCTAGCCAGTCGAGGTAGGTGCGGATGATCGAGGCTTCGGCACTATCGGGATGACTTCGTTCGAGCCGCTTGATCTGCTTGTCGAACTCTTCGGTGGCAGATTCCGGCATCTTCTTCTCGACCACCATCTCGCGCCAGGCCTGGATCTCTTGGGACAGTTCATCACCATCACCGAGTTCGTCCTGAATCGCCTTCATCTGCTGCCGCAGGAAGTAGTCGCGCTGGGACCGATCCATCTCGTCCCGCGCCTGAGAGGCGATATTCTGCTGCATGCTCAGAACTTCGAGCTCCCGCGCGAGAATGTCATTCATCCGTCGCAAGCGTCGGTTGGGATCGAGTTCCTCCAGAATCTGCTGGGATTCCTCGGCCTTCAGTTCGAGGTTGCTCGCAGCGAGATCGGCGAGTCGACCCGAGTCCTCCAGATTCGCGACGATGACGAGGACCTCGGGCGACACGTTGCGGCCGAGATTGGCGGCCGTCTCCAACTGCTGTCGAACGGAGCGGAGAAGGGCTTCGTGCTCCAGTTCAGAAGGCTTGGGACGGGAGACGATGTCCTCCACCGTCGTGATCTCGGCCTCGAGAAAGGGCTCGCTCTGGGTGAGTCGCGCGAGGCGCGCCCGCGCCAGGCCTTGTACCAAGATCCGCACCCGGCCGTCGGGGAGCTTGAGCATCCGGGTGATGGTCGCCACCGTGCCCATTTCGTAGAGATCATCGTAGCTTGGATGCTGCAGGGAAGAATCCCGTTGCCCGACCAGCATCAGCATGCGGTGACTGGCCAGGGCGTGGTCGACGGCACGGGTGCTGCGTTCGCGTCCGATCGACAGCGGCAAGATGATGTAGGGGAAGAGAACGGCATCCCGGAGCGGCAGGACGGGAAGAGTATCGGGGAGGATGATTTCCTCGTTCTCGGTACGGATCAACTCAGTCATCGTCATCCTCGACCAGTTCACTCAACGAACGCTGTAGGGCTTCGGCTGAAGTCGTTGCCAGGGGGGAAACGCGCCCCCGTTCCGCTTGTACCAGGTTCTTCAGTACGTCCATGAAGGCATCGATGTCGTCGAAGCGGCGATAGACGGAAGCGAAGCGCACGTACGCGACTTGATCGAGTTCTCGCAGCCGATTCATCACAAAGGCGCCGATCTCCTGGGTATCGATCTCGCGTTCTTCTACCTGCTGCAACAAGCCCTCGGTAGCGTCGGCGATCTCCTCCAGCTGTTTAATTGGTATCGACCGCTTCTGAGCAGCGCGAATGAGTCCGGCGAGCAGCTTGGATCGACTGAACTCTTCGCGACGTCCGTCCTGTTTGACGACCATGAACGGTACGTGCTCGATCTGCTCATAGGAGGTAAAGCGGCGGGAACAGTCCAGGCACTCGCGCCGTCGTCGGATGGTGGCGCCATCCTTGTTCTCGCGGGAGTCGACCACCCGGTCGTTGTTGGCATCGCAGAAGGGGCACCGCATCTCTGGGAGTCTACAACGAGCCTTGGGGTCGCCCGATAGGTGGGAGCGAGAAGCTCGCACTAGTGCAAAGCAGTAGCGCGAGGCCCATCGAAGGAGCTACCGATAGTTGGTGAACTGCATATCGATGCCGAGGTCTTCGGCCTTGAGCTTGGCCATGACCTCCTGCAGGGTGTCGCGGTCCTTGCTGGTAACCCGAACCAGATCGTCGTTGATCGAGGCCTGCACCTTGAGTTTCCAGGTCTTGATCAACTTGACGATCTCCTTGGCCTTGTCGCCGGGGATGCCTTGTTGCAAGTCGATCGTCTGGCGGACATTGGACTTGGCGGCGGGCTCGATGGTTCCGTGGGTCAGGGCCTTGAGGGAGACGCCGCGGCGGTGCAGCTTGCTCTGCAGAATGTCGTCCACGGCGGCGAGCGTGTAGTCGTCTTTGGAGTGGAGGACGAGCTGGTGGTCCTTCTCGTTCAATTCGATCTCCGATTGAGAGTCCTTGAGATCGTAGCGTTGCCCGACCTCTTTTGAGGCCTGGATGACGGCGTTCTTTACCTCGGCGAGGTCGACTTCGGAGACGATATCGAAGGAGTTTTGTTTGGCCATGTGAACGGGTTCCTGAGGGTCATTATCGGGGCGTTCGGACTCGGCCTCGTACGAGTCCTCGGTCCTGCAGTCTAGCAGCCGAGGTTGAGGATGGAGGGCTGAACCTCCTTCACTGGCTTCTGTGAGCCTCTCACGGAGGCTCGCGGCCTCACAAAGGGTCGCCGCAGAACTTGCAGAAGCGCGCATCGAGGTCGTGTCCCTGGTTGCCGCAGCTTGGACAGGCTCGTGTCGTCACGCGGGCTGGGGTCTGGCGCGCTAGTTCGACGCTGACGATTCCGGTGGGGACGGCGAGGATACCGTAGCCGAGGATCATCACGATCGAGGCCAGCATCTTTCCCAGCGGGGTCTGAGGCGCGACATCGCCGTAGCCGACGGTGGTCAGGGTGACGACGGCCCAGTAGATGCTGTGAGGGATACTGGAAAAGCCGCTTTCCGGGCTTTCGATGGTGTACATCAGGGTGCCGAGGAGGAGCACGAGAATGACAACGGTGACGAGAAAGACCGTGATCTTGCGGAGACTGGCGCGCAGGGCGGCGCCGAGGACCTCGGCTTCGCCTAGGAAGTGGGCCAGCTTGAAGACGCGGAAGACGCGAAGGAGTCTAAGGGCCCTCACTACGCTGAAGCCGTGGGCCCCCGGCAACAGGATGGCGAGATAGGTCGGCAGGATCGACACCAGATCGACAACTCCGAAGAAGCTGAAGATGTAGTTCTTGGGGCGGCGGACGCTGTAGATGCGCGCAATGTACTCGATAGTGAACAGGATCGTGAAAAACCACTCCAATGCCCTGAGGAGGGGAGCGTACTGACTGCGGACCAGATCCACGCTCTCCATTGCAACGACCAGGATGCTGGCCAAGATGGCTACGAGGAGGGCAACGTCGAATGTCTTGCCGGCAGGAGTATCCGCTTCGAAGATGATCTCGTGCAGCCGCTTGCGCATGTCGAGAGTCTACTCCGTCCGATCCTTGGTGCTGTCTCGTATCCAGCTGTTTGCAACATGGGTCGAGGGTCCCTCGTAGGCATTTAGGGGGACTGCGCTATTCTCTGGTGACCACAGTTTCTGCGACGGTCGTCAAGGTCACCTTCTCATGGGTGTCGTCGACTTTGCATCGCAAGGCCTATCAAGCAAGCGAGGGTTTAGATTTGATCTCGAGACGATGGATTGGGTTAGCGTGCGGGCTGTCACTCTCGCTGGGTATGGCGTCTCCAGCGTCAGCTCTCCAAGAACGGGTCAAGTTTGATCGCCTGATGCCGTCGGACGGTCTGTCGCAGGCGACGGTCAATGCTCTGCTCGAGGATGGCCAGGGTTTTCTCTGGATCGGCACCCAGGATGGACTCAACTTGTGGGACGGCCGTGAGATCCGGGTCTTCAAGCGGGACCTCGACAATCCGGCGTCGCTGGCCGACAACTTCATCGTGGGGCTCTGGTTGGATTCCGAGGGGTCGATCTGGATCCGACATCCCAACCCGAGGCTCATGACCGTTCTCGACCCGTTGGGGCGGACCTTTCGGCGTTTGGTCCACGATCCCGAGAATCCGGCAACGCTCTCGGGCGCCACCGTGCAGAATGGCAGTCGCCCGATGGAGGACGAACTCGGCCGCCTCTGGTTCGGAACTTCCGATGCGGGCTTCAACGTCGTGGACCGCGAGACCCTGAGGGTACTCCGAGTTCAGCACGACGAAGGGGACCCTCAGTCGCTCGCCGACGACAACGTGAACTCGACCCTCGTTGCGGGCGACGGGACCTTCTGGGTGGCGACCGACGCGGGTCTACAGCGTCGGTTACCGCGGACCGAGGGGCGGGAACGTTTCGAGAGTTTCCTTCACGACGAGGACGATCCTGAGAGTCTTCCCAGCAATACCATCTTCAACCTCTATGAGGATCCCGAGGATGGCACTCTCTGGGTGGGGACCGATGCTGGAATGGCGAGACTCGATCCCTCCACCGGCAGCTCGGAGAACTTCTTGGTTGGAGAGGACTACCCTCTTACCGCCGAGGAACTAGGCGGGCAACCGCCCCTCGCTGTTCCCTTCCGAGTCGATTCCCGAGGGGCGCTGTGGGTAGGCCTGCCGTTTGGCTTGGCTACCTTCGACCGAGCCGAGGGTGAAATCACTCACTTCTATCGGGCCGACCCGACGACTCCGCGAAGCCTCCCCGGCACTAACTTTCGAGGCGGTCAGGTCGATGCCGCCGGCAACCTCTGGCTGGCCACCGTCAATGGTCTTGTCCGCTATGCCCCGGACACAGACGATTTTGACGTTTTCTCGCACGACCCCGCCGATCCGGAGAGCCTTAGCGACGACCTCTTGCAGTCGTTCTACGTCGGGCCGTCGGGCACCATCTGGCTGGGAACCTTTGGAGGAGGTCTCTCAGCCTATCACCGCGAGAAGCACAAGTTCCGTCACTATCGCCCCGAGCCGCAGGGCCAAGGGGACCTTCCCGCGACCCAGATCTTCTCGCTCTTGGTCGACCGCTCGGGTGAGCTGTGGGTCGGAACTCAACAGGCGGGGCTCCTGCACTACTCCGCCGATCGGCACCGGCTGATCGATCGTTTTGGCCTACTTCCGGACGACACCAAAGATATCGGCTTCGACTATGCGACGGCCCTTCTCGAGGATCGATCGGGACGGCTCTGGGTCGGCACTGGAGGAGGGGGATTGTCTCTCCTTTCGGTCGACCGGCGAACCGTCGAACGTCGCTGGCGCAACGATCCCTCGGATCCCTCCTCGCTGCCATCGGATGGTATTCAGGACATCTACGAAGATTCGACCGGACGCTTCTGGTTGGTGCACGGCGGAGCGGTTACATTGCTCGACCGTGAGTCCGGTACCCTTAGCCCGGTTGAGTTGGCAGAGGAAAGCCCGGTGGAGCAGTTTCCTCGCAATGGCATTCTGCGTGAGATCAGCGAGGACGGTAATGGCGGGTTCTACCTAGCGACCGCTAGTGGCTTGTGCCGCCTCAGTCTCGATCCAAATCTTCTCCAGTGTTGGGGTCACGACGCCCAGGATCCGACGAGCCTGTCGTACGACACCGTCATGGACTTCTGGGTGACGCCTGCTGGCAAGGTGTGGGTCGCCACCTACGGCGGGGGACTGGACTCCTTCGATCCTGCGACCGAGACCTTCGAACACCTGACGAGCAAGGATGGACTGCCGAGCGACTCGCTCTACAGCGTCCTACCCGACGCCGAGGGTTCGCTGTGGATCAGTAGCAACAACGGCCTGACCCAGTTCGACCCGGTGACGGGTGAGATGACCAACTATGGCGTCGCCGACGGTCTTCAAGGTAAGGAGTTCAACGACCGTGCCTTCTTCGCCGCGGCGGATGGCGAGCTTCTCTTTGGCGGTCTCAACGGATTCAATACCTTCTATCCACAGGAGATTGCGCTCAGCTCCTTCAATCCTCCGGTAGTTTTGACCTCATTTCGCAAGATCGGCAAGGACGAGAAGACCCTGCAGTCCTTCGAAGGTGTCGAGGAGGTGGAGATCTCATACCGTGACCTCGGATTCTCGTTCGAGTTTGCCGCCCTCGACTACTCGAGCCCCGAGAGGAACCAGTACCAGTACAAGTTGGAGGGCTTCGACGACGACTGGGTCGACAGCGGCCCCCGTCGTTTCGCGAGCTATACCAATCTCGATGGCGGTCTCTACCGCTTCCGGGTTCGTGGCACCAACTCAGATGGAGTGTGGAGCGATCAAGAGGCCTCGATGGCGGTCCGGGTCATTCCGCCGCCCTGGAAGACCTGGTGGGCCTACCTTCTTTACGCCCTGGCGGCGGTGGCAGCGGTCGTCGGGTACGTCCGCTACAAGACGATGGCCCAGGAGCGGGAGATCGAGCGTCACCGCCAGGAGGCGGAGCGATTGAAGCAGATCGACCAGATGAAGGACGAGTTCCTAGCCAACACTTCCCACGAACTGCGCACTCCCCTGAATGGCATCATCGGAATCACCGAGTCGATCCTCGACGGAGCCACCGGAGAGGTCGCCCCCAAGACGCGCGAGAATCTCGAGATGGTCTCCTCGAGCGGTCGACGACTCGCTCACTTGGTCGACGATATCCTCGACTTTTCCAAGTTGAAGAACCACGAGATCGTGCTTCGCGAACGGTCGGTCTCTCTCCGCGAATTGGTGGATGTGACTTTGATGCTGAGTCGTCCTCTCGTCGCCGACCGGGACGTCGAGTTAGTCAACGCGGTCCCCGACGATCTCCCACTGGTGGCGGCGGACGAGAACCGGCTACAACAGATCCTTCACAACCTGATCGGCAACGCCATCAAGTTCACCCGCCAGGGAGAAGTCCGGATCACCGGTCGAGTCGTCGGGACACGTCTGGAGGTCGCGGTCGAAGACACCGGGGTCGGCATCGCTGCCGACAAGCTCGAGAAGATCTTCGAATCCTTCCAACAGGCGGACGCATCGTCGGCCCGCGAGTTTGGAGGCACCGGGCTGGGACTGACCATCACCCGTCAGTTGGTGGAATTGCACGGGGGAAGGATCGAAGTCTCGTCTATCGAGGGTGAGGGATCGCGTTTCGCCTTCACGTTACCGCTCTGGTCGGGGAGTGAAGCGGCGGTGGGGCACCTCGCTGATAGCGGCGATCAGGAAGGCGGCCTTTCGTCGATCCGCGACTTGGGGCGGGTTGTTCCGCTGGCAACGGGTTCCACGCGTCGAACCGCCTCGACTACTGCGGTGGCCTCTGGTGGGGAAGGGGTCCTTGCGATCGAGGGCCGCGGGACGATGCCCGAGGTTCTCTGCGTCGACGATGAACCCGTCAACCTGCAAGTTCTCGAGAACCTGTTGGGTCTCGATGGTTACCGAGTCCGGAGGGCCAACGATGGTCCCGAAGCCCTCGACCTATTGCGACAGGGACTCGTTCCCGACCTGGTTCTGCTCGACGTCATGATGCCGCGCATGACGGGCTACGAGGTGGCCCAGACAATTCGCAACGACTTTTCCGCCCACCGTCTACCGATCGTCATGGTGACCGCCAAGAATCAGGTCTCCGACCTCGTCGAGGGGCTGTCGTCCGGGGCCAATGACTACCTGAGCAAGCCCTTTTCGAAACAGGAACTTCTGGCCCGGGTACGAACCCACATCGACCTTTCCCGGGCCCACCGGGTAGAGGCGGAACACAGTCGAAAGACCGAGGAGATGAAGCAGGCACGAGCCATTCAACTCTCGCTCCTCCCCAAAGGGCCGCCGCTGAGCGATCACTATGATTTTGCCGTCCACCTCGAAACCGCGACCGAGGTGGGAGGGGACTACTATGACTTCTTCCCGCAGGAGGATGGTTCGCTGTTCGTCGTCACCGGCGATGCCACCGGACACGGCATCTCGGCCGGCATGATGGTGTCGATGACCAAGTCAGCCTTGAAAGCCCTCGATGTTAGCGCGCCCAATGAGTTGCTGCAGCAACTCAATGGAGTAATGCGGGCGGTCGACCTGACTCGCATGCAGATGGCCCTCAACGTGGTCCATTTGCGGGCGACCTCGGTCAGCCTCTCGTCGGCGGCGATGCCCCCCGTCTACATCTACCGGGCCGCTACCCAGAAGGCGGAGGAGGTCCTCCTTCCCGGGCTGCCCTTGGGAGCGATGAGCGACCCGATCTATCGACTGGAAACGGTCGGAATGAGTCCCGGAGACGCCGTGATCCTGCTCTCGGACGGCCTGCCCGAGCTGGTCGATCTGCGCTTGGGGCGAGGCTATCCGAGGATGGTCGAGGCGATCGGTAAAGCGGGACATGGAACGGCCGAGGAGATTCTCGCGGCCCTCACGGGATTGGTATCCGATGAGGACCGTCCCCTCGAGGACGACATCACGATCGTCGTCGCCAAACGTCGCTAGCGCCCGTCCGCCGCGATCGCGGCCGCCGACAAGGAGCGCTCCCCCTCGCTGACCACAGCGCCTTCGATGACGGTGTAGGTGCAATGGGTCGTGTACTCGAACGGATCTCCGTCGTAGATGGCGACATCGCCGTCCTTGCCCACCTCGAGGGATCCGACGCGGTCGGCGATACCGAGAATCTCGGCCGCTCCAAGGGTTAGGGCATGGAGGGTTCGCTCGGTACCTAGGCCATAGGCATTGGCGATCGCTGCTTCGAAGAGTACGACCCTGGTCTTGGGGACATAGCTCTCGAAGCCACTCTGAAAGGCGATGGGAATGCTGGCGCGGTCGAGGATCGCCGCCGCCTCCATCGTCATGTTCTCCATCTCTCCCCAAGCCCGCATCATGGGTGGATGAGTAATGACGCTGATGCCGGCGGCCTTGATCTCCTCGAGGAGCAGATGGGCGTCGGCGCCACCGTCCAGGACGAGTTGGAACCCGAACTCCTCGCGCAGGCGAAGGGCGGTCATGATGTCTTGATGTCGCTGGGCGGTGATGAGCATGGGAAGTTCGCCGTCGAGCACCGCGGCGAGCGTCTCTAGCTTGAGGTCGCGGGACGGAGGATCCGGCTTCTCGTCTTTCTTGGACCACTGTGATTCGTGGATCTTCTTGCGGTAGGCGTCGGCCGCCAAGAGTTCGGCGCGAAGCATCGCCGCGACCTTGGAGCGGTTTCCTGGGGACTTTCCATCCTCGCTGGTCGCACCCTCGCCGAGGGTCACGGCGAGCATCGCTCGGGGTACGAGGGTGGCTTCCTCGACGGTGTCGCCACGGGTCTTGACGATCATGGTCTGGCCGGAGACCACCGTGCCCGGCCCGTGTCCGGTGTGAAGGGTCGTCACGCCAAAGTCGCGAAGCCAAGTGATCAGAGGCGCGCGGGCATCAAAGGCGTCGATGGCCCGGAGTTCCGGCTGGACGGCGGCGGATGTCTCCAGCTGGTCCTGGTCGCCACTCTGGTTGAGATAGCCGGCCAGGCCTACCACGCTGTGAGCGTCGATCAGGCCTGGCAGGACGACGGCGCCCTGGAGAACTCTGATTCCGTCCGGGACGACGACTTCGGAGGCAGGACCGACGGCGGAGATCTTCCCGTCCTCGATGAGCACGATGCCGTCGGTGATCGGTTCACCGGAAACGGGATAGACCGTCTCACCGCGAATGGCCACGGTGCCGCCTGCCATCGTTTCGGCCGCAAGTGGAGTGGCGATGGACGCGACAAGGAGGATCGCGAGGGGGGTGATAAGGATGGCGAGATTGCGCGTCAAACGTCCGCCGAGACTTGGATCGAGTGTCGTCAGGGCTCTCATCGTCCTTCCTCCGTATCGTCGAAGCAGGTCACATGGGCATGGCGGGGATCGCCAGCGCCGAAGCCCCCGACGGCAATCAGCCGATCCTCGGGGCGGGAGCGATCGAACACCGAACGCCCATCGATCCAGGTCTCCTCGACGTGGGTGTAGACGCTCAGCGGATCGCCCGATAGGACGATGAAGTCGGCGTCCTTGCCGGGAGTCAGCGAGCCGATGCGGTCGTCGAGATCCAGAATCTTGGCGCCGGCCATGGTCATGGCATAGAGCGCGGATTCGCGAGACATCCCGCCGCGAACCGCGAGGGCGGCCGAGCGCAAGAAGAGCCGGGAATCGGTGATCCAGTCGTCGGTGTGGAAGCCGACGAGAACGCCGGCCTCGTCGAGGATGGCGCCGGTCTCGAACGCCAGGTCGCGCGCCTCGAGCTTGCCACCGGGACTATCGATGACGATCACCGAAGCCGGGACGCCGGCCGCGGCGATCTCATCGGCGACCTTCCAGCCTTCGCTCACGTGTTGGAGCACGAGACGGAATCCAAACTCCTTCTGCAGCCGGAGCACGGTGAGGATGTCGTCGTGACGGTGGGTGTGGTGGTGGACCACTCGGCGTCCCGACAGCACCTCGAGCATTGCCTCCATGTCGAGGTCTCGTTCCGGCGCCTTGTCCGGATCGTCGACCGCAGCCGCGACCTTCTTCTGGTACTCCAAGGCCTGGAGGTAGTGAGCCCGAGCCAAGGCAGCGGACTTGCCGCGGGTGCCGGGGAAGGGGGGATCGCGGCGCGAGTTGGTTCCGTTGGCCATCTTCATGCCGCCGGCGATCCACCCGTCTTCGCCGACGATGGTCAGGTCGTCGATGGTGTTGCCGTCGCGCAGTTTGAGGTAGACGGTCTGACCACTCATCAGATGGCCCGATCCGGGCATCACGTTGATCGTCGTCAAGCCTCCGGCTCGAGCTCGATCAAAGCCGGCAGAGCGGACGTCGATCGAGTCGTAGACTCGGACTCCGGCCTGAATGGGCGCCGAGCGGTCCCCGCCGCCACCTCCGCCTACGTGGGAGTGGGTATCGACCAGGCCGGGCATGATGACTTTGCCCGTGGCAGAGCGGATGTCGGCATCGGCCGGGACCTGCACCTCGCTGGAGGGACCCACGGCGACGATCGTGCCGTCGCGGACGATCAAGACCCCATCGGAGATCGGATCGCCGTCGATCGGCAGAATGTCAGCACCGACGAAGGCGACGGTAGTCCCCTCTCCGTGGGCGGGGTGCTGCAGTCCCGTCGCCAGGAGAAGGGTGAAGGTAGCTCCCGAGAGCAGGAGTCGAGGCAGACGCGATGTCATGGTGTCTCTCCCTACGAATAAATGACCACTGGATTGGCGACGGACTGTACCATGCTGTCCGTAAGACATCGTCCCGGCCGCCGTGGAATCCATGGTGCTGGCCGTTCACGTTAGGATCGGCTTCGATCAACACCGAAAGGCAAGACCGAAACGAGCCCAAGATAGGTGCAGGATGACTTGGATGGCCGCAGGATGACTTGGATGGCCGCGATTGAGAACGAGGCCGATCGGCCATCGCCGGAGAGGATTCTCGAGTGCGGATCCTCTTGCCGTCCCGTCGGCGGTCTCAGCCTTCGACATCAACTGGCTCTGCTCGTGACGCTCGTGGCGCTCGTCCTCGTGGGGTGTCGAGAATCCTCGCCGCGGTCGCTCTCGGTGAGTGATGCCTACGGCCAGATCGTTGGAGAGGACCTATACGTCGTCCCGTCAGCGGACTGGAGACTGACCGAGGAGGGGCAGTGGGAGTTCTACTCGCGGGGGCAGTTCCTCGTCCACGTGACGAGGTCCCCTCGGAGGTCACTCCGGATCGAGTTGACGGTAGCCCCGGACTCTCGCGACTACCGACCGTCGGTACGTTGGGAGGGAAGGCCCTTGGGAAATCAGGCGTTGACCTTTTCCGATCGCTTCGTCGTCACGGTGCCGCCCGGGGAGCTCACTCCGGGGACCCATCGGCTGATTGTCAAACGCGACTATGTATGGGATAGCGTCAACGCCCCGAACTCTCAGCTCAAGACGCACTTCGATGCAGTGAGCTATGGAACGGGGGGGATGGACCGTCCCCCGGAATCATGGGATCCCCTCCGAATGCAGCGCTATCGATACCTTCGAGAGTTCCTTGCCGGCGGGGTGACCGGGGCCACGCGCGAGGTGAGGGGCGGGGTTCTCTTCGATGGTCCCGGCAAGCTCCGGCTCACCGCAGAGAGGGCGGGGACCCTCGAAATGGTGGTGGAGAACCTATCCTCCTTGCCTGCTTCCTTGGGCTTGACCTCTCTAAAACCAACGGTAGAGGCCAACGCTCGGCGAGAGGATCTACCGGTGGGAGGCCGTCGTGCCATACAAATTCCGGTCGCGAACGGGGTCGAGGTAGAGCTCTCGGTCGCCGACGCGGACGGTCTCGTTCTGGTTGGCGGTTTGTATTTGGTGAGCGAACCACCGGATCCGCCGCCTTCAATCATCGTCATCACCCTCGATACGACGCGGCGTGACTTCGTCGCACCCTACGACCCTGAGGCGGTGACGCCCAACCTGGCTGACTTTGCCTCTGCGGCGACGGTCTTCGAACAGGCGGTTGCGACCTCGC
>JAIOJS010000233.1 GCA_019911795.1 Thermoanaerobaculia bacterium | reverse complement strand
TCGCGGCGGCCGGCGTCGCGGGCGTCGTCCAGCCCGGCGGTAGTAAGCGAGACGAAGAGGTCATCGCTGCCGCCGACGAGCACGGCATGACCATGTTGTTCACCGGACAACGGCACTTCAAACATTGAGGAACTCTCCCTTGCCGCCCTGGAAGACACTCTCCGTCGCCATCCTCCTGGCCACCCAGCTGTGGGGTGAGTCGGGAATCGCTCCGGCCCAGGAGGATGCCAACCCCTGGGACCGCGTCGTCGAGCTGCGGACTTCGGTCATCCGCGTCGGTCCCCAGGCCTGGCCCTTCACTCAGACCTTCCGACCGGCGGGCTTCAGCGAAGGCGATGCGGAGACAGGGCAACTCAGCCTCGATCTGCCGCTTTGCGCCCGTTGGGACTACGACAAGCCCTATCCCAAGAGTTTTCTCCTGTGCGGCCGGGAACTCTACACCTGGAATCCCGGAGAACCGATCGGGCACATCTTCGCCGTCGATGCCTCGCAGCCCGGCATCGATTTGATTCGCCTGGATGCCGAACAGCTGGCCGAGCGCTACCACGCCGAAAAGGTGGGCATGGACACCCTCAGATTGACCCCCTTGCGCCAGGACCACCGCCTGTTGAGCGAGGCCGAACTCACTTTTGCCAACGATCCGCCCCACCTGTCGAGACTCACCTATCGAGACGCGGAAGGCAGCGTTACGACCTTTGATTTCTCGACACCGGCCCGACTCGACGATCGCAGTCCCTTCGATCCTCCTGAGCGCGTCAGTTGGGAGATCGAAGGCGATGGCTAGCGCAAGACGGCTCCTCGAGAGAGTCCGGCGGGATCATTGCGCCGCATGGCCTATAATACGTAGCGTGAGGAACGATGGCGCTGGCGCGGCTCCCCGATCGATCTGGCCGAGGTCCCTACGGTGCCAACAGACGCTGCTCGTTTGGGGCTGCTTACTCGGCCTGGGATTGGCGCCGGCTGTTCTTGGCGAGGTACGCAATCCCTTCACCGCCAAGTTCCCCTTCGCCACCGGTGAACGGGTCGAGGTGGACGGCATTCTTACCGATGCGGTCGGCAAACCCCTGGCCGATGTCGAGATCGTGCTCGAGATGGCCAAGATGCGGATAAGCCTACGTCCCCCCGGACGCGAGAAGGCCAACATCGCCCGCGGCGCCACCGCGAGCGACGGGGATGGAAATTTCGCCCTGCAGTGGGATTGGATTCCCGGATTCGATCGTTTCGAGATCATCGCCGCGGTCACCGTGCCCGAACCCACCGGCAAGCACCTCCAGGTCCTACAACGACTCGACATCACGGACCGGGTGCGCCAAGGCACCCCAATTTCCGTGCCCTTCGTGGTGGAAGACACCACCTTCCTGGACTCGGTACGCACCTTTCAGAGTCACCTCGACTCTCCCGACGAACATCGAGTCTATGAGGGGATGGGCCGTCCCGACCGAATCGACAGCGACGACGAGGTGGGGCGGAACGAGACTACCTGGTGGTACTTCGCGCTCGGCAAGGCCTATCGCTTCGACCGCGGTCGCCTCGTCAAGGTGGAAGACTTCGAACCGGTGCCGGCGATTTGAGCGGTCACCCCTTCTCCACTCCCGTGGCCTCGCGCCTCGAGGAGCCGCCGGCGGGGACTTCGGTCCACCAGGTGCTGGAACTGGTCGGCGACAAGTTGGCCGCGACCGAGCAAGTCCTACGTTGCCACCTCGAGTCGGACGTCCCCTTCATCGAGGACGCCGGGCGCTACCTCGCGGACAGCGGTGGCAAGCGAATGCGACCCGCCCTACTCCTCCTCGCGGCGCGCCTCCTCGGACACGACAGCGAAGAGGAAGTGACCTACGCGGCCGTGGTGGAGTTCATCCACACCGCGACACTGATTCACGACGACATCATCGACCACTCCGACCTGCGACGGGGACGCGAGACGGTCAACCGACGTTGGGGAAATAGCCTGACCGTCCTTCTCGGCGATTGGATCTACACCAAAGCGATGAGGATGGCGTTGGCCCACGACAACCTCGAGGTCATCCGACAGCTCACCAACGCCACGCTGCGCATGACCGAAGGAGAGATGCTCTCCCTGGAGCGTCTCGGCTCGATCGATCTCTCGGTGGAAGAGTACTTCTCGATTATCGATCGTAAGACCGCCTACCTCTTCTCTGCCGCTTGCTCGATCCCCTGCCTGATCCGTCCCGCGCACCCGGAGGGCGCCATCCCACTGCGCAGCTACGGCCGAGCCTTGGGGAACTGCTTCCAGCTCGTCGACGACTTGCTCGACTTCACCGCCAGCCAGGGCGAACTCGGCAAGCCGGTCCTCTCCGACCTCAAGGAGGGAAAGCTCACCCTACCGCTATTGCTCCTGCTGCCGAGGGTCACGCCCAAACAGCGACAGCTGGTGCAGTTCGTGCTCGAAGATCGGGCCTTCGAACGAACCACTGCCCAAGAGATCCTGGACCTGGTGGACTCCGAAGGAACCCTCGCCGAAGTGGAGCACATGGCGCGAGCCTTCGCCGACGAAGCCCGCGAGGCGCTCGCCTTCTTCCCCCCGAGCGATGCCCGTAGCGCCCTAGAGATCGCCCCAGAGTTCGTCCTGAACCGGCGTTCTTGACGGAGGCGGCGGGAGTCCCAGCAACCCCTCGGTCGGCGGTGGCAGCTCGAACATCCAATCGTCACACTCGTCGCGAACCCGGTAGTAGCGGCCGCCGAGCACCTCGGCGATGCCGTCGACCTCGGCGATCCTCAGCTCACGCCCCGTGACCGATCGAAACGTCGATTGGCCCGGCTCGGTGATGACCGTCTCACGGCTCGTGCGGTCCACCGGCAGGCGACGATTGTGCCCGAAGGAGAGCTCCCCGAGATGACGAACGGCGGGATCGAGGTCGAGTTCGAGAATCGCGCGAGCCCGCGGTCCCCAGCGTAGAGACCACACTGGGAGCGACACCTCGTCCTCTCCCTCGCCTCGAGTCAAGGGGTCGAGAGCCACGATACGCCGTGGGGTCGCAGGGTGTGCGGTATCGATGCAGACCGAAGCGAGACCACGCTCCAGAATCCCAGTCGGTAGGGGCCACTTGCCAACCGGCGCCTGCCCCCAAGCCTTCGCACTGCGTGACGGTGAGCGGTCGGCCGGCACCACCTTCCAGAGTTCGTTCGACCGCAGCCAACAGGGCGCTCCCGCTTCGGCCTGGAGGCAGAGCAGCAAACCACCTACCCCGCGGCTGCTGCGCAGCTCGACCCGCAATTGGTTCTCGCCGGGTCGGACCAAACTAGAGATCGGGTAGGCGTCCCACCGAGTCCCATCGCGATACCGACCCGCGCCAACCCACTGACCGTTGATCGACAGGTGATACTCCTCATCGGCCTGGATGAGCAGGCGCGCCGAGGCGGGAACAACGGCGGGCACGGTCACCGTGCGCTCGACGGCAAAAGCATGGGCCCGGGCGGCCGGCATGCTCGGCCATTCCGGATCCCAGATCCAGTCCGGAGCTGCCCCCGCAAAATCCTGCGAGTCGCCCCCGCTCGACTGGGATATCGAGAGACCGATCAGAACAGCGACGGCAATGAGGATCGCAAGGGCGAGAACGAGGTTCCGACGGTGGGTAGATAAGCCGGGCACAGACCCCGAATCTAGCATGGTCGAAAAGCCTCAGAGGGGGCGAAAAGCCTAGGACGGATCGAAGTGAGCCTTGAAAGTGAACAGGTCAGGACGACGATCATGACGCTGGCGAACACTTCCGGCATTGATCACGTCCTGCAGCGCTTCGAAGTCGAGGTCGGTGGTCACCACCATCTCGATGTTGGGCGATGCTTCGACGAGGATGCCGTCGCGGGCAAACTCGAAGTCGCAGGGGCTGAGCACCGCCGATTGGGCGTACTGGATATCCATGTTCTCGACATCCGGCAGGTTGCCTACCGTTCCCGCCATCGCCACATAGACCTGGTTCTCGATCGCCCGGGCCTGGCAACAGTGTCGAACTCGGTAGTAGGCCTGGCGATCGTCCGTGCAGAAGGGCACGAAGATCACCTCCGCACCTTGGTCGCAGAGATAGCGAGCCGCCTCGGGGAACTCACTGTCGTAGCAGATCAAGATCCCGACCTTCGCCTTGGGCGTATCGAAGACCTGCAGAGTGTTACCCCCCTCGATCCCCCAGCTCTTGCGCTCGCTCGGGGTGATGTGGATCTTCGGCTGGCGGCAGATCGTCCCATCGATGAGGTACATGCTGGCGACGTTCTCGATCCGCTTACCGTTCTTGATCGGGTGAGTGCCCCCGATGATGATGATCTGGAACTCCGACGCCAGTTTCTGGAAGAGCTCGTCGACCTCGTCGGTCAACTCGGTGAGACGACGGATCGCCTCGATCGGAGTCTTAGCCTCCAGGTAGGACATCAGCTGAGCAGTCAGGAGTTCCGGGAAGAGCACGAAGTCGGCACCGTAGCCGGCGGCGACATCGACGAAATAGCGAATCTGCTGTGAGAAGCCCTTGAAGTTCTTGATCCGCCGCATCTGATACTGGACCGAGCAGACACGTACCGCCCGCGGCTTTCTCAGCCGAGGCTTGAACTCCGGATTGAACCACTCGAGGAAGGAAGCGTTGTTGAGGCTCAGGGGATCCGGAAGGTAGTTGGCCAGAACCTTCTTGAGGGTGTAGCCCTGCTTCAACTGGAAACCGAGGACCGGGTCCTTCAGCTCCCCTGCCTCGACCTTGCGAGCGTACTCATAGGCGGACATTTCGTCGCAGTGGCGATGGTAGTTGTAGAGCCGTCCGCCGAGAACGATCCGCTTGAGATTGAGCCGTTGGCAGAGTTTCTTGCGGAAGTTGTAGAGCGCCTTGGCCAGGCCGCGCCCCCGATAGTCGGGGTGACAGTTGACGTCGGCGCCGTAGAGGGTGTCGCCGAAGGGATCGTGGTTGTAGAACATCCCGTTGTCGGTAATGCCGGCCCAGGTGTGGTCCCGGTAGGGGTCGCGACCGAAATTGACGATGAGACTGCTGCAGGAGGCCACGATCTTGCCGTCGACCTCGATGACCCCCTGGCCCTCGGGGAAGCTCCGAAGGTGGGATTCGAGGTGACGCCGATCCCAGACCACGTCGTCCTCGGCGAGGGTTGGATAGGCGGCACGGTTCAGTTCGACCAATCGCTCGGTATCGTTGATCGTGGCGCAACGCACCTTGATGCCCGACTTCTTCTTGCCGGAGCCTTTCAGCAGAGCCTTGCCGAGCCCTTTTGCTGAAGCTTTTGAGGAGCCCTTTTCGCCAACCTTGGCTGCACTCTTTTCTGCACCCTTTGCGATCGCCTTGCTCGGTCGCTTCGAAAGGGGTTCTTGACGATGCGGCGTCTCGAGCAGCGCCACCTTACGCTTCACTTTTCTCGAATCTTTGCCCTCCGCCTTGGCGACTGACCCGGTAGTCGTCTTCTTGTCAGCTTGGGCAGGCGTCTCCGCACCCTGAGGCGCTTTGGGTGACTTGCCACTCTTATTCTTATCGATCGATTTTGACAGACTGTTCTCCTTCGCCGCGTTGCGGCCGTCGTGCTCAGTATAGCGATCTCCCTGAGTAGAATCTGCGTCATCCGCCCTCGCCAGCGCCGAGAACCCCTTGGCGTTCTTCAGCATCTGCGGTGCTACAACCAGGAGCTCACCACCATCGTCCTCCAATCGACCGCCCTCTGGCACCTCGGTCTCGAAGCGCTCGCGTACGCGGCGGGCTTCGCCCTCTTTCGCCATCAGCGAAGACAACGAGACTTCCTTCCCGAGTCGACACGTTGGAGTCTCGTCGTCGCCGCCATTCTGGGCGCGGCGGTCGGCTCCAAACTCCTCCACCATCTAGCCAATCCCTCACAATGGTCGTCGTACGCAGCAGAGCCCTTGCTACTTCTCGGCGGTAAGACGATCGTCGGAGGCCTGCTCGGAGGGTGGATCGTCGTAGAGGTCCTCAAGCGGCGACTCGGAGTGACAGCGCGGACGGGAGACGTCTACGTCGGTCCCCTGATCCTTGGAATGGTGATCGGTCGGATCGGCTGCTTCCTCGCCGGGCTGAGCGATGGTACCTATGGCGTCGCCACCTCACTGCCCTGGGGAGTCGACTTCGGCGATGGGATCTCCCGCCATCCGACCCAGCTCTACGAGATCGTCTTCCTCATCCTGATCGCATGGATCCTGTTCCGACCCTCGCTTCCCTCCACCCCGCCCAACGGTCTCCGCTTTCGCGCTCTGATCCTCAGCTACGCCATCTTCCGCCTGCTGGTGGATTTTCTCAAACCGTACGACCGAGTGTGGGGGATGAATCCCATACAATGGGCCTGCCTCATCGCACTCTGTCTCTGCTATCGAGACCTGCTACCGATCGCACGCGTTTTCGGGCCGAGGGTTCTGACAAAGACGGTCTGACGACGGCTCAGCGATCGGCCTCGTGACGGAAATCCGACTCCACGCCGACCTCTAGAGAGTGACTCCATGACGACGAGTTCCGCCGCCTCTACGCTAGCTTCGAAGAACACTTCGAAGAAAACCTCGAACCCCACATCGACCGCCGGCGCACCTCGAGTCCGCGACTATCAGTACTACGACGTAGCCATCTCCATCTGCTCGACCTGCTTCCGTCAGGTCAACGGCAAGATCATCTTCCAGGACGGCAGCGTGTTCATGGTCAAGCGTTGCCCCGAGCACGGCACCGAGAAGGTCCTCCTCGCCGACGACATCGACTACTACCGACGGGCGCGGGAGGTCTTCCTCAAGCCCTCTGAGATGCCGCAGCGCTTCGCCACACCGGTGAAGTACGGCTGCCCCTACGACTGCGGGCTGTGCACTGACCATGAGCAGCATTCGTGTGTGTCGTTGTTGGAAATCAACGACCACTGCAACCTGGCGTGCCCCATCTGCTACGCCTCGAGCGGACCCCATCGGCCCGAACACAGGCCGCTCGACCAAGTCATCGCCATGCTCGACGCCATCGTGCGTAGCGAGGGCGAGGCCGATGTGGTTCAGGTGTCGGGCGGCGAGCCGACGATCCATCCCGATTTCTTCGCCATCCTCGATGCGGCCAAGGAGCGCCCGATCCGCCACTTGATGGTCAACACCAATGGTCTACGCATCGCCAAGGATCCTGAGTTCGCTGAGCGCCTCGCCAGCTACCTGCCCGGGTTCGAGCTCTACCTGCAGTTCGATTCCTTCGAGCGCGAAACGCTCCAGCAGCTGCGCGGCGCCGACCTGCGCGACATCCGACGTCAGGCCGTCGAACGCCTCAATGAGTTGGGCATCTCGACCACCCTGGTAGTGACTCTCAGCAAGGGAGCCAACGACAGCGAGTGCGGAAAGATCGTCGACTGGGCCCTGCAACAGCCGGCGATTCGCGGGGTGACCTTCCAGCCTATTCAACAAGCCGGGCGTACCGAGGGGTTCGATCCGGCCCGGGATCGGCTGACCCTGACCGAGGTACGCCGCAAGATCGCCGAGCAGAGCGAGCACTTTCGCCTCGAGGACCTGCTGCCGGTCCCCTGCCATCCCGACTGCATTGCGATGGCCTACGCGCTCAAGATCGGTGACCAGGTCACTCCGCTCACCGGCATCGTCGACCCCCAACTGCTCATCGACGGCGCTCGCAACACCATCGTCTTCGAGAGTGATCCCGACCTCAAGCAGAGCCTGTTCGACATCCTCTCCACCGGGCACTCTCCCGCCTCCGGCGCCGACAGCCTCAAGGATCTCCTGTGCTGCTTGCCCCAGGTCGACCTGCCCCCCCACCTCGACTATCGCAACGTCTTTCGCATCATCATCATGCAATTTCTCGACGCTCATTCGTTCGATGTCCGCTCGGTCAAGAAGAGCTGCGTCCACGTGGTCCACCCCGACGACCACCGGATGATCCCACTCGACACCTACAACTTGTTCTATCGGGGAGAGCTCGAGAGGACTCGGCTGGCGCCGTTGCGTGAGAGAATCGTGCAATGACCAACCCCCAGCCCCTTCGCGACGGCATCGGCTACGGGCTCCTCGCCGGATTGGTGATCCTGCTCAGTCATGGCCTCCTGTTCTTGTCGCAAGTCACTCTGATCGGCGCCTTCTTCCCCGGCGCGATTCAGTGGCTGATGGTGATCCCCTTGGCCGTTTATTGGTACCGGAGAGGACAGCGACAATCGATGAAGGGGCTGCTGATCTTCGCGGGTGTCGTGAGCCTCCTCAATGCGGCGTGCTTTGGGTTCCTCATGGTTTCCATGAGTTCCATGCACTAGTGGTTTCTAGCCCTCAGATCGTCCGACTCGGTGAGCAGCATCTAGCTGCTTTCACCGCTCTCGGCGCCGCGATTCCAGGTATCGACGCGCCCGAGGAGCTCGAGACCCTCTGTCGACCGGCCATCGATCGTGGACACTTTCGTCCGGCTGAGGACGAAGCCTTACGGCTCTGGTTTGCCCGCTTCCTGACCGTCCGCCAGGGTCTTTGGGAGGTCATGGAGGAGTCGAGTTCCACCCTCGATCACGACGTCGAAAAGATCCGAGGCAAGCAGCAGTGGGAGGAATTCCTCGTCGCCTTCGCCGCCGCCTGCCTCGTGGTTCGACTCGACCGGCTGCTCATCGAGCGGGTCGCGACCCATCGCTTGGTGCAGCGCAAACTCAACGAGGCCGCCGCCGACCACCGGATTCCCCGCAAGCAGTTCACCGCCATCTTCAAGTCGTTGGTCGATCCGCGCAATGCCTGGCGGATGGACGAAGCGATGCGCAGCCTCGACCAGGGTCGAGACGCCCTCGAGACCTTCACTGACGCCGATCCCTTCCGCCGTCTCGTGGAACAGCTCCCCGAACTGGAACGGCATCTGGACCGCAGTCGATCCAACTATCTCGGGAGGCTCTTCCGCTATCGATTGCACTCACTGAGGCGCCGTGGGGCCTCGGCCAACCAGCAGACGTCGCTCTCCTTCCTCGAGGCGTCGGGACGACTCATCGCCGCGCTGCGTGACCACTGGCGAACTCGCCAGGTGACGCCGCGGGTTCGCCAACGGCTGCGAGAGCTCCTGCGACCAGGTGACGTCTTGGTCACCCGTCAGGAGGGGGCCTTCAGCAACCTCTTCCTCCCCGGGTACTGGCCGCACGCCGCCCTCTACGTCGGGAGCACCAACGATCGGGAACGGTTGGGCATCGCGATCGATGCCGAGCGCCAGAGCCGATGGTCCGATCCGAACTGCGTCCTCGAAGCGCTGAAGGATGGCGTCCGCTTCCGTCCCCTGGAGGAGACCCTCGCGGTCGATGCCGTCGCTGTGCTCCGTCCCCAGTTGGACGAGACCGCCATCGCTCGAGCGATCGAGCGCGCCGTCCGACACGAGGGCAAGCTCTACAACTTCGATTTCGACTTCTTCCACGCTGACCGTTTGGTGTGCACCGAGGTGGTTTACCGCGCCTTCGACGGCGAGGGTCCCCTGGAGATACCTTTGACGCAGCGTGCCGGGCGCCCGACGCTGGCCGCCGAGGACCTTCTCGACCTCGCACTGGACCGCCGCGGGTTCGAGCCGGTGGCGATCTATGGAGCGAAGTCGTGTCCCCGGCATCAGGTGGTGCATGACAATCGTGTGCCGTGGTTGCTCGCTTCGTCCTATCGCGGCTAGCCCTGTGGGGGACGGGGAGACTCTGCGCTCGTGCTAGGCTGAAGGACTTCACAACTGAGCCCAAAAATATGAGCAAACGACTCGAACAAGAAGCATTCGACTACCACTCCCACGGTCGCAAGGGAAAGATCCAGGTAGTTCCCACCAAGCCGACCCAGACCCAGCAGGATCTGTCCCTCGCCTATACTCCCGGCGTCGCCCATCCCTGCCTGGCCATCCGAGACGATCCCAAGCTGGCCTTCGAGTACACCGCTCGGGGCAACCTGGTGGCGGTGATCACTAACGGCACCGCCGTCCTTGGTCTTGGCGACATCGGCCCCCTTGCCAGCAAGCCGGTGATGGAGGGCAAGGGTGTCCTCTTCAAGCGCTTCGCCGACATCGACGTCTTCGATCTCGAACTCGACTGCGCAGATCCGGAACAGATCATCCGCACCGTCAAGATGCTGGAACCCACCTTCGGCGGCATCAACCTCGAGGATATCGGCGCTCCCGAGTGCTTCGAGATCGAGACCCGTCTGAAACAAGAGATGAACATCCCCGTCTTCCACGACGACCAGCACGGGACGGCGATCATCTCCGGTGCAGCGTTGCTCAACGCTCTCGAGTTAGCCGGCAAGTCGATCGAGGATGCCCGCTTCGTCTTCTCCGGCGCCGGCGCCGCCGCCGTCGGCTGTCTACGCCTCTACCTGGAGCTCGGCGCCCGAAGGGAGAACATCCTGCTCACCGACCGGGAGGGCGTTGTCTACCGGGGTCGAACCGTCGGAATGGATCCCCAGAAGGAAGAGTTTGCGGCCGAGACCGAGCGGCGGACCCTGGCCGAAGCCCTCGTCGACGCCGACGTACTCCTCGGCCTGTCGGTCGGAGGGTTGGTCAACGGCGACATGCTGCGCTCGATGGCCGCCAACCCGATCGTCTTTGCGATGGCCAATCCCGATCCCGAGATCGGCTTCGAAGAGGCCCGCGCCGCCCGCGAAGACGTCATCATGGCCACCGGTCGGAGCGACTTTCCCAACCAGGTCAACAACGTGCTCGGCTTCCCCTTCCTCTTCCGCGGCGCCCTCGACGTGCAGGCAA
Source organism: Thermoanaerobaculia bacterium (assembly GCA_019911795.1). Lineage (GTDB taxonomy): Bacteria > Acidobacteriota > Thermoanaerobaculia > Multivoradales > JAIOJS01 > JAIOJS01. The sequence continues at coordinate 7,456 of JAIOJS010000233.1, read as the reverse complement.
CCGACATTAACTTGCCGATGATGAAGGCGGCGGTAAAAGCCCTGTCGGACCTTGCCCGAGAGGATGTCCCGGACGCCGTCCTCAAGGCCTACGGCCTCGACGATCTCCGTTTCGGTCGCGACTATCTGATTCCCAAGCCGTTCGACCATCGTGTCCTCCTTTACGTCGTCCCGGAGATCGCCCGGGCCGCGATGGAGAGCGGCGTTGCCCAGAAACCGATCGAAGATTTCGAGGCCTACTACCGCCACCTGGAGACCCTGATCTCACGCCGCATGGAGTTCATGCACGACGTCATAGAGAAAGCCCGCAAGAACCCGAAACGGGTTGTGTTCACCGAAGGTGAGCACCCGAAGATCCTTCGCGCCGCCAAGATCCTCGTCGACCGGGGGATCGCTCATCCGATCCTGTTGGCCCGTGAAGAGATGATCGCCGATCGCCTCGAAGAGCTCGACCTCGCCCGTGATCAGGTGACCATCATCCACAACGAATCCTCCCCGGACTTCGAACGCTATGCCCGCGAACTGCATCGTCGTCGGCAGCGCAGTGGAGTCACCTACGAGGATGCCTTCAAGCTGATGCGAAGCCGCAACCACTTCGGTCCCATGATGGTCGAATTGGGTGATGCCGATGGCATGATTTCGGGGCTGACCCAGCACTACGCCGACACCATCCGTCCGGCACTTCGCATCATCGGTACGCGGGCCAACGTCCGCAGGGTATCGGGGGCCTACATCCTGATCCTCGAGGATCGTCTCTTCTTCCTCGCCGACACCACCGTCAACATCGAGCCCTCTTCCGAGGAACTGGCCGAGATCGCCGAACTCACCGCCGATCTCGCCCAACGCTTTGGGATCACCCCCCGAGTGGCGATGCTCTCGTTCTCGAACTTCGGCTCGAACCAGCACCCCCGTGCGCAGCACATGCGCCGCGCCACCGAACTGATCAAGGCTCGGCGGCCCGACCTCGAGGTCGACGGTGAGATCCAGGCCGACATCGCCATCCAGGAGGCGCTGATGGAGGATCGCTACTCCTGGAGCGATCTCACCGGTCCCGCCAACGTCCTGATCTTTCCCGAGCTCAATGCGGCCAACATCGCCTACAAGTTGATCTGGCGCCTGGCGGGGGCCGAGGCGATCGGACCGATCTTGCTCGGCATGGAGAAGCCGGTGCATGTTCTCCAGCGTGGCGTCGAGGTGGCGGAGATCGTCCATCTCGCCGCCATCACGGTCGTCGACGCCCAAGAGTGCCAGGCGCGACAGCAGAGCACTCCAGAGTAGACCACTCAACTCTGGACTAGACCTTGCCCGAGACCACCGAGATATGGATCCTCGCCGTCCTGTCGGCGGTGGCACTGTTTTTTGCCGTCTGGGAACTCCGGAAGGGAAAGCCCAACTCCGGCCGGCCCGCATCGAGAGCTGGCCAAGCGTCGGGCGCCCATCTCGTCCTCGCCACCCTAGCGGTCTTCGCGTACTTCGGTTTGGGCAGCTTCCGGGCGGAGGGTACCTTCACTCACCACTGGGAGCAGTTTCACTACACCCTCGGGTCCAAGTACTTCGCGGAGCTTGGGTACGACGGTCTCTACCTGGCCTCGGTCCGAGCCCAACGAGTGTCCGACCCGGAGCGACCCCGGCCGGCCTTTATACGCGACCTTCGCGACAACCGCATGATTCTCACCTCCTCTACCGAGGAACTCTCCCAAACCGTGGTCGATCGCTTCTCAGACTCCCGCTGGGAGTCGTTCGTCGCCGACCATCACGCCGTCATCGCCCCGGTAAACGACCAGATCCTGCACAGCGTCCGCAAGGACCACGGCTACAACCCGACCCCGACCTGGACCTTCATCGCTCGGCTCTTTACCTCGCGTCTACCGATCGGCGATGTTTCCATGGTGCTGCTCGGCTGCCTCGATGTTCTTCTGCTCGGCGCCGCCGCCTTTCAAGTCTGGAGGACCTACGGGCCACGTACCGGCTGCTGGTTCTTGATTCTGGTAGCACTCGGCTACGCCTGGCGATTCTCCTGGGTGGGAGGCGGTCTGCTCCGACAGCTCTGGTTCACTTCGCTCGTTTTCTCCGCATGCGCCGCGAAGACCCAACGCTACTCCGCATCGGGGGCCTTCCTCGCGCTGGCGACGATGCTGCGGGTATTTCCCGCTGCTTTCTTCCTCGGACCCCTGGTGGTGGCTCTCCGCGACGTCAAATCGCATCGCAGCTTGGGCTGGCTCCGGCACTTCGCCCTCGGCGCCGGACTGACCGTATTTCTGGGCTTGGTGGTGGGATCGGCGATCGGTCGGGGACCAAGTGCTTGGCCTCAGTTCGCCGCCAATCTCGAGAAACACCAGGCGACCTGGCTCACCAACAATGTCGGTCTGGTCGTCCCCCTGATCTACGACGTCTGGGACCGACGCGATCAAACGCCCTCGTCGGACCTCCTCGATCCCGGAGCCGATTGGGTCCAAGAGCTGGACGAAGTCGCCGATCGACGACTCGCCGCCCGTATCGTGTTCGCCTTGACCCTGCTCCTGCTCGCCGCCGGTGCCGCTTGGAAGAGTCCCCTCGACCAGGCCATCCTCCTCGGTCCGGTCGCCGTCTTCGCCCTTGCGGCGGTCACCTCCTACTACTGGATCATGTTGGCACTCGTCCTGCTGCGTCCCGGCCTGCGTTGGCCGCTACCGACCCTCTTTTTCGTCAATCTCGGCGCTTGTGTTCTCGAACTGAGAGGGATCCCCCTGTTTAGGGTGTACGGCATCGGCTCATGGACTCTCCTCGCCCTGTTCATCGCGTGGACCGCCCACATAGCTTCGCAGTCCGAAGGCCCGCGCGAGGAGAGGACCCTGACCCGCCCAAGCCTCCCCGCGACCCCCAACCTGGAGGATCCGCGCTCAACGCCATCGATATGATGCCCTCGTGAAAGTCCTGGCCTGGCTGCTCGTGCTGTCTCCGTCGTCCTGGCTATTGCCCGGACTGTCTCGAACAGAAGCGACCGATTCACGGCAGAACCCACCGTTGGAAGCGGTCCAGGCGCCCACCTTCTCGGAACTCGAGGCCGCCGGCTACGAACGATCCGTCGTCGAGCCGTTGCTGCGCCGCTGGCTCGATCACTATCCCGACTCGGCAGTGGGTTGGTCCAGTCGGGAAGTCTCGTTCGTCGTCGCCCACCTCGTGCGTTCTGATCTGGCGCACTATCCAGCGGCTACCGCTGCGGCCAATGAGAATGCTCGGCGCTATCGACGGGAGCGCCCCCTGCGGCTCGACTACACCGTCGAGGCGTACAGCCTCGCCGCCAGACTCAACCTGCGCAAGGGTGACAATGGAAGCGCCGCCAAGCTGCTCTCGGAGGGGCGCGACCTCTGCGATCAAGAACTCACGTCGGAGGCGCAAGCCACCTCATGTGCCTTCCTCGTCCGCGACGAAGTGATGTTGTTCCTGCGGGAAGGCTCCGATCGTGATGCCGATCGCGAACTCGAACTGGCGATGGAGTGGCTCGCTCCCTACCCCCGTTCGAATGCCTGGGTTCCGATCCTCAACACCGCGGCCGATCTAGCGGGTTGGCGGGGTGAGATCGATCGTTGCCTCGAACTGTATCAACGAGCTACCGAGTTGTCCGAGACTCTCAACGGCAGCGCACACGCCACCACTGCCTATGGATACTTGGGATTGGGATGGGCGGCGGCGATGGCCAACGAATGGGGAACTGCGCGCGCGGCCTTCGATCGGGCCGAGGGTATCTGGTCCAAGGAGCTGGGTCCCGAACACGCCCGCCTCGCCGATGTTCTCATCGAGTACGGCGACCTCCTGAGACGTTCCGGTAACGCTCCCGCCTCCATCGACGTCCTGCGGCGGGCGGTGCGACTCCGCGAGTCCCGCTTGGGAAAGGACGCCTTCGATCTCCCTTCGGCGCTCGACGCCCTCGGTCGGGCCTACATCGAGGTCGGGCAGCTGGACCTCGCGGAGAAGACGTTCCGTCGGTCGGTAGCGATCCGCGAGCTGAATACGTCCCAGGATCCCACCGGTCATGCCGCATCGCTCTCCGCGCTGGCCACTCTCGCCCGAGCCCGCGGAGAGACGGACCAGGCTCGGTCTCTGCTTTCGCAGAGGCTAAGCCTCCTAGGGACACAATTGGGCGAGGCCCAACCTGCGGTCGCCGAAGCCGGCCTCGATCTCGCCGAACTGCTCCTCGAGTCCGATCCCTCGCGGGCGCAGCAACTGGCACGGGAAGGGCGCAGTGTCCTATCCAGAGCCTACGGCGAGGATCATCCCACGGTCGGGCACGCGTGGTGGATCGAAGCCCAGGCGCAACGAGCGATGGGACTCGACCCGACGCCCAGCGCTCTCGCGGCCGAGGCCATCGGTCGTCACCATCTACGCCGAATCGCCACTGGACTGTCGGAGCGAGACCTTCTCAACTACATCGAAGTCAGACCGCACGGGGCTGATCTCGCTCTCGAAGCGCTGCTGGCACAGAAGCAGCCGGCCTCGGACTCGTCACGACTCCTTGCGGTCTGGGAATCGGTGACGAGCTCTAGGGCCCTGGTCTTCGAGACTCTCAACGAACGACGTTCCGTCGGAGATTCCAACTCTCCCGACCTCGATCGCGCAAGGCAAGCTTTGGCCTATCTCCTGGTGACCGGTCCCGAGCACGACTCGGCCACCTACTCGACTCGTTTGCGTGCCGCCCGCGAGAGAGTCGACCGGGAGGAGCGATCTCTCTCGATAGGGCAGGTGGTCTCCACCCACGAATCGCTGGAGCTCCCGGCTATCCTGGATCGACTCGCCCCCGACGAAGCCCTGCTCGCCTACCGCATCTTCCAGGCTCCAACCGGCTCGAGGCTGGCGGCCTTCATAGGTACTGGCACCGGACAGGCCACGGTCCACGACCTGGGTCCATGGCTGGCCGTTGAACAGGCCCTTCACCGTTGGCACGACGCCTTCCTTTCCTCATCCGAGGAGGAGTACCGCCGCCTGGCCGCGCCCTTGCGGCGACTACTCTGGGACCCCATCGCCCCTGAACTCGAGGTTTCCCGATGCTTCATCGTGCCCGATGGTCCCCTCTTCTTGCTCCCGTTCGCTACCCTTCCGACCACCGCTTCATACCTCGTCGAAGAAGGCCCGGTCTTCCAGTACCTGGGGGCGGAGCGGGACCTCGGTCGGGTCTCGTCACCCGCACTCGAGGCCGGACGAATCGTCGTCGTCGGCGATCCAGACTTCGGCCCGCCTCACCCCACCGAGAGGGGGGATCACCGCGTGGTGCCGACGGACTTTGTCGCCCTTCCGCGGGCACGCGACGAGGCCAAAGCGGTCGCCAATCATTGGCGTAGGTGGAGCGCTCGGAACGTTGATTCGAGCGTCGTCGAGCCCCTGTACGGTGCTCAGGCCACCGAGGAGCGCTGGCGACAGCGAGCCCCCGGCGCCATGGTACTCCACCTCGCCACTCACGGATTCATCCTCGGCAGCGGGTTCGACGGCCTCCATCCCACCGCTCCCTCCGGTCCTCGGGGCGTCCCCTGGCGAGGCGTCGGAGGGCTGGCTCCCAAGCCGTTCCGTGAGCTGTCGCTGGCTCCTATCGCTGGTTTCGCGCTCGCCAACGCCAACCGCCGCAGTGACGGTCAGAGCAGTCTCGGGGGGAGGAGTGACGGCATCGTGACCCTGGAGGAGATCCGCCAGCTCGACCTTCGGTCTGCGCGCCTGGTCGTCCTGTCCTTCTGCGACAGCGGACTCGGGGAGACCCTCTTCGGAGAGGGAGTCTTCGGCTTCACTCGAGCCTTCAGGGCATCGGGCGCGGCCTCGCTGGTCCTAGCACTAGCTCCGGTGTCAGACCGTGACTCCCTGGAGTTCATGGAGTCGTTCTACTCCGCGCTTCTCGATGATGGGCAGCCCGTACCCGAGGCGATCCGACGTGCGTCCCTCGCTCAGATCAAACGGCGCCGAGCGGCCGGACTGGACACCCACCCGTTGCGCTGGGGAGCGATGGTATCCACGGGGAGTGTCGTGGCGGTGGGCCCACACCGCGAGAAAGTATCCTCCTCCGTTCGAGACCCTTGATCGACCCGCGTGCGATTTCGTTTCGCGCGACGTTTTGTACCTCGATGCCGGATCCTATGCAGCTCGACGGCTACGCTACAATGCGTTCTTACGATACGCCCATCTCGAGGCGTTTGCCTCGTTTTTGGGTTTGGAACTCACCCGAAGATCTCTCCGAGATCGGATCGACTCCTCCGAGACGGCCCAAGGTTCGCCCCGGCCCACGGACCGATCCATGGAGGCCGAGGGATACCCCACTCCAGACGATGACGACACCCCCATCGGAGCCCCACGACCTGGAAGCGACGGCCCAGTTGCTGAGCCTGGCCAGCGACGGCGACGAGGCCGCTCGGAACCAGCTCGTGGCGCGGTTTCTGCCCATCCTCAACCGGTGGGCTCACGGCCGACTGCCGTCGTACGCCAGGGACCTGTCCGACACGGCGGACCTCGTGCAGGTGTCCCTACTCCGTGCTCTCAACAACCTGGACAACTTCGAATCCCGTGGGGAGGGAGCGTTCCTCGCCTACCTGCGTCAGATCCTGATCAATGCCGTTCGTGACGAGATCCGTCGCACCATGCGGCGTCCCGGCCATGGCCCGCTCTTCGAGCAGCTCACCGACCAACAGCCGTCCGCTCTCGAGAGGACCATCGGTCGTGAGCGCATGGATCTCTACGAGGCGGGACTGGAGCGCCTAGAAGAGCGACAGCGTCAGGCGATCCTACTGCGTTTCGAGTTCGGCTATAGCCACGCGGAGGTGGCCGCTGCGATCGGGGCGCCGAGTCCCAATGCTGCACGGATGGTCGTCGCGCGTGCAGTACTCAGTTTGTCGGAGGTGCTCGAGGAAACCTCCCGACCCGGCGGAGGCAATTGATATGAAAGCCTCCCGAAACGAGGACCTGGAACGTCTCGCTGAAGCGCTGGCCGACGGCACCGCCATCGATTGGACCCTCGAGCGTAGCCACCATTCAGACGACGTGGAGAGACTCGCCGGATTGGAACTCCTGGAAGCCGTGTCTCACGTATTCGAGGCCGCCTCCACCCCGGGTCCAACGACGACACCTTTCGATTGGGGACCCCTTCGAGTCGTCGAGCGAATCGCCGAGGGGAGTTTCGGAGAAGTCTTTCGAGCCGTCGATCCTACTCTGGGACGCGAGGTGGCCTTGAAGCTACGCAAACACCTTTCGGCGATGGGCGGTCCCACGTCCCAATGGCTCGCCGAGGCTCGTCGACTGGCCCGAGTACGTCACCCCAACGTGGTGACCATCCACGGGGCTGACGTTCACGACGGTCGGGAGGGCCTGTGGACCGACCTCCTGGTCGGCGAGACCCTCCGCGAGCGCTTGGATCGACTTGGCGCAAGGTCTGGCGACGAACTGCAGGAGATCGGCGACACGTTATGCCGCGCCCTCGCCGCAATTCACACCGCCGGCATCGTGCA
>JAIOJS010000232.1 GCA_019911795.1 Thermoanaerobaculia bacterium | reverse complement strand
GCCTACCTCATAGACATCGGGGTCAAGAAGGGATTCGGACAGCGGTGGGTCACCTTCATGGCCCTGTCCGAGAACCTCGTCAACTACGGCAGCAGTGCCGACGTCGGACTCCATTTCGGCCTGACCCTTACCCGCTGAGTTTGTTGGAGCAGCTCTGAGCAAGTGGACCACGGCGTCATGGAGCAGCCGTCCGCTCGAGGGATCCGGAGAACCGGTCAGTCGTGGACTCGCGAGAGATCGTGCGCCGGACCCGTGAGACTTGGAGATCCTGCACTCTCTACATAGACGTTAGCGGCCCCATGACGATAGACGAGCGCAGCTCCTGCCTCACCGACACGGATGCCCAACCCTAGAACCACGACCGTGGCGATGACCGAAACGAGGCCCCCAAGGGTCGCGATCCGGCGACGATGGAACCAGAACACCGGGATCAGACTCGCAGCCGCCGCCACCCAAGCCGCTACGACGAAAGCCTCTGCGGCCTCCTCGTGAGCCTCGAGGACGGTATCGGCAACCACAGCCTCGACCCGATCCTCCTCCGCTTCACCGGTCCGTGAGGCGGCTACGGCCCCAGCGGCCAGGGTAGTCTGAAGGAGAAACACTGCGACAAAGAGGCTACGCGACCGGTGATGGAAGCGATGGGCAATGAGCGCGGCGAGGGCCACGAGAGGGACCAGAGCGGCCAGAGCCAAGGGAAGGTGGACGAGCATGGGGTGTAAGGGAAGTCCGTTCATGATATCTATCTCCTTTGTTGATGTCCGCCTTAGCGGCAACCCGTAGATCGGATCGACCTAACCGGAGGACCTTTCAAATGAATCGTGCTACACCGCCTCGATCGGGGTCCATCCGACATCTGTTCTATGCCCGCTTCTGAGTACCTTGAAGCGTGGTGCGAGTAGTGGAGCATCGCCCGAGATTCGGCCCTGAGCTGATCATGGTGCTGGCGATCGTCGTTGTCGCGAGCGTCGACATGGTCGCCGACAGGGGAGAGGGCGCCGGCTGGCTGCACCTCGTCATGGAGGGCGCGATCGCCCTCCTCGCGACCACTGGAGTCGTCTTCCTCGGAGGCAGACTCAGGCGATTGATTGCAGCACGTCGTGAGCTGGCGTCAGAACTCTCTTCCTCTCGCGAGGCGGCCCAAGAGTGGCGGCGAGCGGCCGAGAGTCACCTCGCTGGGCTGGCGAGCGCAGTGGACGAGCAGTTTCGAAGGTGGAATCTCACCGATGCAGAATCTGACGTGGCTCGGTTACTTCTCAAGGGCAAGGGTCACAAACAGATCGCGGCGGCCCGGGGAACCAGCGAACGGACCGTACGACAGCAAGCCCATGTCGTGTACCGCAAGGCGGGCCTCGAAGATCGTGCGGCTCTGGCCGCATTCTTCCTCGAAACGCTCTAGCCCCGTCGGGTAATCCTCGGTGCTTTGAGCCAGGTTGTTTAGAGTCTTCGAAGCACTGTCGTCCGATCGTCGGCCCCCCGCCAGCGATCCCGGGCCGCAGTCGCCCTTGGCGGTGTGCCTCAATGCTCGTGCCGAGAAGCTCCCAGGGATCGACGGGCCCAAACGGCCAGGACTAGCCACACGGTGGTTCGAAGCGTCATGGCAACCAAGGTCCGGTTCTCGTAGGCCCCGCCGACTAGGATGTGCACGACGAAGGCGGCAAGCACTGCGGCCGTGCCGAGAAAGAGGCCGGAGGAGAGCCACATGGACCATCGATCCCGTCTCCAGAATCCGACACCGGCTGTCACATAGGCGAACCCGGCCATGAAGTTGAACCAGAGGACGAACGGAACGTACGCGCCCGCAGCAGCGCGGGCAGGTCCATCCAGAAATAGCACCGAACCACCTTCCTTGAGGGTCATGAGGCCGAAGGCGATGGCTACCAACGAGGGGATCCAGGGTCGGGTAGCAAGCTTGTCTACCGGCCGGATCGGCTGAGGCATAGCTCCTTTTGTCATCTTCGTCTTTCCTTTCCTACAGGCTGAGGTGGAAGCCCGAGCCAAGATACGAAACATCGTTCTGATAGAACTGTCCCCAGGGAGAGGGGCCTTCGTAAGCCTCGACCAGCAGGCTCCAGCTTCTCCGAGTCCCCGGCCGGGCCTCGACCGGAGAGAACTCGAGGCCGGCGCGAAAGCTCCATGCCACCGTCCAATCATGTTCCTCGAGAGACTTTAGATCGGCCGCTGCTACCCAGCGTGCTTTCCCTATCTTGCCAATGGAGACAGTTCTTCTCGAGTGGCGGTACTCGACCCCAGCGTGGAGCACCCCTGGAGCCAGGTCGGAGGGTTCGGGGTCGATGAGGTACTCCCCTCCGCCGTAGACCCGCAACGGTCCGAGGTCCCTAGCGACGAGGACCTCGACGGCCTCGAAACTGAGGTTGATCCGCTCGGCGTTGGTGTGAAGCAGGAACTCGTCACCCAGGTGGGAACTCTGATGGTAGAGGTTGAAGCGTCCGGACCACCCTCCTCGGCGCCAGGTCAGGGGAAAGCCGATCAGGTAGTCGGCGTTGACGAGATCCATGGAACTCGTGCCCATGTCGAACTGGGCGAACACGCCCCCCGACAGCCCGAACTGCCAGCCATTCCCCTCTCGTTGGCCTTGATGGCGGACGATTCCCCAACGCTCGCTGAGACCGACAGCGCCCACATCGGTGCTGCGGCCGCGGGAAGAGCTGTGAAGATAAGTCGCGAAGGTACGGAGCTCCTTCGGGTCGCCGAGGAGTGGGTGGAATAGCTCCTCGCGAGGCATACCCACGAGCCGCGACTCGACTTCGGTTGGGGGGAGACTCTCCCCTTCATCTGGACTCTCGGCAAGACCTGGTATGGGGGCGAAGGTCGCCAATAGCGACAGACATATCAGAAGAACGCGCCGCATCCGAGGTTCTTGGCGCTTGGCGTCTCTCTCGACCCTCGGGCCTCGAGTTTCAGCTGCCGCAACAACCAAGTCAGAGGTCTCCTTGGGCCCGGAGCAGCAGAGACTTCGCCACCCGGTAGCTCAGAACGGCAGTTACCTGGGCAGCATCCGCTGCGGTGAGCATGCTCTCGGCGTCCAAGAGGTCGTTGATAGTCCCAGCACCGGCCTCGTAGCGAGCGCGGGCGAAGCCAAGACTCTGTTGGGCTTCGTCTTGCAGTGCCTCGGCCTGCCGTACTCCCTCCGTGGCGCTCTCGAGCCTACTGCTGGCAGTCCACACCTCTTGCCGGATACGGTTGGACACCGCCTCCGCCTCGGCTTCCAAAATCTTCGTTTCGATGGCGGCCCGCTCCATTCGATGGGACTTAGCGAAACCGCTAAAGATCGGAACCTGCACCGAGGCGCCCACCGACCAGTCCTGGTCCTCGGGTAGGAGCTCCGAGTCACGCAAACCGAATGCCAGTTCCGCCCGAACGTGCGGCTTGTAGGAACCCTCAATGGCGACCACCTGGTGCTCTGCTGCGGAGATCCGCTCCTGCGCGGCCTTCAGTTCGGCTCGCTGTTCGAGAGCTCGCCCCAGCGCCTCCTCGTCGTCATGGGGCGAGGACTCCGCCTCTACGGGCATCTGGTCGACCACGGTGAGGGGAAGTGCGGCCGGCAGTCCCATCGCGGTAGCGAGGTCACCATAAGCAATCCTCGAGTCTCCGTCTGCCTGCACCAAGGCGAGGCGAGCTCCAGCCTCCTCGACTCGGGCCCGCAGCACATCCGCCTGGGGCACCGCACCAGCTTGTTTGAGGGCCATCGCCAACTCCAGGTGGTCGCGGGAGCGCGCCATACGCGCCTCGACGGCTGATCTCGCGGCCTCAGTGGAAAGCACCCTGAAGTAGGCCTGGTGAACGGCGAGCACAACGTCCTGCCGGACCCGCTCCCGGCTGTGGCTTGCCGACTCTCGAACGGCAATGGCCGCATTGCTTTCGGCACGTCGTACGCCGCTGTCGTACACCGTATACCCGGCCCGTAGTGCGGTGCTCCAATCGTCCGTGGCACCGAGACTGCTCTCCTGCAGGGATAGACCCGAAGGCAAGAAGACGTGGGTGTCGAATCGACGATAGCGTGCATCGAGCGCGACCTCGGGGTAGTAGGCGGCCCGCGCGATTCCAACCGACTCAGCCGCAAAGGCTACACCCTCTTCGGCGGCGCGCAGGAGGGGATTCTCGGCGACGGCGATCCGCACGCAGGCGTCGAGATCAAGGGCTCGGTCGGTCGGTGCTGGCGAAGGTTGCTCGCCGGCGGAAAGCGACGCGGCCACGAGAGTGAGAGCGAGGTACATCCGCATTGGGTTCGGGCGGTCGAGTCGATTGCGCATATCTATTCTCCTCAAGAGAGGGTTTTGTGAAACTTCCGGGAAGCGACAAAGAGGCTGGTGATCCCTAGCACGGCCAGCGCGGCCATCTGAGTCCAGAGCACCTCCGGTCCGATGCCCTTGAGGAAAACGCCCCGGATGATCACCAGGAAGTAGCGCAGCGGGTTGAGATAGGTGAGCCACTGCACGACCCCTGGCATGTTGGCGATGGGGAACATGAAGCCGGACAAGAGCACGGCGGGGAAGTAGTAGAAGAAGGCACTCATCATCGCCTGCTGTTGGGTACGACTCACGGTCGAGATGAGCAGGCCTACGCCGATCATGTTCATCAGAAAGAGGGTCGTTGCCACAAAGAGCAGCGTCAGCGAGCCGCGCATCGGCACCTCAAACCAGAAGGCGGCGATGACCGAGATCAGCGCCACGTCGAGATAGGCGATGAGGGCGAAGGGTACGGTCTTGCCAAGAATGAATTCTGTCTGGGTAATGGGCGTCACCATGATCTGCTCGATGGTTCCAATCTCCTTCTCTCGCACTACGGCCATCGCCGACAGCATTAGAGTGACCAGCGTGACGATCAGTGCGATGACGCCCGGAACGTAGAAGTTTCGGCTGTCGAGATTGGCGTTGAACCAGGACCTCGTGGCGGGGACCGCACCGGCCGAACCCAGCGTCTGGTCGGGCAGCCGGGCGAGGCGGATCGCGAGCACCTCGTTGTTGTAACGCTCGGCGATCGCACCGGCGTAGTTGAGTACGATGCCGGCAGTGTTCGAGTCGGTGCCATCGAGGATGAGTTGGAGTTGGCCAGTGCGACCGGTGCGGATAGCGCTGCCGAAGCCACGGTTGAAACGCAGCACGACGCGTGCCTCCCCCTCGTCGACGAGCCGCTGTGCCTCCGCATCGCTCGCCACGCGAGCCACATCGTGGAAGTACCCAGAGGCCAGGAACTGAGCGGTGATTTCGCGGCTTTCGACGCTGTTGTCGAGGTCGTAGATGGCGGTGCGCACATCGCGAACGTCGGTGGTCACCGCATAGCCGAAGACCAACGCCTGAACAATCGGCATCAGGATGATCACGGCCTTCATGCGCGGATCGCGCAGAATCTGGATGAACTCTTTCACCAGCATGTGTCGGACGCGCTCGAACATAGTCCCTACTCCAGGTTCTTTCTGAACTTCAGGGTGGACACGAGCAACATGACGACACTGAATACGGCCAATAGGAGAGCTTCCGAGGCGAGGGTTTCCAGCCCGACGCCCTTCAGATAGATCCCCTTGAGCAGGGTTACGAAGTAGCGCGCTGGAATGAGGTGGGTGATGACCTGGATCGGTCGTGGCATGTTGCCGATGTCGTACATGAACCCCGAGAGCAAGAATGCGGGAAGAAAGGTGAGGACCATGGCGAGCTGGCTGGCGAGCAACTGTCCCTTGGTTACGATGCTGATAACCAGACCGAGCGCGAGCGCGCCGGTGAGAAAGATCGCTGCCATGGCAAACAGCAGCCAGAGACTGCCGCGCAGCGGTACCTCGAAGACGAAGGCCCCCATTAGCACCGCCAGAAGAACGTCGAGCAGGCCGATACCGAAGTAGGGAAGAAACTTGCCGAGGATCAGCTCGTGCCCCTTGAGGGGAGTAGAGATGAGCTGTTCCATCGTCCCGGTCTCCCACTCTCGGGCGACAGTGAGCGAGGTCAAGAGCGCCGCGATGACCATCATGATGACAGCGATGAGACCCGGGATGATGTAGTTCTTCGACTCCATCTCGGCGTTGAACCAGATCCGGGGCCGCACCTCGAGGGGTAGCGCCACGGTCTGCCCACCCAGCCGGCGGAACCGTTCCAGAACGACGGTTTGACTCCACCGCCGCACGACGCTCTCGCCGTAGCCGATGGCGAGAGCGGCGGTGTTGGAGTCGCTCCCGTCCACCAGGATCTGCACCGAAGGTGGCAGACCGCTACTCGAGGTCTTGCCGAGGTCGACCGGAATGACCACCGCCATGAGCGCCTCACTGTGATCGATGGCTCGCTCGATCTCGTCGTAGCCACCGACGAAGGCCTGCAACGAGAAGTAGGGAGAACCCTGGAAGCCGCTGATCAGTTCACGACTCGCCGGCGTTCGACTCTGGTCCCACACCACGAGCGGGACGTCGTCAACGTCGAGGGTGAGGGCAAAACCGAAGAGGATCAGGAGAAGCATCGGGATCGCAATCCCCATCGTGAGACTCCGGGGGTCCCGCACGATGTGAAGAGTCTCCTTGCGAGCCACCGCCCACAGACGTTGGCCGTTCATCCCGCTACCTCCGCCAGCGGCTGGACCTGTCGGTCCCTGGCTTCGATCAAGGAAACAAACACGTCCTCGAGCGACGGCGTGATGACTTCGACCCGTTCGACCGCGAAGCCGGAGGCGGAGAGGACCTCCTCGACGACGGGACCGAGATCCAGGCCCTCTCCGGCGACGACGTGAAGCGCGGTACCGAACAGAGCCACCCCGTGAACGCCGGGAATCTTCTCGAGGGGCGCGATGGCCTCCTGAGCTCGATCGCAGACGACTTCCAGAACCGATTCCTTCATGAACGAGGACTTGAGCTCACCAGGGGTTCCGAGAGCGATCAACGTGCCGCGGTAGATGAGGCCGAGCCGGTCGCAGTACTCCGCCTCCTCCATGTAGTGGGTCGTGACGAAGACCGTCACCCCCTGCTCAGCGAGGGAGTAGATCAAGTCCCAGAAGGCACGACGACTCAGTGGGTCGACGCCGGAGGTCGGCTCGTCGAGAAAGAGGATGGCGGGCTCGTGGAGAATCGCGCAGCCAAGAGCCAGCCGTTGCTTCCAGCCGCCGGAGAGGAAGCCGGTGCGGGTCTGGCGATGCTGCTCCAGGCCCGCCATCTCTAGGACCCAGTCTTTGCGCTCGGCCTTCTTTTCGGCGGGAATACGGTAGATGCCGCTGTAGAAGTCGATGTTCTCCTCGACCGTGAGGTCTTCGTAGAGAGAGAACCTCTGACTCATGTAGCCGATCCGTGACTTGATCTTCTCCGCCTCGGATGCGAGGTCGAAACCGGCCACCGTGCCCGTCCCCGAGGTCGGCGACAGCAAGCCCGTGAGCATGCGGATCGTCGTCGATTTGCCGGCGCCATTGGGACCGAGGAAGCCAAAGATCTCTCCGGACTTCACGTCGAGCGTGACCTGATCTACGGCGACGAAGTCACCAAAGCGCTTCTCCAGATTGCGCAGAGAGACGGCGATGCCGTTAGGGGAGGCTGGCATGGTCCCCTCCCTCTGGCCGACCGAGGAACGCGACGAAGACATCCTCCAACGAGGGTTCGGTTTGGCGCACGCTCGCGGTCGCGATGCCCTCCCGTGCCAGGGTCGTTTCAATGACCTCCGTGGTCCGGCCGGGCTCTTGCGACACAACGTGCACGCGGTCGCCGAACAGGCTTACATCGTGCGAGGGGAGCACCTGCCTGAGTGCTGCCGCCGCGGGTCGTGGTCGGTCGGTGCGGACCTCGAGGAGGGAGCCATCGATCAGCCTTTTCAGCCGGCTGGGTGGATCGACGGCGAGCAGGCGCCCCTCGTGGAGCAAGCCGACTCGATGGGCGCGCTCCGCCTCGTCCAGGTAGGCCGTCGAAACCACGATGGTCACTCCTTGCTCGAGGAGCAGGTAGAGAATGCGCCAGAAGTCACGACGCGACACAGGATCGACGCCATTGGTCGGTTCGTCGAGAAAGAGCACCCGCGGCGTGTGGATCAAAGCGCACGCCAGACCTAGCTTCTGTTTCATGCCGCCTGATAGATTTCCGGCGAGTCGCTTCTTGAAGGGCCCCATGTTGGAGAAGGCCAGCAGTTCATCGATCTTCTCCTCCCGCCCCTGGCGGGGAACCCCGTAGATATCGGCGTAGAAGTGGAGGTTCTCCTCAACCCGGAGATCGGGATAGAGACCGAAGCGTTGACTCATGTAGCCGATCTGCTCTTTGATGGCCTCGGCCTCCCGAACCGTGTCCAGGCCAAGAACAGATGCGCTTCCACTGGAGGGCGTGAGGATGCCCGTGAGCATGCGCAGGGTCGTGGTCTTGCCGGCGCCGTCGGGCCCGACCAGCGCGAAGATCTCGCCTTCGGCGATGTCCAGGGTGAGGCTATCCAGCGCGATGGTCTCGCCGAACCGCTTCCCCAGGCCCACGACCTCGATGGCGTTCACGGAGCGGCGGCCTCCGTCATGCCGAGATCGATGTCGGCGTCGGCCGGCATACCGGGCTTGAGCTCCCCCGCGGGATTCGGGATATCGATCTTCACCCGATAGACGAGCTTTACCCGTTCCTTCGTCGTCTGGACGAGCTTGGGAGTGAACTCGGCTTCGGACGCGATGAAGGAGAGTGTGCCTTCATAGATCTTGTCGGGATAGGTATCGGTCGTAACCCGCACCCTCTGCCCTACTTCGATCCGTCCCAGGTCCGTTTCGTCGATGTAGCCACGAAGCCAGGTGGAGGTGACATCGCCGATCGTCACGATCGGAGTGCCGGCACCGACCTGCTCGCCCGGCTCCACGTGGTCGGCGAGGACCAGGCCAGTCGTCGGTGCGGTGAGGGTGGCGAAGGAGAGACGCGTCTCGGCGAGGGCGAGCGCTTCTGCGGCCTGCTTGGCGCGCTCTCGGGCGTGTTGGATCTGCTCCTGACGCGGGCCGCGTTCGGCCAGCGTCAATCGGTTCTCGATCTCGTCGACCTGGGCCAGCGCGATCCGATGGGCCGCCTCGGCGACCTCGAACTCGCGACTCGAAATGACGTCCCTCGCCAGGAGATCCTCTTGCCGAAGGTACTCCTTCCTCGCCCGATCTGCCTCGGCCCGAGCGCGCGCCAGAGCCGCCCGCGCCTGGCCGACCTCTTCGGGCCGAGTCCCGGCCTCGAGTTCCGCCAACCACGATTCGGCAGCACCCAGATCCGCCCGGTGAAGTTCCACTTCGTGACGGAGTTCGGTGTCGTCGAGACGAGCCAGGAGTTGACCGGAGGTGACCGAATCACCCTCCGAAACGGTTCGTTCGACAACCCGACCCGGAAGTCTGAAGGATGCCTCGACATCCGAGATCTCGATGTTCCCGGAGATTCGAAGGTGACCGGTCTCCGGCGTTGGCCGCATCGCGAAAACGGCGACGACAACTGCAGCCGCAACAAGCAGTATCAGAACTAGGATTCGTTTCTTCTTCACCGTTCAGGTCTCCTCGACCGCAAGGCTTCCGCGAGTCATGTTGAGTGATCGATCTGTCATTGGTTCCCACGTCCAAACATGAGACGTGAGTGAATACTTACTGCTTTTGAAACCAAACTCCGATGCTCTCGGGGCCATCGCATGACTACACACTCCTCCGCTCACCAGGAAGGAGGAGACGGACGTACTCGGGCACGACGTAGTCGACAAGCCGGGACTCGAGCTTCTCGTCGGGAAGGAGCGGATGACTCAAGGCCACGGCCGCCGGTAACCCCATCAGGAGAAGCGCCATCTCTCTTGGTTCTAGCTCGCCCTCGCCTTGGCCCCCGACCTGGCCTACCAAGGTGCTGAGGATCGACTGATAGGAGGAGATGATCCCACCCATGCGTAAGCGCAGTTCCTCATGCTCAGAAAACGAGGCTTCGCCAACCAGCAAGAGCGGCAGACTGCGTGTCTCGATCAAGGTTCTAACGTGATGGCGGAGGATCTTCTCGAGCTTCTCTCTCGGCGAGTCCTCGGCGCCGGATGCGATCTTTCGGATCGGCACCAGCAAGCGACCCTCGATCCGAGCGGCCAGGGCGAGGAGAATAGCCTCCTTGTTCGAGAAGTGCCGGTAGAGGGCGCCCTCAGTGACACCGACCCTTTCGGCCAAGAGCCGCATCCTCAAACCGGCGAAGCCAGACTCGAGTGCAATCTCAAACGCCCGGTCCACGATCTCCTCTTTACGAGAGGACCACTGCGGCTCGCTTCTAGTCGTGTTGGTCGCTTTTGTCATGGGTGTCTCCGGTGAGTCAGTGAACGTTTACATACTACCTGACTCACGGACCTTGTCAAGGGGGAGGACGTCGAGGCGACGCGTCCCCCAGCGGGCTACGTGTTCCCCCGGTGCTTAGGGAGCCAACGGCTTCACTACCGCCTCGATCACCCGGGCTAGCCTGGCGCCAACGTCCTTACCGACCTCCGCCAACGCAGGGTGATCGAGGATTCCCATGACTGCGTCCGGACGCATCGCTCTCACCATGGTGCGCCCTTGTTCGACCGAAACAGTCATGTTGCATGGCAGCAGGACTCCGACCTCTGGAACCGCCTCCAGCGCTCTATGGGCCGAGGGCGGATGACACGCTCCGAGGATGACGTAGGGCTCACCCTCGATTCCGAGCTTCTCGGCAAGCTTCGCTTGGATGTCGATCTCGCTGAGTACTCCAAGCTGCTCCTTCGCAAGCTCTTCACGGCAGCGAGCGAGAGTCTCTGCGAACGGCAACGGCGAGCTGGCTTCGTATGCGACGGCGGTTTCACGCATGGAATGCTTCCTCCTTGACCCAAGACTGGGACTGGTTCTGACTGGGACTGGTTCTAAGGACTAGTTCTTGGTTGTTTAGGCCGACCCGACGGTTGCGGTTTCAGCGGGCTCCGCCGTTTCGAAGGTGGCCACGACCCGGACGTCAGTCCGAATCGAGTTGGTAATCAGGCACGCGGCCTCTGCTTTCTCGACGATCCTCTGAGCTCGTTCGCGGTGACCCTCGTCAGAGAGAGTCATCCGCGGGCGAAGAAGGACCCGACTGATTCGATACTTTCGATCCTCACCTCGAACCAGAGTACCAGTAGCCTGAACCTCGAGGGCACTGTGATCGAGCTTGGAGAGTGCCGCAATGGCCCGGAACGTCGTTGCGAAGCAGGAGGCCACCGAGGCGACGAAAAGGTGCTCGGGACTCCACACGCCGGTCGGCCCCCCGAACTCGGGTGGTGCAGCCACTTCGAGAGGGGGCAGCCCTTCAGGGCTCTCGGCGAACCCAGTGCTTTCAGTCGTCCATCGAACGTCGACGGAATAGTCGTGCGACTCGATCATGGTTCGTTTCCTTCCTCTTGTATCGCGCCTTCGTCAGCGGGAAATAGTGACCTTCATCGCCTTGGTCTCCGCCGCTCGTCCGAAGATGTCATACGCCTCAATCATCTGATCCAGCTTGAAGCGATGGGTCACAAATTCTTCGGGCTTGAGCTTTCCCTGCTTGACCAACTTGAGCAGCATTGAAGTCGTCGTGGCGCTGACCAAGCCAGTGGTGATATTGACATCCTTGATCCAGAGATCCTGGAGTTTGAGTTCTACCGGCCCACCGTGAACCCCGACGTTGGCAACGGACGCGCCCGGACGGATTAGCAAGGTGCACATATCGAAGGTCTTGGCCGTGCCTACGGCCTCGACGGCTACGTCGACACCGAGTCCTCCGTCGGTCATGGACAGAACGGTATCTCGCCAGTTTCCGGAACTACTGTTGACCCCGTCCGTGGCTCCAAACTTCTTCGCCATTTCCAGGCGGTTGTCGTCCAGGTCGATGGCGATGATGCGCGACGCTCCATGGAGCCCAGCGGTCATAATCACCGAAAGGCCCACCGGACCAGCACCCACGACCGCCACGACGTCGCCAGGCTGTACATCTCCATTGCGAACGCCGATCTCGAAGCCGGTAGGAAGGATGTCAGACAGCATGATCGCGGCCTCATCACTCACGTCATCGGTCAGCTTGTGGAGAGAGTTGTCGGCAAATGGGATCCGCACGAATTCCGCCTGCGTCCCATCGATCAGGTGTCCCAAGATCCAACCGATACCCGACATTCCCTCCTTGTCGAGACAGTGCGAAGGCAGCTGCTTGTGACAGTAGTCGCAAGAACCACAAGCCGAAATGCAGGAGATGATCACACGATCTCCGACCGCCAGGCCGCTGACCGAAGTGCCGACCTGGGTGATAGTACCGACCCCTTCGTGCCCGAGAATCCGACCGTCCGTCACCGCCGGAACGTCGCCCTTCAGAATGTGTAGGTCTGTCCCGCAGATTGTCGTGGTATCTACTCTGACAATCGCGTCGGTGGGGAGCTTGAGTTCTGGGTCCGGGACGTCCTCCCAGGCTTTGACGCCGGGGCCATGATAAACAAGAGCTTTCATTCGCGATTCCTCCTTGGTTGGGGCCAGAGTAAGTAACTCTGTGCCATCGCTAGGTGTTGGTCGTGGGTCCGTGCCTGGCTGGACCGGATCCCGCTCCCATGGTTACCATTCTCGGACCCCGACTCGTCGTCGAGAATTCGCAGTACTACCTACGCCAGTTCGGCTAGTACCTACGAGACGACGCCCCTTCACCTCGAGCGGCTCCCACTCACTCCAATAGGCTGTCCCCCAGGGCAGCAACGCCCCTCAGGACGTCGAACTCTTCACAATCCGAAGATCCCGAGGGAGAGCCGGCGATGAACGCGTCGGAGCCACGGTGCTCAACTACGTTCACTGCCAAGGCTCTAGGAAGGGGTACTTCGGTCGTAGGCCCTCTGAGGACAGCCGGGTCGTAGACCGTACGCCCACGGTTCAGTCATCCTGGCTCGCCGAAGTCGGCGCGCAGCGCAAGTAGTGGACCAGCAGCAGCATGTCACTCTCCGGTGCCGGAACCACATCGTGTTCGAGTCCCGCCGGGAGCGTGATGATGGTGCCTTCCGAAACATCTCGGGCTTGGCCACCAACGTGCACGACACCTCGGCCTTGGAGCACCTGAATCGTCGTCGCAGCGGGTGCGCTATGGGCGGCGAGCTCGGCGCCGCCTCGCAAGGTGATCGTGACGAGTTTCAGATGGTCCTCGTCGAGGAGAACGGAGACTTCTCGAGGCTCTCCGGGGTCGATTCCGCGAGGAAGCTCGACGAGCTGACTCTCCGGGGTCACCGGAACTTCGGCCTGCGCCTCACTCGAGGCGGAGGTCACCGTCAAGATCACGAAGGCGGCGATTGCGTGGGAAAAGAGGGTCTTCATATCAGTCTCCAGTCTCATTTGCGTGGTTCCCTTGGCACTCCGGCGAGGCAGGTGCTCTCCTTGCCAAGGGCTTGTAGCGTCCAGTCCCCTGCAGACGGACCGTGATGAACCGTTCGGAAAGGCGCTCTTCATCGGCTTCAAGACTGCGGCCGGGAGCCACTCCTTCGCGACCATCTCGGCCGGCCGGCCTCGTCCCGCAACTCGAGAACATCATCTCCTCGGGTGATCGTCCGGGCCAGCAGAGCGTCCTCGCCCTGGCACTGCACACGCGACGCAACCACCTCTACCAGGTCGTCCGGCGCGAAGGTGAACCCCTGCTCCTCGACGTACCACCGCGGGCCGAGGTGGACGGCATGCGTCTCTTCGCCAACACGAACCTGGAGATGGACGCCCTGCCAACCCTTAGGGCTATCGGGATAGTCGACAGACTCAATGGTGCCCGCGACGGTGGTTTCTGTCTTCGAGTCGTACTTCGGCGTCCCCTTGCCCTTGCCGGGACCCGTCTGGGCAGGCATGGCCGGCGCAGAGAAGACCGCGAGAGTGGTGACCAGGGTGAGGGTTCTAATAGTTCGCGTCATTTGATGTCTCCTTCTTGAAGGACGTCGTGGTTGAGTGATTGCAAGCGTGAGCAGTTACCCACGAAGCGCTTGCCCATCATGTGAGTAAACATTTGCTTACCCCGCAATATTCCATCTCCCCGGTCTACCGCCTTCGCCGCCAAGAGCTACACCTCTAAGAGTTCCCTGGCGAGGTCCACAAACGTTGCGACATCGGCTAGATTGGTCGGCAGGCCCATCGACACGCGTACCGCTCCGCTCCCTTCTTTGCTGGCGACGCAGCGACGGAACTGGTCGTGAGCCACCGAGTCGCCGGAGCCTGACAAGCACTCCTCGATCTTCCGCTTCGACAAACCGAACGCGGACTCCCCGGCCCCAGGATTGCAAAAGCAGCCCGTGCGGATCGACATTCGGCGTTGCCTGGCCATGGCCTCGATCCGCTCGTGGTCAATCAACCGCCCTCGCGAGTCGAAGAAGTTGAGAGCGAGAGTGCCACCGCGCCGCTCCGTGGTCCGAGGCCCATAGAGGTGGACGACTGGCTGACCGTTCTCGTGCCGAAGCTCCACGAGGCGGTCGATCAGCCATCCCGTGAGGCGGTCGACGTGGGCGTGAATCTGGTCGATGCCAACGGCCTCCAAGAGCTCGAAACCGTACTCGATGGCCGGGATGGCCGTGTAGTTCGGCGTCCCGTCCTCGAAGGCGGCCTCACCCTGGGCCAGGATGTGGCGGTCGGCCTGCACCGAGGCAGCGGTGATGGTGCCCCCTGCGAACCACGGGCGCCGGAGCTTGCGTAGTGCCTCCCGTCGACCCAGCAGGGCGCCAATGCCGGTGGGGTACCCAAACATCTTGTAGAAGGAAAGGACCACGAAGTCCGGCTTCCAGCGGCTCAGATCGAGTCGGTTGGTCGGCACGAACGCCGCCGCATCGAGCAGCACGTCCCAGCCGTTCTCGTGAGCTCGCTCGATCCACTCGAGTGGATGCTGGACGCCCGAAAAATTCGACTGGGCCGGGAACGCGAAGAGATTGTGCTGACCAGGGCCCACTCGTTTCAAGTACGAATCGAGGATATCTTCGCCGACTCGCATCTCCGAATCGAGCGGCAGATAGGTCGTCTCGGCCCCGCGGGCGCGGTCGAACTCTCGAATCCCGTTGACCGAGTTGTGGTTATCAGACGTCAGCAGGAAGCGGTCGCCAGATTCGAAGGGGTAGGCCTCGCCTACGAGCTTGAGCGCGTGACTCGCGTTGGCGGTGAAGATGGCTGCGTACTCCTCGGGCGAGGCGCTGAAGTAG
The DNA here is from genome assembly GCA_019911795.1 of Thermoanaerobaculia bacterium. Lineage (GTDB taxonomy): Bacteria > Acidobacteriota > Thermoanaerobaculia > Multivoradales > JAIOJS01 > JAIOJS01. The sequence continues at coordinate 17,964 of JAIOJS010000232.1, read as the reverse complement.
TCCAGAACCCGTCGGCGCACACGTTCGGTAAGCTCGGTCGAGATCGAAGACGTCGGGTTCTCCGAATGCGGATTGCCATACACACCCGAGAGAAGAAACTCTGCGTGGCGACGAACCTGGGAAGCAGCATAGAGCCCTCCTCCGGTGTAATCGAGGTAGATCTGACCCTGCTCGTCGAGGCGCGCGAACTCCTCGGCACGAAGATGAGCCAAGACCTGCTCTCGATCTGGCTTCGGGCTGGGGCCCGAGGCGAGGGGTGAGATCTGGGCTGCTCGGGGCGAAACTGGGGCACGTGTCATATCGACTCCTGAATTCACCACCAAGAGCATGGGCTCGACGCCCTGGCCTCGGACATTCTGGGTTGTGCCTACTGGCCGGTGGTCTGTACGTATCCTCGGCCGCGGCCCACAAGCTCAAGACCAACGGGCGATGCTCGTTCGTGGGCGGAAGGCACGAGTAGGAGGCTCACATCTTACCGTGACGCAGAATCGAAGCCAACAACAGAAGCGCCATGATCGCAGCGGAAATGAAGCCGATCAACCCGATCGCGGGCATGCCGAACAACCTGGGCGGCAAGCCGGAGACCAAGACGATTGCCGAGCCGACAACCAGGGCGGCGAGGACGATGGCGAAAGAGAGACGGTTTCCAACGCGTTCCAGACTCAGCATCGCATCGTCAAGGGCGAGGAGTTGGAGCGGGACCTTCAGTTTGCCGCCGTGAGCGCTTCGGATCAGCGCCCGCAGCTCACCGGGAAGGTCCCGCAGCAGGCGACCGAACTCCAGTCCGGAGGACCCGATCTCCCTCCCTAGGCGAGCCGGGTGCCAACGTGCCAGGACCACCCGACGAAGGAACGGCGCGGCTTGGCGCATCAGGTCGAACTCCGGATCCAACGTCCGGCCGATCCCCTCGACCGTGCCAAGGGCCTTGAACATCAAGTAGAGGTCAGGGGGAAGGCTGAGCCCGTGATGTGTCAGCTTGGTGATCAGATCCTGGAGAAGAGCACCGACCCTCATCTCTTTGAGAGGACGGTAGAAATAGTGGTCCATGAGGTCGGCCACGTCTCTCTCCAGCAGCCCCTTCTCGCCGAGATCGTCTCCGCCAGTGAGCCCAACGAGTGCCGCGGTGGCGGCGGCCGGGTCCTGATCGGCGATGGCCAGGACCAGATCGGCGAAGTCGTCGCTTGCGTGCCCGTCGAGGCGTCCCATCATGCCGTAGTCGAGATAACAGATGACTCCCTCGGGGAGGATCCTGATGTTGCCGGAATGGGGATCAGCATGGAAGAAGCGATGGACGAAGATCTGCTCCATGATGAGATCGGTACCCCGTCGGGCGATCAACTCAGGCTGCAGTCCAGCCGCCTCGAGGGCTTCGACATCGTCCGGCCTCTGACCGTGAATACGCTCCATCGTCAGAACGCGCGCCGTCGTGAGATCCCGATGAACGCCCGGCACCTTGATTCGTTCATCGCCAGCAAACTGCCGCGCGAACCGCTCCGTATGCGAAGCCTCCACCGTGTAGTCGAGCTCCCGATTGAGGGTCCGAGCGAGCTCCTCGACGACCCGCGTGGGATGCTGGACCGCGAAGTCCTGTACTCGATCCTCTAGGAAACCCGCCAGATGGAGCACGATCTCGAGGTCGGTTCGAATCTTCTGGACGATCTCTGGCCGCTGGACCTTGACCGCCAGAGGCTCCCCGTCGAGCGACAGCGCCCCATGAACTTGACCCAGGGAGGCCGCCGCGAAGGGTTCATCGTCGAACTGGCCATAGAGCTCTTCAATCGGCCGGCCTAGCTCCTCTTCGACAATGCCGCGCGCCTGGGCTCCTGGAAATGGGGGCACCTCCTCCTGGAGCCTGGACAGCTGGTGCCGGTACTCCGCAGCCACTAGGTCTGGGCGCATCGACAGGATCTGCCCAAGCTTGACGAAAGTCGGGCCGAGCTCCTCGATCATCATCCGAACCCGCTCGGCTCTCGAGCCGCCCTGAACCTCCAAACCACCGCCATCGGGTCGCTCCATACCCAGCGCCTGGTCGCGGGAAGCGCGGTGGACGAGGTCACCGAAACCGTAGCGGACGAGGATGGCGGCGACCTCCTTGTAGCGCTGGGCGTGCCGCACGCCTCGACCCAGTCTCCTCAGCCTAGGAATGACCACCAGCTCCCCCCGCCTTCCTTCCGCGCCGCCCCCAGCTTGGGAGCGAGGACCCGAGAGGATCCTTGGCGGTGACCATCCTCACCAACTGCTCTCGGTCACGAAGTCGACTCCCCCGCCGGTGCCCCCTCGGCACGGGCCCTTCCAGCTGGCGTCACGGTGTAACCGCCTGCCGACGAGGACACCAGCCCAGCCGCCTCGAGCTCGCGCAGGCTCGAGCGAACCGTGTACAGCGGGCGGCCGAGGAGTCGAGCAAGGGCCTCCGCAGGCGTCTCTTCCTCGGCCAGCCGCAGGATCGCCTGAGCCGAGTGACTGAGCGTTCCATCGGACTCAATACAAGCCATGACACACCTCCTAGACAGTCCGCTTGCAGAAGTACCAGTCGGTACAATCGATACCCGCCTCACCAACACGAACCGCCGCCTGCTCCTGTGTACTGGGCGGAGGCACGATCATCGGCTCGCCCGGCTGCCAGTCGGCCGGCGTCGCCAGCCCGAGTTGGTCGGTGGTCTGCAGAGCCTTGATGACACGAACGATCTCCTCGATATTGCGCCCCGTCGTCAGCGGATAGTAGATGATGGCTCGGATAGTCTGCTGGCCATCGATGATGAACACGCAGCGCGAAGTCTCCGTCTTGCTCTCGCCCGGCATAATCATGCCGTAAAGACTCGCGACCTCCTTGTTGAGATCTGCGATCACCGGGAACTCGATCTCGACGCCGAAGTTCTTCTCGATGTTTCGCACCCAAGCAATGTGCGAGTACACGCTGTCGATCGACAGGCCCATCAGCTCGCAGCCCAGTTTACGGAGCTTCGGATGAGCCTTGGAGAAGGCGACGAACTCGGTCGTGCAGACCGGCGTGAAGTCGGCGGGGTGCGAGAAGAGCACCAGCCAAGAGCCCTTGAAGTCCTCGAGCCGGAGGGTACCGTGGGTCGTCTCGGCCTCGAAGGCGGGCGCCGGCTCGCCGATTCTGGGCATTCCGGTGGAGGCGGCTACTGTGTCTGGAAGTTCGACGTTCATTTCAGTTCTCCTGGTCATTGTCGTAGACGGTGTGAAGACGGCTTTCCCGAAGCGGTCACCGCAGGGCGTTTTCATTCCCTTGGCGATCGATCGTTCGACCTCTATCTTGCAAGTTCGTTGCGGCCTCCAGCGATTCGAAGAACTACCTAGAGAGCTGCGGCCACTACTTACTCCGACAAGACCCGGAGCCGATTCTCGTGCCCTACTCGAAGGCTAGAGGCGTGGATGGTCCCGACGGATCATGGCCGCGACCCTGTAGAAGTCGGAGAAGGACACTCTGCGATCTGCGGGATAACCGTAGCTAGTAGCTAGCCCAGGTGTGGGGCAGGATCAACCGTTCGAGATGCGCGGGAGACAACCCGGGATCGACAGCGCGCTCCGAACAGAGTCTCGAACACCTGACCCAAAACGAGCGGAATCAGGCTCATCCCAAGCGCCAGCCCCCAACCCCGGGCCTCCGGCGGCACGATACCGAGCACGTCGGCCAAGCTCGGCACGTAGACCGCTAGTAGGGTCATCGTCGCGCACAGCGCGAGCGCACCCCAGACATACGGATTGCGGGTGACCTCGTTGCGAAAGACGGGCGCATCCGGCGCTCGCATGTTGAAAACGTGCCAGAGCTGGGCAAAAGCCAGTGTCAAGAACGATACCGTGACAGCCTCGGTTGGCGACATACCGAGCCACCGCTCGGCTAGCGAGAGCGCGCCCAGCACCGATGCCGTGAACACGACCCCGTAGAAAGAGATTCGAAGCCACTGCTGTCGCCCGAGTATCTGTTCTCTCGGGTCGCGCGGTCTGCGTTCCATCAGGTGTGAATCACCCGGGCCGATACCAAGGGCTAGCGCCGGGAAGACGTCGGTCACGAGGTTCAGGAAGAGGATCTGAAGGGGGAGGATCGGCAACGCCGTGCCGACCAGCGAGGCAACCCCGACGACCATCACTTCGCTCACGTTGCAGGACATCAGGTAGACGACGAATGTGCGGATGTTGTCGAAGATAGCTCTCCCCTCCTCGATAGCTACGACGATCGTCGACAAAGCGTCATCCAGCAGCACCATGTCCGAAGCCTCCTTCGCCACCTGCGTGCCGCGTAGCCCCATCGCAATGCCGATGTCAGCCTTCTTGAGGGCTGGAGCATCGTTGACTCCGTCACCGGTCATCGCCACGATGTGGCCCGCCTGCTGGTGGAGCTCGATCAGGTCGAGCTTCTGTCCGGGGCTGACGCGGGCAAAGAGTCGCGCATCGAGAAGCTCCCGTCGCTCATCCCGGCTCAGCAGATGCGGCGGCTTCATCTCCCCGCCGTGCACCACGCGATCCTCCTCGCTGGTGACCAACCCAACCTCCTTCCCGACGCTCAACGCGGTGATCGGCTGGTCTCCGGTGACCATGACCACCTTGATGCCAGCTCGTTGGCACCGCTCGATGGCGGCGCGAACCTCCGCCCGTGGAGGATCCGTGAGACCCACGAGACCAATGAAGGTAAGGCCTTCGAAAGGCGCGGAATCGGGAGCGTCGGTCTGCTTGGTGGCCAGGGCCAGCACCCGCAGACCGGTGGCGGCGAGCTTTTCGTTACGCTGAGTCCAAGAGGACCGATCGCTGGCATCCAGCCGCCTGGGTCCATTCTCGGTCAGTATGTGGGTGGCCGCGGCCAGGACCGGCTCCGGTGCGCCTTTGACGGCCACTCGGTACGCTCCGTCGGCCGCATGGATCGTGGCCATCATCTTGATGTCGGCGTCGAACGCCTCTTCCCTGACTTCCGGCAGGTTGGGAGTCAGACCTTCGCGACTCAAGCCCGCCTTCGCCCCGGCCACCAAGAGTGCCACTTCCAACGGGTCGCCCACGGCGCTCGCGCCGTCGAGACCCGCTGCACAACCCAGCGAGGCGTTGTTGCAGAGCACCCCGGTTTCGAGCGCCGTGGACAAGATTGGATGAGCGAGCGGGTCGACGGCGGTGGCATCGATGCAAAAAGCGTGAGGTCGATCTCCCGGATCGATCTCCACCGAGCCCGTTGCCAGGACGAGACGGGTTACCGTCATCCGATTCTCGGTGAGGGTACCCGTCTTGTCGGTGCAGATGACACTGGTAGCGCCGAGCGTTTCGACCGAGGAGAGTCGGTTGACGAGCGCGTGACGTCGCGCCATCCGGCGCATCCCACGCGCGAGGGCGAGGGTCGCAACCACAGGAAGCCCTTCGGGGATGGCGGCGACGGCGAGAGCGAGACCGGTCTGGATCATGACCACCAGTCCCTGGCCGGCCAGAGTGCCGGCGACGGTGACGGCCGCGGTCACGACGAGCGTCACCCAGACGAGTCGATGGCCGAGCTGGTCCAAACGTTTTTCTAGGGGCGTGCTCCCCACTACGGCTTCGGCCACCAGCGCCGAGATGCTCCCCAGCTCGGTCTCCATTCCGATCGCTGTGACCACACCCGCACCCGCTCCCCGGGTGATGGCGGTGCCCTTGTAAAGCATAGAAGCGCGCTCGGCCAGAGGCGCTTCGAGGGCCACGGGTTGGGCCTGTTTTCCCACCGGTAGGCTCTCTCCGGTGAGCGCCGACTCGTCGGCCTGGAGCTTCGAGGCCTCGACGATTCGCAAGTCGGCGGTCACGACGTCGCCGCCCTCGATCACCACGATGTCTCCCGGCACCAGGTCCTAGGCCGGAATCTCCAGAACTCGTCCGCCACGTCGAACACGAGTGTTCACGCTTCCCAGCGCGTAGAGGCCCTCCATCGAGCGCACCGCGCCTCGCTCGGTAAAGAAGCCGATGGCCGTATTGAGCCCGATCACCACCCCGACGGCCCAACCCTCCAAGGTCTCACCGAAGACGAAGGCGACGGCCGCCGCCGCGACGAGCAACACGACAATCAGGCTCTGGAACTGGGCGATCAGGATGCTCCACCCACTGCGTCGAAGGTGCTTGCGGAGTTGGTTGGGTCCATGGTGGGACCTTCTGCGAACCACCTCTTCCTCCTCGAGACCATCCTCCACGCCTACGTGCAGCATCGAGGCGACCGCTTGCCAGCCCTGCGCCCAAGGTGCAATGTGTTGTTCTTGGGCCATCTCTAAACCGATGAAGGAACCGCAGCTACGGGCGGAAGGCCTCGCAACTCTTGCGAGCGAGCCCTTGAACAACTCCCTCGAAAGGGCATTCCTGGGGCCCACCCCACGCTCGAGGATATGAACCTCGTCCTGTCGATGAACTGTTCCCGCATGACTTGGCTCCTCAACCGGTCCGTCTTCGTGATCCAAGCACCGCGATCGCTCCGTCGGTCCGCTCGCTCTCGCCCCACTCTCGCGCACCAACCGACCGACGACTATTCGAGAATGTGCCTACCGATCCTGCGGCCACTACCTATGCTCGAGAGAAACAAGGAATCTTCCTGTCGACGTTGGTTAGCGTATTCCACTCCCACCAACCTCGGAGGGAACTCACCGGAGTGCCCGCCGAACCGAAGGGCTGCTCGAAGCGCCCTCGACCGGCAAGACCCCTGGGTAGGCGACGGCTCAGACCTGGAGGCGCCTCGAGAGGTCACCGATGGAGCATGTGCTCGGCGGTCCCGAGTGTCGGGCTGAGCTAGACTCCAAGTACGCTCTGAACTGATAGCAGCCACCTGAGGAGACCTTCATGACCGAGAGCCGAGACCAGCCGGCGAAGAGGGTGGGCGTGACCTCGACGGGCGGCTCGGAGCCCGAGCGATCCGAAGCCAGTGAGCGAGCCGCGGAGTCTCGTTTCGACGGTCTTGTGGCTGCGGCGGTCGACGCCATCATCGTAATCGGCGACGACGGGCGGATTCAGACGTTCAGTCCGGCGGCTGAACGCATGTTCGGCTATGGCTCTTCCGAGGTCCTCGGCGAGAACGTGAGAGTCCTGATGCCGGAGCCCTTTCGGAGCGAGCACGATGGCTACCTACGCAACTATCGGGAATCCGGTGTTCCCAAGATCATCGGGACCGGACGAGAGGTGCAAGCCCTCAGAAAGGACGGTAGCGTCTTTCCGATCGATCTTTCAGTAGGCCACGCGCGAATCGCTGGGAAAGACGTTTTCGTTGGAATCATCCGCGAACTAACGACGAGAAGAGAGATCCAGGCGAAGTTCGATGAGAGCCAGAGGGCCTTGTCGACCTTCATGGCGAACTTCCCAGGGATGGCATACCGCTGCAAGAACGACGCGTCTTGGACCATGCTCTTCGTCAGTCGTGGAAGCCTCGCTCTCACCGGGTATGCGCCCCACTCGTTTGTGGACGGCGACATCGAGTACGCCGATCTCATTCACCCACAAGACCGGGCTCGGGTGCGCCAGGCCGTAGACCTCGCGCTGGCGAGTCGCAAGCCCTACGATCTCACCTACCGGATTCGGACTCGTTCGGGCGATGAGCGCTGGGTCTTTGAGCGCACCGTCGGTGTGTATTCGGACGACAGCGACCGCGTCCGCTGCCTCGAAGGTTTCATCGAGGACGTTACTGAGCGGGTTCAAGCGTTGGAACAGCTGCAGGCGAGTGAAGCGAGGCTTCGGAAGACCATCGATCTCGTCCCCCACATGATCTTTGTCAAGGACGCGGCCGGGACCTTCCTCCTCTTGAACCAGGCGGTGGCCGAGGCGTACGGTACGACGGTCGAGGAGCTGACTGGCCAGTCTGACCAATTGGATCGCGTTCTCCCGGAGGACGTGAATCGCGTCGGCGCCCAAGATCGACAGGTCCTCGAGCACGGCGAGCCCGTCACTGTTTCAGACCTACGATTCATAGACGCTTCCGGGCGCACCCGGCTCTTTGAGTCCACCAAGATCCCATTCCTCGACGGGAGTACCAACGAGCAGGCTCTCCTCGCAATCGCCATCGACATCACTGAGCAGAAAGAGGCCGCGGAGCGCCTCCGTGAGAGTGACGAGCTGATCCAGGTGGCGTTCGATCACGCACCGATCGCGGTCCTGACCTCCGACCTGGAAGGCAGGGTACTCAGCGCCAATCGAGCGACCCGCCGGATTCTCGGGTACTCCCAAGAGGAGTTGTTGACCATGAACGTCAGTGACTTCGCCGGCCAAGAACTCGGCTCCCAGATTCGAGAACGGCTTCGCCAAGTGAGGGATGGCGAGGTCGACGGGTACAGCGAGGATCGCCAGTACATTCGGAAAGACGGCTCCACCGCCCAGGGTAGAACCCATGCGAGCGCAGTCCACGACGCCAACGGTCGACCTGTCATGCTGGTGACACAGTTCGAAGACCTCACCAAACGCCGACACGCCGAGCGCGAGGCCGAGCGCTTGCGCGAGAGCCTGGCCCACGTTGACCGCCTCGACGCGATGGGTCAGATGGCCACCGGCCTCGCGCACGAGATCAACCAACCGCTAACCGCCATCAGCAACTACGCGCAGACCTGCCGGTTCATGTTGGAACGCGGCTCGCTCGACCAGCCTCGATTCCAAGAGATTCTGGACAAGATCAGCCGCAGTGCCAAGCGAGCCGGCGAAGTGATCCGCCGCCTTCGGTCGCTTGTCAGCCGGCGTGAGAGCCTGCGCGAACAGGCACAGATCAACGAGCTCGTCACCGACGTCGCGGCGCTGATGGAAGTCGAGGCCCACCTGTTGAGCCTGCGGATCGATATGCAACTGGAAGATCCAGTACCCGCCGTGATCGCCGACAAGGTCCAGATCCAACAGGTCGTCCTGAATTTGATTCGCAACGGCCTAGACGCGATGCGAAACGTCGAGCCGGCGGAAAGACGACTCTTGATCAGAACCGCAGCGCGGGGTGAGGCCGAGGTCGAGATCATGGTGGAGGACCGAGGTGTCGGCATTCCCGAAGGCCTCGACGAGGAGCTGTTCCATCCCTTCGTCACCACCAAGGAATCCGGCATGGGGATAGGGCTCTCTATCTGCCAGTCGATCGTCGAAGCCCACGGAGGGCGGCTCTGGTTCGCGCGAAATGAGGACAGCGGTACGACCTTCCACTTCACTCTCGCGACGGCCATCGAAACGCCCGGAGATCGACCAGAACAACCATAAACGAGGTGCCGAGTCCACGCTCTACTACCGCGGCGGCCAGCGCATATCGACGTGCGTTTCAACCGAAGCACTCTTCACCACGATGCGAATGTCCCTACAATCGCGCCCACTCGGGCCAAGCTAGGCTCGCGCTACCTCTGCGTCCGCATCGTAGTCCCACCTCCCGCAAGCGGCCCGGTCCAGACTGCCGGCGGCCAATTCCGGCCCGCCGTCATCGACCTCGGCGTCGCGGCACACGGTTTGCCATCGGTGGTTCCCGTCCCGGCAAACAGTCCGCTGCTGCGGTCGAGACACGCGACGAGGCGCTCGGGCGTTCCCAGATCACTCCACCCGCAGGGCGGAATCGGCAAGACCCGGAGTCCGTCCAAGGGCGATAGTTGGAGTAGGTCCCGTGAGAAGTCGAGGTTCTCCATGCTCTCGTAGGACCGCGCGAGCGCTGCGGCGTCGGAAGTACCGACCACACTCGCGGCGACGATCGGACGGAGCGTCTCGAGCAGGCGTGGTTGAGGGTCATAGAGCCTCAGGAGGGCTCGGCTGCGAGCGGCGATGAGAAATGCATTGACTAAGGCTCCTCTTCGCATCAGTTCCCGGGCGCTGCGCGCATCTGGCTTCTCGACGAAGGCCATCACCTTCGTTGAGGCACCCGACGCTGGGGTGCCAACCGGGAGTATCCAGCCGTAGTCGGGATCATCCGTTTCAGGGGCTACGCCCAGGAGCACGATCCGATCCTTCGACCCTACCGCCTCGACCAGGGCCTCTTCGATCGCGGAGGTGAACACGTCGGTGCGGCCAACGAAATGGTCCGAGGGCATGATGACGACTTCCGCCTTCGGGTCCCGCGCATCAATCACGAGAAGTGGAAGTAGCACGCCCGCTGCGGTGCCGCGGTTCTGCGGCTGAACGACCACATTGTCGGGCGGCAGATCCTGCAGTTCGGTCTCCCACCACTCCCGGTGTTGGGCGGCGACAACGACCACGATCCTCTCGTGGGGAACGAGCCGTCTTGCGCGGTCCAGGGTTTCTTGAAGCATCGAGCGCCGTCCGGGAAGGGCAAAGAACTGCTTTGGCGTCGGCTTTCCCGTCGCCCGAGAGGTGAACGACCGTAGCCGGTTCCCATCACCAGCCGCCAGAACGATGACCCAGCGGTGTGCCTTGGTACGCATAGTCGATTGGTCCTCCTTGGAACTGCCCGCGTTGGGAACCAGTCTGTAGGGAGGAGCCAAGGGAAGTAAGTCGGACTTACCGATACAGACTCGCGGTTTCTACCTATGGGGACTGCTAGATCTGGGTAGATCCTCGCTGTCAGTGGCCATGAAGCGAGCTTTGGGCCGCTCCCCGGGATCACTTCGCTCTGTGGTCGGCCATCAGTGCCGATTGGGCCTTGGAGAGAGTCGTGCCGCAACACGACCTCACTGCAGTCTAACGACGGACCGCATCCGACCGGTCCTTGGTCGGCCCCCTGCTCGCGTCGCGACCGAGAACCTCGAGAATCCTTTGCAACAGAATGCGGTCGACGAACGGTTTCTCGAGGAAGTCGATGGCGCCCGATCGCATCGCTCGAACCGCGCGTCCCACTTCACCGTGGCTAGCAAGGACGACCGCACGGGACTCGATCTCGCGATCGCGAAGTCGATCCAACAGGTCGAGCCCGCTCAGGCCGGGTAGCTCCACCTCGGTCACCAAGCATCCGAGCCGGCCCGGGTCGAAGGACTCGAGGAAGAGCTCGGCGCTAGCGTATGACTTCGCCTCGATGCCGACCGCATCGAGGAGTCGGCACAAACTGTCACGCACGGCCGGGTCGTGATCCACGACATACACGATCGAGTCTGGGGGTGGCGTCGTTCTCTCCATCGTTCCACCAGCGCACCGAATCGGCTGCCAACAAAAGTTAGTTGGGCCAGCGTAGCGACTACCGGCTGGGTCGAGTGTGGCCATTCCGCGCCCAGATTCGGAATAGGGAGTTGTACGTAAATGGCCTGCACCAAGAGACGATGGCGCTCGAGGTGGGGCTAGGAGAGCTCAGGCATCAACGCTCATAGCCATGCGAACGAGGTGGGCCAGCGAGGTCGCCTGGGTCTTCTCCATGACCCTGGCTCGATGGATCTCGACCGTCCGCTGGCTCACGCCCAGTTGGCCGGCCACGTTCTTGTTCGCGAGCCCCTTGATCACGAGATTCATCACCTCTCGCTCGCGGACGGTAAGAGTGGCGATTCTCTCGAGAATGAGGTCCTTCTCCGCGAGTTCCCGACGGTGGCGTGCATCGTTTCCCAGGGATTGGTGGATTCGGTCTAGCAGCACCTGCTCATCGAACGGCTTCTGCAGAAAGTCCACTGCTCCAGCCCGCATCGCCCTGACCGCGGCCGGGACATCGCCGTGGCCGGTGATGAAGATGATGGGGAGGATCGCATTCATCTCGTTGAGGCGCCGTTGCAGATCGAGACCGCTCATTCCCGGCATTCGAATGTCGAGCACCAGGCAACCACTACGGTCGGGCTCGTAAGCCTCGAGGAAGGCTACGGCTTGGTCAAAAGTCTCGGCCTCGAGGCCGACCGACTGAACCAGCATCGAGAGTGAGTCGCACACGTCCGCATCGTCGTCAACGATAAAGACGGTCTGACTAAGCTCATTCACGGTCTTCTCCATCTTTGAAGAAGGGCGCAAGACTTGCCTATTCCTCCACCCGCGAGGTCCCAACTTGGCCGCTTGGGTCCGGACGAGACCGATGTTACCAGAGGACTAGGAGAACGTCTCTTCTGACTCGATCAATCCCAGGATCTCTTCTCGGGTCGAGCACCGCAACAAGCGCCTGACCAGCGACTGTGAGCGACGGCAGTCGAGGCGGCGTACTTCGTGGCGAAGCTCGCCGAACTGCCGCGGGGACGCGCTGAACTGGCGCAAGCCGAGCCCGACAAAGATGCCGGTATAGAACGGGTCACCCGCGGCCTCGCCGCAGAGGTTCACTTCCTTGCCTTCACGCGCCGCCGCGCGAACGACCTGGTCGATGCCGCGGAGCACGGCGGGATGAAGGACGTGATAGTAGCTGCTCATCTCGGGGTCGTCGCGACTAGCGGCCAGGAGGTATTGAGCGAGGTCGTTGGTGCCGAGGCTCAGGAAATCGCACTCACGGGCAAGCTCGTCGGCGACTAGCAGCGTACTCGGAACCTCGATCATGGCCCCGACATGAGGTGCCGGGACCGAAAGACCAGAGCGGTGGCGCAGCTGGAGCAGCTCTTCGCCGAGCATCGCGCGGACCGCTCTCACTTCCTCGACGCCACCGACCATCGGCAGGAGGATCGACGCATCATAGTCCGCCCGCACGCGCAGGATCGCACGCAGTTGCGTCCGCAGAACCTCCGGGTACGCGAGGAGGAGTCGGGTTCCACGAAGCCCGAGTGCCGGATTGGTCGTCGCCGCCAGGGGAAAATAGAGCGGTGTCTTCTCGGCACCGAGATCCAGTAGTCGGAAGACGACCGGTCGCGGACTCATCCGCTCGGCGACGGTGGTGAGGATCGCGGCCTGCTCGTCCTCGGTTGGGAATCGGTCCCGAATACCGAAGGCGAACTCTGTCCGGAAAAGTCCCACCGAGTCGGCCTTCCAGCGCAACGCGGCCTCGACGTCAGCGCTCTTACCGAGGTTGGCCGCGAGGTGGATCTCCACACCGTCGCGAGTCACCGTCGGGAGATCGGTCTCGTCCTCGAGAAGGGCCTGGTGCTGTTGCAGCTCGCGGTCGAGGCGCTCGTACTCTCGCTCGACCTCGACAGACGGAGCGACGAAGACGAGGCCCGAGATCCCGTCGACGAGAAGGGGACTGCCCGGCTCGATCGTGCTCGACGCGTCGGAGACGGCGCCGACGGCCGGAAGCCCGGCGGTCCGCAATAGGATCGCGGTGTGGGATGCTCTCGTCCCGGTTTCGACGACGACGCCGGCAACCCGTCCTGGCAGAGTCGCCGCCGCCGAGGGGGCGAGCTCGTGGGCGACGATGATCGCCCCCTCCGGGATTTCTTCGTCGTGCACGCTGCCTTCCAGCTCGGAGAGAATTCGCCGACCGACATCGCGCACATCACCGGCGCGCTCGCGCAGATACGGATCTTCGACGGCTTCGATGGCGCGGGCCAACTCCTCTACGACGCCGAGAAGCGCCCCCTCGGCGGTCGTACTCTGCTCTCGAATTCGCTTCTCGACCACCGTGACGAGTGCCGGGTCGCGCAGCATCAGCTGCTGTGCTCCGAGAATCGCCCCTGCGGCGTCGGCCAGGACCGTCGAGATCGAGCCGAGAAGGCGCGAGAGGCCGGCCTCCGTACGGTGCAGCGCTGCACGGAACCGTGCAATCTCGGCAGAGGCCTCCAATGCCTCCCGTCCTTCAGTCGGGGTCGCTGCATGCCGGCCGATCACGAAGGCGAAGCCCCGCGCGATCCCGGGAGAGAGGGCAATACCCTTGCGCGCCGCCTGCCGATTCACGTGGCGATCACTCGGTGTCCGGAATCGACCAGGTAGCGGATAGCAGCCACCCGCATAGGGAGCCATAGAACGATCATGGAGGACATACTTCTCACGCTGGTGACAGCTTAGCACTGACATAGGCCTTCCATGTGTGTATTGACAAAAATGCCCAGGAGCATCGGCACTGAAGATGTCTACGATCACCAAGGATTCGAGATTGACATTGTTGGACGAAAAGTGAATAGTGTCCACTAATGTCCATCCAAGCGAAAATGAACTTCCCGTGAAGCTTCTCGTCAAGGACGCAGCCAGGCTCTTGAACGTCTCGGAGAAGACGATCTACCGCTGGATCAAGCAAGGCTCGATTCCGGCCTATCGTCTCAATGACCAGCACCGATTCAATCGCGTCGAGCTGCTCGAGTGGGCGACCTCGAGGCGGATCGCGGTGTCGCCGGAGATTTTTCGCGAAGAGGAGTCCGAGTCGACGCCGCCCGCCAACTTTACCGAGGCGCTCCGCGCAGGCGGGATCCACTATCGGATCGGAGGTGAGGATAAGCCGAGCGCCCTTCACCAAGTGGTGGAGGCGATGAGGCTCCCGGCCGAAGTGGACCGCGAGTTCCTGTACGAAGTGCTCTTGGCCCGTGAGGCTCTCGGATCGACCGCCCTCGGCGACGGGATCGCCATCCCGCATGTACGCAATCCGGTGATCCTTCACCTCGAGCGACCGCTCGTCACCCTCTGCTTCCTCGAGCGCCCGGTGGATTTTGGCGCCCTCGATGGGCAGCCGGTCGGGACCCTCTTCACGCTGATCAGCCCGACCGTCCGTGCGCATCTCCATCTGCTGTCCCGGTTAAGCTTCGCTCTACGTGATGCGCGCTTCAAGGAAGCTGTAATGGGGCAGTCACCGCGGGCGGAGATCTTCGCTGCAGCCAAAGGGGCGGAGAGCAGCTGCGCCGCTGTTCCGTCCGCTGTCCGATGACTGCGTCAGAGGGTTCACCCGAAGCGATCGCCGCGCTCGCCTGGCTCGCCCTGGCAGGCGTCGGGCTCCTGCTGAGTGGTGCTCCGGGCCTCTTCTTCGCTCGCCGCTCTCCCGTCGGCGAGCGCATTGCCGTCGGCGCCTCGGTCGTCGCGAGCCTCGCCGGCGCGATCACCGCGGCGGTGGTCGTTTCGAACGGTCTCGTCGCCCAGGTCAGCCTCGGCCCAACCGTCGGCGGGCCGAATGCCCAGTTCGGTGTCGATCCGTTGACCGCTTGGTTCGCGCTGCCGGTCTTCGTCGTCGGCGGCCTGGCGGCGCTCTATTCGCTCAAGTACTGGCCGGCGCGCCGCCGACCCCGCAACGGCCGACGGCTGCGACTATGCTTCGGCGCACTCCTCGGCGCCATGGTTTTCATCTTGCTCGCGCGCGACGGCGTCTCGTTTCTCGTCGCCTGGGAGATCATGGCACTAACCAACTTCGTCGCGATCGCGACGGAGGAGCGACTGCCGACCGTGCGTCAAGCGGGGTGGCTCTTCCTCCTCTACAGCCACGTTACGATCCTGATCCTGTTCGCCTTCTTCGTGCAGTTGGGCCGAATCGCCGGCAGCACTCACTTCGACGAGTTGCCGGCAGCGATGAGCTCCTCGACGGGTGCAGTACTGTTCGCTCTGGCCGTCGTCGCCTTCGGAATCAAGGCCGGTGTGATGCCCTTGCACTCGTGGCTGCCGGCAGCGCACGCCTCGGCGCCGAGCCACGTTTCAGCGGTGATGTCCGGCGTGGTCATCAAGATGGGGGTCTACGGACTCCTGCGGGTGACCGCCGCCGTCGCGGAGCCGCCTCTCGCCTGGGGGATCGTGGTGATCGCGCTCGGTAGCCTGGCCTCATTCTTCGGCGTGCTCTTCGCCCTGAGCCAGCACGACCTCAAGCGACTGCTCGCTTTTCACAGCATCGAGAATGTGGGAATCATTCTCCTCGGGCTGGGGCTGGCGCTGGTGGGCCGATCGACGGGGCGGCCGACCTTGGTGGTTCTGGGCTTCTCCGGGTGCCTATTCCATGTCTGGAACCACGCGCTGTTCAAGTCACTACTCTTTCTGGGCGCCGGTTCCGTGGTGCACGCAACGGGGACCCGGGATCTCGAAGCGATGGGAGGGCTCTCGCATCGCATGCCGTGGACGGCAGGGCTGTTCATGGCGGGCTCGATCGCGATCTGCGGCCTACCGCCGGGCAATGGTTTTGCGAGCGAGCTGCTCATCTACCTCGGCCTCGTCAGGGCGGCGAGTGGCCCGGGCGCAGTGTGGGCAGCGTTGGCGGTACCCGTTCTGGCCGCGACCGGGGCTCTGGCGGTCGCTTGTTTCGTCAAGGTAGTGGGCGTGGTGTTCTCGGGCTCGCCGCGCTCCGAACGGGCGCGCCGAGCCCACGAGGCGCCGGCGGGCATGCTCGGTCCGATGGCGGCGTTGGCGTTGGCCTGCGCGCTGCTCGGGCTGCGGCCGTCGCTGGTAGCTCCAGCGCTCGACCGGGTAACGTCGGTGTGGCTGGGCGGAACGGCGGCGCCACCGCTCACGACCCTGGTGCCGTTCGGCTGGGTGAGCGGCCTGGGCCTCGCGCTGGTGGCGGCGGTGGGGTTGTTGCTGATTGCAGTACGCCCAGCGTGGCGGCGGGCGCGCGCCGAGCGGCCGGACCTACCAACCTGGAACTGCGGCTACTCCGAGGCGTCGCCGCGGCTCCAGTACACGAGCTCGTCGTTCGCCGAGCTGGTGACGTCGCGGTTCGCCTGGGCCCTGCGCCCGACGGTCCAGCCGGCGCAGGTCGAGGGCTACTTCCCGGCGCCGACGCGATTCGCCTCCCACGTCGACGACACCGTCCTCGATCGCCTCCTGCGGCCTAGCGTCCGCCTCGCCCTAACCGTGGCCTCCTGGTTTCGGGCGCTGCCCCAAGGGCGGCTCCAGCGCTACATCGTCTACCTGCTCGCATTGCTACTGCCACTCCTCGTCTGGGCCTTCGCCGGTGCGTTGGGGAGCGGTGGGTGAGGCGTCGCCGATGTCGTTGACGCTGGTCGTGGTCGGCGGTTCACTGCTCGCCGCGAGCGGTGTGCCCGGCCTCCTGCTCGCCTGGAGGTCCCCGTGGGGACCACGAATCACCACCGCGGTAACGCTTCTCGCTGCCGGCGTCGGCGGCGTCGGGGTGTTCCTCGCTCTGTCCGGGGACGCGAGCACTCACTGGGTGTCCGGGGGCGGAGTCGGCGGCCTCCGCCTCGCTCTCGGCATCGACGCACTCTCGGCATTCTTCGCGCTCCCGGTCTTCGTCGTGGGCGGCCTGGCAGTGGTGTATGCACTACGGTACTGGCCGGCACGCCAACACCCTAGAAACGGGAGGCGGCTCCGCTTCAGTCTCGGACTGCTGCTGGGTGCCATGGTCTTCGTGACCCTCGCTCGCGACGCGGGGAGCTTTCTCGTCGCCTGGGAGGTGATGGCACTCGCCGCATACTTCGCGCTCACCACCGAGGAATCGACCGAGGTCCGCGCTGCGGGTTGGCTCTACTTGCTCTACAGCCACGTGGGAACACTCGCCATCGCCGGATTCTTCGCCGTGCTCGGGATCGCCAACGGCGAGTTCGGTCTGCGAACGCTCGCCACCGGTACGGCACCCGGCCTCGCCTTCGCGGCGGCACTGCTCGCCATCGTCGGCTTTGGCATCAAGGCCGGTGTGATGCCGCTGCACTCGTGGCTTCCGGCGGCGCACGCCTCGGCGCCGAGCCACGTCTCGGCGGTGATGTCCGGCGTGATGCTCAATATGGGAGTCTACGGCCTGGTGCGAGCTACGTCCCTCCTGCCGGTTCAGGCCCCGGTTGCCGGGGCGGTGCTTCTGCTCGGCGGTGGTTCGGCGCTCGTTGCGATCGTCTTCGCCTGCGCCCAGCGCGATCTCAAGCGACTGCTCGCCTACAGCAGCATCGAGAACGTCGGCATCATGCTCCTGGGACTGGGGCTGGCACTAGTGGGCCGATCGACGGGTCAGCCAACCCTGGTGGTGCTGGGCCTCTCCGGGTGCCTGTTCCACGTCTGGAACCACGCGCTGTTCAAGTCGCTACTGTTCCTGGGGGCCGGTTCCGTAGTGCACGCGACGGGGACCCGGGACCTCGAAGCAATGGGCGGGCTGTCGCGGCGGCAACCGTGGACGGCCGGCCTGTTCGTGGCGGGTTCCGTCGCGATCTGCGGCCTACCGCCGGGCAATGGTTTCGCGAGCGAGCTGCTGATCTACCTTGGCCTCGTCAGGGCGGCGAGTGGCTCGGGCTCGGTGTGGGCGGCACTTGCGGCACCAGTTCTGGCGGCGACCGGAGCGTTGGCGGTCGCCTGTTTCGTCAAAGTGGTGGGCGTGGTGTTCTCGGG
>JAIOJS010000231.1 GCA_019911795.1 Thermoanaerobaculia bacterium | reverse complement strand
GCCTGGGTGGCCCGGTTGAACTTACTGCGGCCGAAGTCCCACCCCCCCACCATGGCTCTGATCGCCCCGGTTGCGGACTCCAGGACGATGGCGGCCGCTTCCATCTCGGGCTCCTGCTCGAGGATCAGACGGGGAGGATTCTTGTCGTCGGGACCGTCCGTATCCCAGCGGAACCAGGCGATATCTCCCGGTTGTAGGAGCTTGTCGATGCGGTTCTGACGCGTCCACTCGGTGCCGCTCGGATCGAGCTCGAGCCGTTGGTCGCGATAGCGAATTAGGGCGCGTCGAGCTTCCGCCTCGAGGACAATGCCTTCGAACCAGAGCCCCGGCTCGAGATCCTTCTTGGCGTTCCAGGAGGGCAGTTCGTGGGTCTCCAACTCGGATTCACTGATGTGCTCTTCGATCTTCCGCCAGCCCTTGCCGTGGTCGATGGCGCTCAGCTGGCGCCGGACGGCGGTCTCAGTGACGCCCTGGATCTGCGGGTCCAGCGTCGTCACCACCTGCAGTCCGGCATCGTAGAGCTCCTTGGATCCGAACTGTTGCTCGAGCTGACGGCGGACGTCCTCGGAGAAGTAGGCGCCCTCGTCCGCTTCCCGACGTCTCTTCTTGACGACCTCGATCGGCGTTGCCGTTGCGGTGTCGGCTTCCTCGCGAGTGATGGCTCCGGTATCCACCATCCGATTGAGGACGTGGTTGCGGCGCTTGAGGGTGAGGTCGGGGTTGCGATTCGGGCTGTAGTCGGTAGGGCGCTTGGGGATTCCGGCCAGGGTGGCGGCCTCGGCGATGGTGAGGTCACCGACTGACTTGCCGAAATAGTGCTCGGCGGCCGCCTGCATGCCGTAGACACCATCGCCCATGTACACGATATTGCAGTACAGGGTGAGAATCTGCTGCTTGCTGTAGCGCTTCTCGATCTCGACCGCAAGGAGCGCCTCGGCGATCTTGTGTTGCCAGTCTCGACCGCGAGTGTGGAAGAGATTTTCCGCCACCTGCATGGTCAAGGTCGACGCTCCCTCGATGATCTGTCCGGCCGCGAAGTTGGTGCGCATCGCCCTCAGGATTCCGGTGGGATCGATACCGCTGTGCTGGTAGAAGCGGGCGTCCTCGACGGCGAGCACCGCATCTTTGAGGAGTCGGGGAAGCTGATCTTCAGCCAGGAGAATCCTGTTCTCTACGGCGTACGTCGTCAACAGGCCCTGATTGCGGTCGTAGACGCTGGTGATGAGGCCAGGGGTGAAGTCGGCGAGGGCATCGACCTCCGGACGCTGGATCATGGCGGCCATGACGGCTCCGCTGATCGTCCCGAGAACGATCACGTAGAGCCACGCCCAGCGCCACAGATGCCGCCACAGCGAAAAGCGACCCTTGGTACGGGGACTGTGCTTTGTCTTCCTGGTGGGCGGCTTTTTGCGAGGGGACTTCGCCGTCGGCGGGGCAGGGGTGATCGGGTCGTCGAGATCCATGGGGCGATTATCCCATGAGGAACGGGTTGATGGGAGGCATGAAGTCACCGGGTCGGAGCGACGGCAGGCCGCTGGCTTGCCCCTCCGTCACGGCGGTGATACAAAGTCGTTATGAACGGTCCCAATGACTCTGCTGATTCCTCGGATTTTTCACGCTCGTCGGCTCCTGGAGGGGCGGACTCGGCTACTGGAGAGGGGTTCGAACTCCCGGCGCTTCCAGAGCCGTTTGCCCGGGGGCCCAAGGGACCCTCGATGCCGGCAGCCGCGAGTAGTGGCTGTGGGAAGGTGGCTCTGCTCGGCTGCGGGTTCCTCGTCCTTCTCTTCGGCATCGGCATGATCGTCTTCATGATCAAGGCCAACGATGCGTTGATCTGGGTGTTCAAGAAGGTCGAAGCCGAAGTCGAGAAGGGGTTGCCGGCGGATCTGCCCGCGGCCGACCGAACGCGTCTACGCGACGCCTTCGCCGGCCTCTACGCTGCCGTCGAGGAAGCCAACGTCGATCCGGCGGCGCTGCAACGGTTGCAAGGCAAGTTCATGGAGATGGCACCCGATATCGACAACGGCCTATCCGTGGAACAGGTCCGCGAGCTGACCAGCGCCCTGGAGAGGGTCACCGGTGAGTCCGTCGAAGAGCCCAGGCCAGAAGATCAAGAGGAGTCGTCCGAACCCTTGCCGACCGCGGATCGCAGGGGAAGCCCCTCGCTGTCGCCGGCCCTGGCCTAAAGGGGGAGTAGCCTCTCCTCCGACCTGAAGAGATCGGCACTGTTCTGGCACATTCGGGGTCCGGCCGGCGATAAGATCGGATGATGGGACGCTTCGAAATCATCTCGCCCTTCACGCCCAGCGGAGACCAGCCGGAGGCGATCCGGCAGATGGTCGAAGGGCTCGACGCTGGACTGAAGGAGCAGGTCCTGCTCGGGGTGACCGGTTCTGGCAAGACCTTCAGCATCGCCAAGACGATCGAGGCCGTCCAACGACCGACGTTGATCCTGTCGCACAACAAGACCCTGGCCGCGCAGCTCTTTCAGGAGTTCCGAAGCTTCTTCCCCAACAACGCGGTCGAGTACTTCGTCTCCTACTACGACTACTACCAGCCCGAGGCTTACGTTCCGCAGTCCGACACGTACATCGAGAAAGAGACCAACATCAACGAGGAGATCGACAAACTGCGGCTGCGGGCCGTCAAGTCGCTCTTCGAACGTCAGGACGTCATCGTCGTCGCCTCGGTCTCCTGCATCTACGGTCTCGGCTCCCCCGAGGCCTACTACGGGATGTTGCTCTTCTTCGACCTCGGCGACTCGCCGGGGAGCGGCCAGGCGACCCGAAGCCTCGTCGACATGCAGTACGAGCGCACCAACATGGACCTCTTCCCGGGCTCGTTCCGGGTTCGAGGCGACGTGTTGGAGATCTTTCCGGTGTACGAAGAGAACGCTCTGCGAATCGAGTACTTCGGGGACGAGATCGAACGTATTTCGACCTTCGATCCCCTGCGTGGCGATGTGGTGCAGGAGATCGAGCGCGTCGCCGTCTATCCGCGGACCCACTACGTGACTCCTCGCGACCGGCTCGAGCGAGCCTTCGAAACCATCGCCGATGAGCTCCAGGATCGACTGGCATTCCTCGAGGGACAGAATCGACTGCTCGAAGCCCAGCGCCTCGAGCAGCGGACCATGTTCGATCTGGAGATGTTGCAGGAGTTGGGCTATTGCCAGGGGATCGAGAACTACTCTCGTCACCTCACCGGGCGGCAACCGGGAGAGGCTCCACCGACTCTCTTGGACTATTTACCCGAGGACTTTCTACTGGTCGTGGACGAGAGCCATCAGACCCTGCCGCAGGTTCGCGGCATGTACCACGGTGATCGATCGCGAAAGGAGAACCTCGTCGAGTTTGGCTTCCGCCTGCCCAGCGCGCTCGACAACCGTCCTCTCACCATCGACGAGTTCGAAGAACGGGTCGGACAGCGTATCTACGTCTCGGCGACGCCCGGTCCGATCGAACTGGAACGGACCGGCGGGGTCGTGGTGGAGCAGCTCATTCGTCCCACCGGCCTTCTCGATCCGGAGATCGAGGTTCGGCCCGCTCGCGGTCAGGTCGACGATCTCCTGGCGGAAATTCGCATCGTGATCGCGCGGGACGAGCGGGTTCTCGTGACCACCCTGACCAAGCGCATGGCCGAAGAGCTGACCCAGTACTTCCAGGAGCTCGGATTGCGGGTGCGCTACATGCACAGCGATATCGACACGATGGAACGCGTAGAGACCGTGATCGGCTTGCGCAAGGGGGAGTTCGATGTCTTGATCGGCATCAACCTTCTGAGGGAGGGACTCGATCTGCCGGAGGTCTCGTTGGTGGCGGTTCTCGACGCCGACAAGGAGGGCTTCTTGCGCAGTGAGACGTCACTCATCCAGACGGCGGGACGGGCCGCGCGAAATGTCGAGGGGCGGGTCATCTTCTACGCCGACAAGGTCACGGGATCGATGCAGAAGGCTCTCGACGAGACCGAGCGCCGGCGACTTCGTCAACACGAGTACAACCAGATTCACGGCATCGAGCCGGCGACGATCATCAAGGACATCCACAGTCCGTTGGTCAAGATGGCCCAACTCGATCTCTATGCCGCGGGTACTCAGCGTCTCTCCGACGTAGCGGAGGATTCCAACCTATCCCTGAACGAGCGAATCAGCCGGCTCGAAAAGGAGATGCGAGCCTGCGCCAAGCGCCTCGAGTTCGAGGAGGCCGCTCGTATCCGAGACCAGGTCAAGGAGCTGCGTGAGCTCCAGATCTATGCGTGAGTACGGGCGCCGTGAGAGGCGGCGTTGGCAAGGTCGCGATGAAGGGGGATGGAGTTGAGTCTGGATCCACTGCTCGTCGAGCGGATACGGCAGCTACCGGACCGGCCTGGGATCTACATTTTTCGCGATGGTGAAGGGCTCCCTCTGTACGTGGGCAAGGCGAAGTCGCTGCGCAAGAGGGTCCCCTCGTACACCCGCGATCTTGCGGACCCGCGCCTGCGGATCATGGTGGAGGAGGCACGTAGCCTCGAGGTGGTCCTGACCGACACCGAGGCCGAGGCGCTGCTGATCGAGAACAACTGGATCAAGACCCATCGCCCCCGCTTCAACATCCTGCTCCGTGATGACAAGACCTATCCCTATATCAAATTGACCTTGGCCGAGGAATGGCCTCG
The DNA here is from genome assembly GCA_019911795.1 of Thermoanaerobaculia bacterium. Classification (GTDB taxonomy): domain Bacteria; phylum Acidobacteriota; class Thermoanaerobaculia; order Multivoradales; family JAIOJS01; genus JAIOJS01. Next base: position 463 of record JAIOJS010000231.1, on the reverse strand, counting down.
GCTCGTCTTTACGCGGCAGATTCGCAACGACGGCGCGGCCTACTTCGGACCGTACCTCCCCGGGGGGCGGGCCCGCAAGGCGATCAAGCTAGTGCAGAAGCTCTTTCAGGTGAGGGTCTGCCGCATCCCCATCGATGGCTCGCTGCCGCGCCCCTGTCTTTACCATCCGATGCACCGTTGCCTCGGACCCTGTGTTTCTGGCCTGACCACCGCCGAGGAGTACCGGGAAGCGGTGGAAGAGGCGAGCCTCTTCCTCGGCGGCCGCACCGAGGAGTTGCTCAAGCGCCTCGAGTGGGAGATGCACGAGGCGTCGGAGCTTCTGGAGTTCGAACGGGCAGCGCGCTTGCGCGACACCCTGAGTGAAGTCCGCGACATCGACCAGAAGCAGAACCTCTCCTCGGTTCGAGGTGAGGACGTCGATGTGTACGGCTACCACCTGGCAGCAGGTAATGCCTCCTTGACC
>JAIOJS010000230.1 GCA_019911795.1 Thermoanaerobaculia bacterium | reverse complement strand
TGCGCGACCGGCTTGGTGTTCGGGTTCAGCTTCAGCTTCATAAGCTCCTCTGGGGGGCCGAGGCGACCGGAGTCTGACCGTGTCGGTTTTCTTGGAGTTCCTGGACTTCCTATCCAGGTGAGACCCCCGTCGAAGCGCTGTCGCCCGGCTCACCTGCCGCGTTGCGGCGTCAGTTGATCCCAACGCGACAGGGGGTTAGAATGGTTACCTTGCTAGCGGCTCGAGGCTCGACGCCGCAACGCGGAGAAGTTCGGACTCTTCTCAGTTTCGCGGCAACACTCCCAGAACCAAGAAGAGCCCGGGACGCAGGAGCGACTCGAGTGGCCAGTGTGGAGGCTTCGATGAAGACGGCTAAGTTGATTCTCGATGGAAAAGAGTACGAACTCCCGATTGTGGTGGGGTCAGAGGGAGAGGTAGGTATCGATATTCGAGGCCTAAGGTCCGCCACCCGTGCCGTGACCTTGGACAGCGGTTTTGCCAACAGTGGATCGTGCTCCAGTGAGATCACGTTCATCGACGGCGAGAAGGGGATCCTGCGCTACCGCGGGTATCCGATCGAGCAGATCGCCGAGAACGCTACGTTCACCGAGGTTGCCTACCTCTTGATCTACGGCAGTCGCCCCGGTGCAGACGAACTCGCGGAGTTCAACCGGAAGTTGACCTATCACAGCCTCATTCATGAGGACATGAAGAATTTCTTCTCCGGTTTTCCGGCAACGGCCCATCCCATGGCGATTCTCTCGGCCATGGTCGCGTCGCTGTCGAGCTACTATCCGCGATCGGCGATCGACAACAACGAACTCAATATCATCCGGCTCCTTTCGAAGGCGCGGACGATCGCCGCCTTCTCCTACAAGAAGTCGATCGGTCAGCCGTTCATGTACCCATCGAACGAGCTTTCGTACACTGAGAATTTCCTCCACATGATGTTTTCGGTGCCGGCCGAGCCGTACCGCATTTCACCCGTCATGGAGCGTGCTCTCAACCTGCTTCTCATCCTGCACGCCGACCACGAACAGAACTGTTCCACCTCGACGGTGCGGATGGTCGGCAGTAGTGAGGCCAACATCTTCGCTTCGATCTCTGCCGGCATCAACGCCCTTTGGGGTCCGCTGCACGGCGGTGCCAACCAGAAGGTTATCGAAATGCTCACCCGCATTCGCGACGATGGTGGCAACTACGAGAAGTACGTCGACCTCGCCAAGGACAAGGACTCCGATTTCCGCTTGATGGGCTTCGGTCACCGCGTTTATAAGAACTTCGATCCGCGGGCGAAGATCCTCAAGGCAGCGGCCGATGAGGTCCTAGAGGAGATGGGGAAGAACGATCCACTCCTCGACATTGCCAAGAACCTCGAGCGCATCGCCCTGGAGGACGACTACTTCGTCGAGCGCAGGCTCTACCCCAACGTGGATTTCTACAGTGGCATTCTCTATCGAGCGATGGGGATTCCGACCAATATGTTTACCGTGATGTTCGCTCTCGGTCGCTTGCCAGGTTGGATCGCCCACTGGCGCGAAATGCGCCTCGATCCCGACGGACGGATCTACCGTCCTCGCCAGATCTATACTGGATCGACTCGCCGCGACTGGTAGGTAGAGTCAACGGGAGGCGGGTCAGGGTTGCGGCGATCCGGGGGGCGGAGCCTCTTGGTCATCACGCTTCTCGCCGGCCTCGTGATCGACCTCGACCTTGTGCTTGGGTCGGAGGTGCCGCTCGACCCAGCGCCGACCCCTTAGGAAGCGGCGCCATCCCTGTGGCCAGCGCCTGAAGCCTCGGCGCACGAGTCGATGGGTGGTTTCGCTCGCTATCGAGAGAAGCACCAGGGCGAAGACGAGGGTTACGACGCCCTGAATGCCTGGTAGCGCGAGGCCGGCGAAACCTACGATCAGAAGCACTATCCCGGCGACGGTGAGCGTGACACGCCATCCGATGCCGAGTTCGCTAAGGTGCCGTCGCGCCACTTCGTAGGCCTAGGGAGAAGGTCGTCGTTTGCGTCGCGACCACCGGTAGTCGGTCAGCAGCCCCTCTCCCTTGCCGGTGCCGAGCCACCAGAGGACCGATGGCGGCGGTCGGAGCTTGGTGATCAGGTAGGTTCCATGTCGAGAGCCAGCGATGTAGACGGTCGCGGCCAGTGCCTCGGCATCTAGTGCATTCTGGGCGGCCGCGATGGCGGCGGCGACACCCTCCGGAGGTTGTCCCGACCGTTGGTCTAGGAAGGGAGCGAAGGACAGACCGCCCATGCGCATCTTACCGGCGTCCGGCGAAGCGATCGCCATGCTCTCGTTGAAGAGGAAGGTCTTGCCGTAGAGGTCGGCGAGCTTGGAGGGCAGAGGCAGACTCAAGGGCCACCCCTGGCCATCTGGACCCTCGCCACGTGCTCCCTGCACATTACCGATGCGTACCGTGACGTTGCCAACGCCCTTCTGGGAGAGCCGGTCGAGAAGGGTGTCGACGGAAAAGCCACGTTCGAAGCCCCAGAGGTCGAGTCGGGCGGGCTTCTCGAGGGCCACGGTGTTGGCAGCACTATCTACCGTGAGGAGTTCACACGACGACAGGTTGATACTGCGATTCATCGCCGCGTTGTCGGGCAGGGACGTAACGGGTTCCCGCAGTCCCCAGGTCGAATAGAGCCAGCCTCCCAAGGGACCATGGCGTCCCTCGCTCCAGTGACAGAAGGTGAGGGCCCGTTGCAAGAGGGCCACGAGATCGGGGGAAGCGGCTCGGGGGCCGCCGCCGGCGTGTTGGTTGATGTCGCCCAGTGCCCCGGCATTCCCATCGACGAGGGTCTCGAGCGTCGCTAGATGTTCCAGTTCGGCATCGATGGCAGTCGCGAGGCGGCCCCAATCAGGGCCCGCGGCGGCCACCGCCACGGTCACGCCGAAGGCATGACCCGTGCGTCGGAAGGGCTCCTGAGCTCCGAGCGAGGAGGCCAGGGTGATGACGAGCGTAACGAGGACCGAGAGGCGAGGCATTGGATGGGATTGTACCGCGATTGGCAGTTCGCCTCAGGTGAAGCCCAATCTTCGGTCAGAGGATGCGAATTCGCGCGAAGCGCCGCTTGCCCACCTTCAAGAGGTACGGTTCGCGGCGTGCCGAAAGCTCATGCTGAATGGCCTCGGGACCACGCAGAGGTTCGCCGTCCACGGAAACGGCTCCTTGCTCGATCAAGCGTCGGGATTCCTTGTTGCTCGAAGCGAGCTCTGCCTCCACCAGGAGCCGGAACAGAGGGGTGGCAGCGGCGATGTCGATCTGCTCGAGATCGTCGGGGGCACCACCTCCGGCGAAGACCCTCTCGAACTCGGCTTCGGCTTCGGTGGCGGCTTCGGCGCCGTGATAGTCGGTGACGATCCTTCGCGCAAGCTCCTGTTTGAGGGCCTTGGGGTGGGCGTCACCCGCTGTGACCGCCTGCTTTCGCTCCGCGATCTCGGACTCCGGCAGGTCGGTGAGGAGGAGGTACCAATCCCACATCAAGTCATCGGGTATCGAAAGGGTCTTGCCGTAGACCTCTCGGGGCGGATCGTCCAGGGCAATGGCATTGCCCAGGCTCTTCGACATCTTTTCGGTGCCATCGAGTCCCACGAGAAGCGGTACGGTGAGGCAGATCTGGGGGGCGAGATTCTCCTCACGCATGAGGTTTCGTCCCACCAAGAGGTTGAAGATCTGGTCGTGCCCACCGAGTTCGACGTCCGCCTCGAGGGCCACCGAGTCGTAGCCCTGGACCAGGGGGTAGAGCAGTTCGTGAACATGAATCGGTTGCCCCTCGGCGAAGCGTGTCCGAAAATCATCTCGCTCCATCAGTCGAGCTAGCGTGTAGCGACCGGCCAAGCGGACGATCCCCTCGGCGCCAAGAGCGCTGAGCCACCGACTGTTGAAGTCGACGACCGTGGTCTCTCGGTCGAGGACCTTGAACACCTGGTCCTGGTAGGTCTGCGCGTTGGAAAGCACCTGGTCCTTCGTCAGCTGCGGCCGGGTCGTCTTCTTGCCGGTCGGGTCCCCGATCATGGCGGTGAAGTCCCCGATGAGGAAGATGACGCGGTGGCCGAGCTGCTGGAAATGGCGCATCTTCCGCAGAAGGACGGTATGACCGAGGTGCAGATCCGGCGATGAGGGGTCGAAACCAACTTTCACGGTGAGCGGGGTGCCGCTGTCCCTGGACTTCTGCAGCTTCTGACGGAGTTGATCCTCTTCGATGAGGTCGACGGCTCCTCGGGCGAGAAGAGTCATCTGCTCTTCGACGGGAAGGAAGACTGACGGTTTGGGCGCTTGCTCACTCATGAGCGCGGGAGCTTACCAGATCGGAACGAACCACTCGGCCCTACCAGGCTCGTGGGGAAGGTACGTGCTCGGCCCCGGGATAGACCTCGGTGCGTCCCAGAAGGCGGGCGTCACCGCGGATCGACCAGGACTCGAGGGTGCCTTCCGCGAACTGACCGGAAAGGGTGAGCTGATGCCCGCTTGCCACAGACACCGTCCATGGGGAGACGAGACGACCGTGATGAAGCCCAACCGCCGAGGCGGCGAGGATCCCGCTGCCACAGGCCAGCGTTTCTGCTTCGACCCCCCGCTCAAAGGTCCTGATCTGGATCTGATTCTCGGCTACGAAGCGGACGAAATTGACATTGGCTCCTTCGTCATCGAGACCGGGAGCCGAACGCAGGAGGGGTCCGAGTTGTGCCACCGGGCAGGTCGCGAGGTCCTGGGGCCACTCCAGTATGAGATGGGGGACGCCGACACGCACGAACCAGGGGGAGATCGTTTCCCCGCCGACTTCCATGGACAAGGGGCGAGGCGTTCCATCGGGCAAGGGAGCCTGAAGTTCGATCTCGGAGGCACCCACTGCGATGGCTCGAATCGGACCTGCATCGGTAACGACGGTGACGTGATCCTCTGCCCATCCCAGCTCGAGGGCGAGGCGGGCGGCACAGCGAGTCCCGTTGACGCACAGTCGGGCTCGCCCCCCGTCAGCGTTGTAGTGAAGCATGCGCACCGCCGGTTGGTTCTCCACCGGATCGTGGGGCGATAGCAGGAAAACTCCATCGGCTCCCAGCGAAACCCCGCGTTGGCACCAGGATCTGATCTGGTCGTCGCTCGGTGGCGTCGTCGGCGACACCACGGCGAGAAAGTCGTTTCCGGCCCCCGACAGCCGCCAGACCTCGGTCACGGAGTCGTCAATGTCGCCGTCTGCGACGGTGGACCTTCGTTACCCTCGCCGTCGACCGCGCTTACTTGATAGCGGTAGGTGACGCCCGAGGCGAGCCCAGCATCCGTCAGCTCGGGTGAGGTGAGCGGATCCGGGGTAATGCGGAGGAAGTCCAGGCCTGGGTCCGCGCGGTAGACGACATAGCCGACGGTGTCCGCGTCAGGGCTCGGCCTCCACACCAGGTCCGCGCCGCCCGTTCGTGGCAAAGCGACGAGGTCTGAGGGCGGAGCGGGTGGGAAGATGTCAATGTACTCGACCTCACGTTCCTTGGAGAAACTGCTCTCCCGCAGAGGGTCTCGACTGGAGACGGCGGTGACGGTGTAGATATAGCGCTGTTCGAAGCGGGCCGTTTCGTCGAGAAACTCCACACTCTCCGCTGGCTTGAAAGCCAGGGGTGCGGCGTAGCCGTGAGCTTGAGCGGGGCGGCGATAGATGTTGTAGCCCTCGAGAGGCTCGGGGGGAGCGTCCCAGTGCAGCAGGATCCCCTCGGGGCCTGGCTCCATGCTGACGTTCCCCGGAGGGGTCGGCGCGGGCTCCGGTACGAGGTGGACGAGGTTCGAAAAGGCCGAGAGTTCTCCGCCGGTGGCCAGGGACCGGATGGCGAAGACGTGGAGCTGAACGGGATCCTCGGCCAGGCCGGATAGGGGGAGTCGGCTGACGAGTTGTGCACCCTCGGTCGCGGCGAGGAGCTCGGGTCCCTGGATCACCAGGAGCCGGTTGGCGGTTGCCTCGAACTCACGAGCTTCGACCACGGGAGGACGCTCGGGATCCGCAACGGGCCGTACCGTCTGCCACAGTTCCACGGCGTCTAGCCCTGGTAGCAGGGCGCCGTCGGTGGTGGTGCTGGGGTAGCTCATGCGCAGGGAGAGCACGTCTCCCTGCTGGGTGACGGCGAGGTCTCGGGTGGGATTGGGGATCGTCCGGAGTGGAGGTAGGGGATCGCCCTTCTTGCCGCAGCCGGAGAGCGCGACGGCAAGGATGGCGACGGTCATCAAAGGCAGTCCTCTCGCCCAGGTGGAGCCGGTTGGCTGACGGTCGGCATTGGCAGAGGGGCGGAGGGTTCTATAAAACATAGCGGCTAAGGTCCTGGTCTTCGACGATGTCGGTTAGGGCGTTGTGAACGTACGTGGCGTCAATGGCCAGTTGCACTCCCTGCATGTCGGGGGCGCCAAAAGACACCTCCTCGAGGAGCTTTTCCATCAAAGTGGACAGGCGCCGGGCGCCGATGTTCTCGGTCGAAGCATTGACCTCGGCGGCGAGGCGAGCGAGTGCCTCGACGGCATCCTCGGTGAAGGAGAGCTCGACGCCCTCAGTGCCGAGGAGCGCGGTGTACTGCCGGGTCAAGCAACTCTTGGGCTCGGTGAGGATGCGCACGAAGTCGTCACGAGTCAAGGCCTGGAGCTCTACTCGAATGGGGAATCGTCCCTGGAGTTCTGGGATGAGATCGGAGGGACGAGCGAGATGGAAGGCACCGGCGGCGATGAAGAGGATGTGATCGGTCTGCACCGGTCCGTGCTTGGTCGTCACGGTGGTCCCCTCGACGATCGGCAGGAGGTCGCGCTGAACGCCTTGTCGAGACACCTCTGGACCGTGCACGCCCTCACGGCCCGCGACCTTGTCGATTTCGTCGAGAAAGACGATGCCGGCTTGTTCGACCCGATGTCGCGCCTCCACAGAAATCTGCCGCCGGTCGAGAAGCTTCTCGATCTCCTGGGCCTCCAGGATCTCGCGTGCTTCAGTCACCGTCACCTGCGCCTTCTGGCGGCGACCGAACATGCCGGGCAACATCTCCTTGAGATTCAGCCCGACCTCTTCGACACCCTGAGGAGTAAACATCTCAAGGCTTGGCATCGAGGTGTCGTCGACTTCGACCTCCACCTTGCGACCCTCCAGCTCTCCGGCGCGGAGCTTCTCTCGTAGCTTCTCGCGAGAGTCCTGCATCGAGTCGTTGACCTCGAGGCCCTCGAGAGGCGAGAAGCCTGGCTTGGGCTGGCTGGGAAGGAGCAGCTGGAGGAGTCGATCCTCTGTCGCCGCTTTGGCGCGCTCACGGACCGCATCTCGCTTTTCCTCTTTGACGAGATTGACCGAGACCTCGACCAGGTCGCGGATCATCGACTCGACGTCGCGACCGACGTAGCCGACTTCGGTGAACTTGCTCGCCTCGATCTTGATGAACGGAGCCCGGGCCAGGCGCGCCAGGCGACGTGCGATCTCGGTCTTCCCGACTCCGGTGGGGCCG
>JAIOJS010000229.1 GCA_019911795.1 Thermoanaerobaculia bacterium | reverse complement strand
GTTCAGTCTCTCGAAGGTCGAGGGCAGCGAGGTGCAGGCTAGCCTCGATCCGACCGGACTCGACGTCCCGGAGCGATGGATCCTGTCGCGGCTCGCCGCGACAGCGGCGGAAGTCGACCGACAACTCGAGATCTTCCGCTTCGACGAAGCCTGCAACCGGCTCTACCACTTCTTCTGGGGTGAGCTGTGCGACTGGTACATCGAGCTTTCGAAACCAGTGTTCTCGGGCGACGTTTCACGCCCCCGGTCCGGGGAGGTCCTGCTCAGCGTCCTGGATCGCAGTCTTCGTTTGCTCCATCCGGTGATGCCTCATCTGACCGAAGAGCTCTGGCAACGCCTTCCCGGCCACGAGGCGATCCATCCAGAGTCGATCGCCCTGGCGGAGTATCCTCGCGACCTCTCCTCGTGGGAGGATCCGCAGGCCGAAGCTCAGATGGAGGCGTTGATGGGGGTAGTGACGCGGGTTCGAGCGCTGCGGGCCGAATTGGAGATTCCGGCGAAGGCTGCGCTTACCCTGCACTTAGCGGCGGAGGACGATGCGCTAGAGGCCTTCTTTGCCGAACAGGCGACTCTGTTGAAGTTTCTGCTGCGGATCGAAGACCTCCAATACTCTCCTCCTCCCGAAGGATCGACTCAGGACCTGATTCATGGAGTCCGTCTGGGGATCGTCGCCGGTGCGGTCGAACTCGATGCGGCCGAGGTGGAGCGGCTCGAAGCCGAGGTCGACAAGCTCTCGGGTCTTATCGCTGCGGCCGAGGGACGATTGGGAAATGCCTCCTTTGTGGAACGCGCCCCTGCCTCCGTGGTCGAAGCCCAACGGGCAACCCTGGAGCAGATGAAGGAACGGCGTCAGCAGATCCAGCAGGGGCTGCAGGCCGGGTGAGTCCGACAACCGGATTCGAGTCGCTTCAGCGCGAGTTGACGCTGGCTCGGCCGCGGGTGGACCTGGCGCTCATCCGTGAGATCGACTCGACCCAGCGACTGGCCGTCGACGTGGCGCGCGACCTGGCGCGGGATGAGATCGAGGTGGTTCCGACTGCCTTCGTGGCGTGGCGTCAAACGGCGGGGCGTGGTCGACAGGGTCGCCTATGGTCAAGTCGAGGGGGGCTCGGTGTCTATGCCACTCTCCTCTATCAGCTTCCTCCCACCGCGTTGGAACTCCTGCCCCTGGTCGTCCCCCTCGCCCTGCTCGAGGTCTTGGATCGGTACCTACCGGTACAGTGTTGCCTCGATTGGCCCAACGATCTGGTGGCCGATCTCGCGGGAGAGTGGCGGAAGATCGGTGGGGTTTTGATGGCTTCGTTTGCCTCGGTTCAGGGGCGACGGAGCGTCGCCATCGGTTTCGGAATCAATGTCGGCCACGAGGTGGTGGATCTGCCGACGGCAAGGGCGGCCTCGCTGCATCTCTGTGCCACCTCCGCGAACGGCGCCGGGAGCAAGGCTGAGCTTCCGAGTCTGGGTATCCTCGCAGCGGAGCTGATCGGCGCGGTTTGTCGCCGGATCGAGGAACCGGGATCCCCATCCGAGGTGGTGAAGGAGTATGCTGACCGATCGATCCATCGGCTCGGCGACCAGCTCCAGTGCCGGGTGGGCGCTACAGACTTGGAAGGGACTTTTCTGGGGTTCACTACGGCAGGGCACCTTCGTTTGGAGGTCGAGGGAGTGGAGCAGACCCTTCGTTCCGGAGAGATCATCGAATGACGAAACTAGAGGAATCCAAGAGAGACCTACTGCTACTAGTAGACGTGGGCAACACCAACATCGAACTCGGCGTTTTCCGCGGCGAAGCGATGTTGCAGACCTTTCGCCTCTCAACCGAAATTCGCACCGCGGACGAGTGGGCGGGAACGCTTCTGCCGCTGTTTGAC
>JAIOJS010000228.1 GCA_019911795.1 Thermoanaerobaculia bacterium | reverse complement strand
GCCGCTCCCGCCACCGCCGCCGTCTCGATGCGTAGGATGCGGTCACCGAGGTTCACCGGAACCACCGCGGCGACCGTCAGGCACTCGAGTTCCTCCGTCTCCAGTCCGCCCTCGGGACCAACGACTAGATCCATGCAGCTCACAGCCTCGGGAAAGCCTCCAGTGGAAGCCCTCGGATCGAGCAAGTAGGTCTTCGGGCCGAACCCGGCGACAGCCTCGTGCAGACCGCGAGGAGCAGAGATCTGAGGCACGACCGATCGTCCACACTGGCCCACCGCAGCCACCGCGATCCGACGTAAGCGCTCGAGATGCTCCGCCTCCAAGTCGCGGCTAGAACGGAGGAAGCGTACGAAGGCGACCCTTGCCACCCCTAGTTCGGTAGCTTTCTCCACCAACCAGGAAGCCCGATCCATTTTGGGGGCGGCGACCCAAAGCGTCAGGTCCACCGCCGACTCCAGCGAGGGTGCCACGGATCCCACCGAGATGACGGCTCGCCGTCGATCGACCGTTTCGATCCTCCCGTTCCGGGCGGCGCCCTGGCCATCGACCAGACGGAGACTATCTCCCACGGCGAGCCGACGGGCGCGAAAGAGGTGTCGATAGGAATCGCCCTCCACCTGCACTTCGGACTCGATGAGCTCCGCAGGAGAGACGACCAGGGTCGCGGTCACGACTCCGTCGACTCGCGGGAGAGGGGTCGTCGATCCACGAGGCGCCAGGCGACCCATTCCCCCTTCACCCGGCGACCCACCACAACCATTCCGAGGCTTTCCCAGACGGCGAGAACCCCTGTCTCTTCGCTGAGAATGACTCCCGACACGATCATTTCGCCACCGGGCTTCAAGGCTGCGACCAGCGCCGCAGCGTCGGACAGGATCCGATGAGGGAGCACGTTGACGAGGATGGCACCGAATAGGTCACTCGCTCTTCGCGGCGCAGCCAAGGCATCGCGCGTCCCGGCGAAGAAACTCACACGCCCAGCTGATCCAGCCGATCCAGCCAGAGCCCTCGGAGACGGATTGGAACGCGCGTATTGGCCGGACATTAGCGCCGACGGCAGGTCATAGTCGAAGCCCAACGCCCAGCTGGCCCCTAGACGTTCAGCGGCCAGGCTGAGGATACCGCTCCCGGAACCGACATCGAGCACCCGGACCCCGACGAGGTCTAGTTCCTCCATCCACTCCAGGGTCAATTGGGTAGTCTCGTGGCTTCCGGTACCAAAGGCCGTCCGGGCTGGTAAGCGGAGCAGGAATCGATCCAAGGCCAGGGGGGCCTCGTCATCCATCTCCCCGGGATCGATCAGGAAGCGATCGCCAATCGGAATCGGTCGCGAGTGGCGCCGAAACTCCTCCTGCCAATCGCGCTCCTCCACCACCCCCTCGGCGACCCAATGAATACCGGCGACCGTCGTCCCGAGCTCCAGTGGAAGTCCGGGATGGCTCGCCGGAGGTTCACTAAAGTAGGCCAGGAGATCCAAGTGCCCCTCGGGTCCGGTCTTGACCTCCACTCCCGTCGTTCCACATTCGGCCAGCAGGCCGACGGTCTGATCTTCGTCGGACTCCGAGACGCGGTACGTTCGAGTGAGGTGTCGCAACCGGACGCGGGTCGGGAAGCCAAATCGCCTTCGCCGCCCTAGGCGAAGAGGTCCTTGACCCGCTCCTTGACGCTTCGCCGCTTATGGATTGGGTCGCCGGCGACTTCCGCGAGACTCTCCAGAAGCTCGCGCTCCTCGTCTTGGAGTTCTCCTACCGCAGGCACGACCAGACGAATTCTGACGATATGGTCGCCCCGACCACGGCCGCCGAGTCGGGGAATCCCCTGGCCCGCGAGTCGGAAGTCCTCTCCGGGTTGAGTCCCCGACGGGACTTCCAAACGAGACTCTCCGTGCAAGGTGGGTACGTCGAGCGACGCTCCGAAGACCACCTGGGGATAGGCCACGTCGACGAACGAGTAGACATCCGCTCCATCGCGTTCCAGCGTATCGTGGGGTTCGACCTGCATGACGACATAGAGGTCGCCCGAGGGTCCTCCGAGCACGCCGTGCTCACCCTCCCCTGTCAGTCGTAGGCGGGCACCGGTGTCGACTCCCGGCGGAATCTTGACTTCGATCTTCCGCTCTCGCTCGATCCGCTTCTGTCCGTGACACTCGGGACAAGGATCGTCGATGGTAACGCCCTCCCCATGGCACTGGGGGCAAGGCCGAGCCACCGTCAGGAATCCCTGGCTGTAGCGCACCTGACCGGCGCCCTGGCAGGCGCTACAGGTCACGGCTTCACTCCCCTCGGCCGCACCGCTTCCTTCGCAGGTATCGCACCGCTCCAAGCGAGGAATACGCAGAGTCTTGCTGCAACCAAAGGCCGCCTCTTCGAAGGTCAATCCCAGGTTGTACCGCAGATCGGCTCCCGCCTGAGCCCGGCTTCCCCTCCGGCGGCGCCCTCCCCCTCCGGCGAATCCGAAGAGGTCGCCGAGGATGTCCGAAAAGTCTCCGAAGGTGCTGGGATCGAAACCCGAGAATCCAGGCTGGCCGCCGGCGTGGCCGAAACGGTCATACTGCTGACGTCGCTGCTCGTCCGATAGCACCGAGTAGGCGGTCGCCGCTTCCTTGAAGCGCTCCTCGGCCTCAGGGTTGTTGGGATTGCGATCAGGGTGATACTCGACGGCCAGCCGTCGATAGGCCTTCTTGATCTCATTTCCCCCCGCATCCCGAGAGACACCGAGGACCTCGTAGTAGTCGCGAACCGTCGTCATTCCGTCTTCTCCGCTGACTGATCGAGCATCAATTCGCTCAAGGTGTGAGAGATCGAGTTCAGATCGAAGATCGCCGCCTCGACTTCGGAGCGCTTGTCCTGGCTGAGGCTCATTCTCGACTTGAGGAGGACCTGGCTGATCTTCTTCTCCTGCCGGGCTTCGATCTTCTCGCGCAGCTGATCGAAAACCCGATCGGTGTTGTAGATCAGTCCCTCCAGTCGATTCTTGAGGCGCCGAGTCTCGCGCCGTTCCGCATCCTCGTTGGCATGCTCGCGAGCCTCGTCCACCAGCCGTTCGACCTCCTCCTTGGAGAGTCCGCCGGCGGGGCTGATCTGGATGCTCTGCGACTGATCGGTCGCCATATCGCGCGCCGACACATTGACGATGCCGTTGGAATCGATGGCGAAAGTGACGTCGATCTGGGGGACGCCGCGAGGAGCTGGGGGGATACCTTCCAGTTCGAAATCACCGAGCGAACGATTCTCGGCCGCGATCTCGCGCTCGCCCTGGAGCACGTGAATCTGTACCGTGTCCTGGTTGTCGGAAACCGTAGTCACGATCTGGTTCGTCTTGGTCGGAATCGTCGAGTTGCGTTCGATCAAACGAGTGAACAGACCCCCGTGGGTCTCGATCCCAAGGGACAGCGGGGTGACGTCGAGGAGTACGACGTCCTTGACATCGCCCTTCAGGATGCCACCCTGGATGCCGGCGCCCATCGCGACAACCTCATCGGGATTGATCTCACGATTGGGACGCCGCTCGAAGACCTCTTCCACCAGGCGCGCGACGATCGGGCTTCGGGTCTGTCCCCCCACGAGGAGGACTTCGTCGACCTCGTCGGGTCGCATGCCGGCCGCCTCCAGGGCGTCGCGACACGGCCCCTTCGTGCGCTCGACGAGATCTCCGACCAGGGACTCAAAGTGCTCGCGAGTCAGTGTCTTGGACAGGTGGCGTGGGCCTGAGTCGTCGGCCGAGATGAAGGGCAGATTGATCGGTGCCTCCTCATTGGCCGAGACCTCACACTTCGCCCGTTCGGCCGCTTCCTTGAGCCGCTGCAGCGCCATCCGGTCGGTTCGGAGGTCGAGTCCGGTGTCGGCCTGGAAATCGTCAATCAGCCAATCCATGATGCGCTGGTCGAAATCTTCGCCGCCGAGATAGGTATCGCCGGAGGTCGATTTAACCTCGAACACCCCCTCGTTGAGGGTCAGGATGGAGATATCGAAGGTGCCGCCGCCCATGTCGTAGACGGCCAGGTTGTTGACTCCGTCGCGCTTCTCCAGCCCATAGGCCAACGCAGCCGCGGTCGGTTCGTTGAGGATGCGTAGGACGTCGAGCCCGGCCACCTTGCCGGCATCCCGGGTCGCCTGCCTCTGTGAGTCGTCAAAGTAGGCCGGCACGGTGATGACGGCCTGCGTTACTTCATGACCCAAGGCCTCCTCGGCGAAGGAGCGAATCTCGGCCAGGATGATCGCGGAGACCTCTTCCGGACTGTAGGTCTTGTCGTGGATCTGGATGTGCGCATCGCCGTTGGGTCCCTCGACCAGCAAATAGGGCAGCGTCTCCCGGGCCCGGGATACTTGCTCCGCCTCGAAGCGGCGACCGATCAGGCGCTTGACCGCGTAGATCGTGTGCTGAGGGTTGGTGATCGCCTGTCGTTTGGCGATCTGGCCGACGAGGCGATCCCCGTCCTCGGCAAACGCGACGATCGACGAAGTCGTCCGACTCCCTTCGCGGTTGGGGATGACCCGCGGGGCCATTCCTTCCATCACCGCTACACAGCTGTTGGTCGTTCCGAGGTCGATGCCCAGAACCTTGTCGCTCATCGACTACTCCTTCCCACCCGGACCGCTGGCGGAAGCCGGCATCGCAACTCGAACCAGGGCAGGGCGGAGAAGACGTTGGTGCATTCGGTAGCCTCGCTGGAGTTCTTCTTTGACCGTCGGCTCGTCGACTTCAGGGTCCTCCTCGCGCGCGACGGCCTCGTGGAATGTCGGGTCGAAGGGCTCCCCTGCGGCCTCGATCATCTGCACACCCTTCTGCCGCAACATGTCTTCCATCTGCTTGAGGATCATCTCGACTCCGACCTTCAGATCGTCGGCCGATCCGCTCGCAGTGAGCGCTCGCCCGAGGTTATCCAGGATGGGGAGAAAGTCCCGCATGACCTCGAAGACCGCATAGCGGCGCAGGTCCTCGCGCTCGCGTTCGGATCGACGGCGAAAATTCTCAAAGTCGGCCAGAGTGCGTACCGACCGATCGCGAAGCTCGGCGAGTTCAGCTTCCAGCGCCTCGACCTCGGATAGCTCGAGGGCTGCCACCTCGCCGCTCTCGACTCGCGCTACCGCATCGACGGCTTCCTTCGTCAAGGCATCGAGGTCCACTCCACCGTCCTCCTCGAGATCGAGGATGTAGGCGTCCGACTCCATCCCGTTATCCGCCCCGTCTTCCGTATCGTCGTAGTCGTCTTCCGTCATCTCATTTCATCCACGGCCGAGCTTAGGCCTCAAAGGTGTCTGCCAGCGCATCGCTGAGACTATTTGCGAGGTATTCGACGAGAGGAATGACCTTCTCGTACTCCATTCTGGACGGCCCCATGATACCTAAGCTACCGAGGACTCGGCCACCAACGCTGTAGTTGGTGGCGATCAAACTGAAATCGAGTTCGGAGGTGAGTGCCGAATCCTCGGCGATCCAGGTGCGCACGCCCTGGCCCTCGAGGCACTGATTCAATAGCTGAACGAGTCGTACCTTCTCATCAAAGGCGTCGAACAACCGACGCACACGACGAAGGTCGGAAAGCTCCGGCTGGCTGAGGAGTCCGGCCGCGCCATCCACCAACACCTCGGGTACATCCGACTGGCCGAGGCTGCGCCCGGCCAGAGTAATGACCAATCCCAGGAGTCGGTTCACTTGATTGCGCTCGTCGTCCATAAGCTTCAAGAGCCGATCGCGAATCTGGCGAATCGACAATCCGGCGAAATTTTCGTTCAAGTAGTTCGCGGCCCGAATCAGCTCTTCCGGGGTGACCTCGGCCTCTAGAGCCACCACTTTGCTGTCGACGAAACCAGTCGATGAGACTACGACGCACAGCACCTTGCTCCCGGTGAGAGGAACGAAGTCGATCGCCTTGAGAACGGTCTCACCCAAGGCGGGAATGAGGACGAGGCCAACCTGCTGCGACAGCTTCGAGAGAAGCTGCGAGGTGGCGTTCATCCGCTCTTCACCATCATCACCAGCCCGCCGTAGGTGGTCCGAGATAAAGCGCTTCTGCTTGGTGCTGACGCGCTTCTGCTCCATCAGAGTGTCGATGTAGGCGTGGTATCCCGTCGCGGTGGGAACCCTTCCAGCGGATGTGTGGGGCTGGTGCAGGAAGCCCAACTCCTCGAGGTCGGCCATGACGTTGCGAATGGTCGCCGCCGACAGGCCGGACTTCTCCTGCCGTGCCATGGTTCGCGAACTCACCGGCTCTCCCTGCGCAATGTAGGTGTAGATCACATCGCGCAGGATGTCGCGATCGCGTGGATTGAGCGTGTGAATGCTTGCGGTGTCTACCATCTTCCGCGTTGGATTCTAACCCGTTCCCACTCTCAATGCGCCTTGCGATTCTCCACATGCCAAACAATCGCTCTCGGTAGCTCGGCCACCCGCCGCGTCGCCCTTCCCATACACTGCTATCGATGACTTCCGATCCGCCAAAGACGACCACGCCATCCGGTGCTCCCGCCGCTCCACTCGACGGCTTGACCTTTTCGGTGGTGGGTCCTGGTCGCGTGGGTTCGTCCCTGGCACACTGGTTGTGCGCACGGGGAGCCATCCTCCGCGAGGTCGTCTCGCGCCGTCTCGACACTGAAGCCCTGGGATGCCGCTCCATTCTCCTCCGGGCCATGCCGACGGATCTCCCTGATCTCGTACTGCTGTCGGTCCCCGATCAGGAGATCGACGGGGTCGTCCGAGCACTAGCTCGCCGGGAGTGGTCGCCGCGCTCCGTCGCACCTACCGTTCTTCACACATCGGGCGCCCGAGGAGCCGACGCTCTTGCTTCCCTGGAGGCTCTGGAATGGTCTACCGGCTCGTTGCATCCGCTCCGCGCTTTTGCCACCTCGCTGACCGACCCTCAACTCGCCAGCGAGACCTTCTTCGGCTTTGATGGAGATTCCAGTGCAGAGGCGCTCATCCTGAAGATTACCGCCGCTTGGGGAGCCGATGCAGCTCGCATTCCATCCGCGCAACGTTCCCTCTACCACTTTGCTGCAACCCTTGCCGCCGGAGGCGCCGCGACGCTGGTCGAGTCGGCTTCCAGCCTCGCTCGAACCCTGGGCCTCCCGTCGGAGGTACAGGAGGGCTACCGTGGCCTGGCCCTTGGAGCCATAAGGGCTCTCGACCGAGTCACTTCCGACACCTCCGCGGCGATCACGGGACCGGTCGCTCGAGGCGAAGCCTCCTACATCGAGCGTCTCGAAGAGCTTCACCGTGCGGAACCGCGACTGTATCCCCTTGCCGTTCTCACCGCTCTCGAGACCCTCCGACAACTCGATGGCGGGAGTCCCGGCTCCTCAGCTCGGAAGACTCTGCGTGAAGATCTGATCGCGATCTGTCGTCGCGAGGGTTTTCTCGACGTGCTGCTCGGCTAAGATAACGTCGTAGACAAGGCGGGCCGGCGTCGGCAACGTAGCCAGCGCAGGCTTCCCTGTCGACCCAAACGAACCAAAACTCCAGTCGGCTGTGGAGAAGGGGTTCTTCGAAGGAAAGGGGCAAACCCCGACGCGAGCGAAAGGATTGCGGGGCTCAGCACCTCGGTGCTAAGCTTCAAGACCCGACGTAGGTCGATCATTCATGGTTTTCTTTAACTACAGCACCATGCAAATGGCCGCCAAGGTCGTTTACTACGGCCCCGGTCTGTGTGGGAAGACCACCAATCTCCAGTACATTTACTCGCGGACGTCGAACGATTCGCGCGGGGAAATGGTGTCCCTCGAGACCGAGACCGACCGAACGCTCTTCTTCGATCTGCTGCCGATCGACGTCGGCTCGATCGCCGGATTCAGCACCCGGGTCCAGTTGTATACGGTCCCCGGTCAGGTCTTCTACAACACCACCCGTAAGTTGGTGCTCAAGGGCGTCGATGGAGTCGTGTTCGTGGCGGATTCTCAGCGTCCCATGTTGCAGGCCAACATCGATTCGTTCAAGAACCTCGAAGAGAACCTCGAGGAGATGGGACTGTCGATGGATACCATGCCCATCGTCCTGCAGTACAACAAACGCGACCTCAACGATATCTGCAGCGTCGAGGAGTTGAATCAGGCCCTCAATCGCAACGATTGGCCGCACGTCGAATCTTCGGCGTTGACCGGGCAGGGCGTCTTCGAGACTCTGAAGAGTATTTCGAAGCTCACGCTGGTGAGCCTCAAGCGACGCCTGGCCAAGGGCCAGAGTCCTACCCGACCCCGACCGCCGATGAGACC
>JAIOJS010000227.1 GCA_019911795.1 Thermoanaerobaculia bacterium | reverse complement strand
TTCCAGCTTCCCGTTCACCTCGTCGACGACGTTCTACCCCATCTCTGTGCCAACGGCATTCTGGGTTGCTGGGACGGACGCTCGGCCGGTGATCCGCTTCCGCTGCGTTGGGACACCGGACCCGAGTGGGAACTCGCCCTTCGCGTCGAGCTGGCCGGAGGCGGCACGGCTCGCCTGACCGGGGCCCTGAGCCGAGAGGGTGAAAGCGTTCCGCTCTCCGCCCCGATGCTGATCCTCCCGCAGCCCACGACGAGCGAGGACTCCAAATCCGAGGGTTCCGAGGATGCTGTATCCGAGAACTCTAGGTCCGAGGGTGCTGAGTCCCAAGGTTCTAGGCCCCGGGGTTGGGTGATCTTTCCCGATGGGATCAGCCGCTTCTCGGGCGGTCCCGAGGTTCTTCCCTGGGTTCAACTCCTCGAGAAGCACGGGGAGATCGCGTTCCCCAAGGACGAGTTCGAGGACGGTCTCACCACCCTCCTGGAGATGCCGAGCCTGCCTCGGCTCGAGGCCCCCGACGAACTGCAACTCATCCCGGCTCCCTCCGACCCTCAGCCCCACCTTGTCCTGGAGCAGGAATCGAGCCCAGCCTGGACCAACCCTCCGTTGATCGCCAATCTCCTCTTTGACTACGGAGAGGTCCAAGTGAGTCTGGCGGACTCCCGGGCAGCGATCGTCGACTGGCCGGCGCGGCGGTTCCTCAAGCGAGACCTCGACGCCGAACACAAGTTCCTGATGCGCTTGTTGGAACTCGGCGTGCGCCCCATGCAGCTCGCCAATGGTCACCAACTCGAGGTCGACCCGCTCAACCTCCCCGCCGTCGCCGAGCCGCTGCTCAACGAGGGCTGGACGGTCGAGGCCCACGGACGCTCCCTGCGTCCACCCAACCCCCCAGCCTTCCGAGTCCAGACCGGCATCGACTGGTTCGAGGTCTCGGGCGATGTCGACTTCGCCGGCGACCGGATCGACCTGTCCAAACTCCTATCCTCGATCTCCAAGGGAGACCGCTTCGTGGACCTCGGGGACGGGTCCCGTGGCCTCCTTCCCGAAGCATGGATGGAGACCTACGAGTCGCTGGCCAAGCTGGCCCAGAGTTCGAGCGATGACGGACTGCGCTTCCTCCCCTCGCAGGCCCTTCTCGTGGACACTCTCCTCACGGCGATGCCCCCGGCCAACGTCGACAAGGCCTTTTCCGAAATGCGGGAGAAGCTCCGGTCCTTCGAGAGTATCAAGCCGAAGAAGGAATCTCGTGCCTTCCAGGGAGAGCTGAGAAGCTATCAGCGCCAGGGTCTGGGCTGGCTCGAGTTCCTGCGCGAGTTTGGACTCGGCGGGGTGCTCGCCGACGACATGGGCTTGGGAAAGACGGTGCAGGTTCTGGCCCTGATCCAGGCCAATCGGACCGCGGGCAAAACGACGAAACTACCCTTTCTCGTGGTCTCTCCCCGAAGTCTGGTGTACAACTGGATCGACGAGGCGTCCCGCTTCACTCCGAAACTGCAGGTCGTCGAGTACAGCGGACCGGAGCGTGATGAACTTCACGGAAACTTCAACAAGTACGACATCATCGTCACCACCTACGGGACACTGCGCCGGGATGTGGGCTACCTGGCCACGGTCGAGTTCGACACCGTCATTCTCGACGAGGCCCAAGCGATCAAGAACCCTACCTCTCAGTCAGCCAAGGCCGCCTCATTGCTCGTGGCTCGCAACCGCCTCGCCCTGACCGGAACCCCGATCGAGAATCACCTCGGCGAACTGGGATCCCTCTTCGAGTTTCTCAATCCGGGACTCCTCGGTCGGCTGCCTCGCCTCGACGTCCTGGCGAGTGGACGCGCCGCGAGCCAGAGCGAACTGGCGGTGGTTTCTGAGGGCATTCGGCCGTTCATCCTCCGCCGTACCAAGGCCCAGGTACTCCCCGATCTTCCGCCGAAGACCGAGCAGGTTCTCCTCTGTACCCTGCGACCGGAGCAGCGCGAGCTCTACAATCAATTGCTGGCTCAGTACCAGGCCAACCTCCTGCACAAGGGGAAGGGCTCTCAGATGCAGGTCCTCGAGGCCTTGCTCAGATTGCGCCAGGTCGCCTGTCACCCAGGGTTGGTCGACGATGCCTGGGCCGATGCCGGCAGCGCCAAGTTCGAGGCACTCTTCGAGCAGGTCTTTGAGGTCCTCGAAGAGGGGCACAAGGTCATCATCTTCTCGCAGTTCACCAAGTTGCTGTCCTTCGTCGAAGCGGAGCTCGAGAAGGAAGGCACCGAATACGCCTACCTCGACGGCAAGACCAAGAACCGCGGCGATGTGGTCGAGCGCTTCCAGACCGACCCCAATTGCAATCTCTTCCTGATCAGCCTCAAGGCAGGCGGCGTTGGACTCAACCTCACCGCCGCGGAATACGTCTTCCTGCTCGACCCCTGGTGGAATCCAGCGGTGGAGGCCCAGGCGATCGATCGCGCCCATCGTATCGGTCAGACCCAACCGGTCTTCGCCTACCGCCTCATCGCCCAGGATACGGTGGAAGAGAAGATACTCGAGCTGCAGAAGTCCAAACGCCAGCTCGCTGAGGCCGTCCTCGAGGGGGACATGCAACCCTCTGGAGACCTCACCGCCGACGATCTGCGCGCCCTCTTGGTGTAAGGTCTCGCGATGCTGATGGCGACTCAGGTTCCACGCTCGCTCGATCCTTGCGGGCGGAAGTCGAGCTGATGGTCAAGGATCCCGCGGAGGAGGTTTCGTCACATCGGATCTCCGACCAGGAGCTTGTCGATCTCATTCAGAGGGTTTTTCGACCGCGGAGTGACGACAAGGGGATTGCGATCCTTACCGACCTTCCCAGCTCCGAACGGCCCGACCATACGGCCTGGAGGGATCGGCGCTCTCTGGCCGAGGATTGGGCGAGACGCCTCGCCGAGTGTCAGGACTCCCTGGGACTCGCGACTCGCTTCTTCACCTATGAGAACGTAGGGGCCAACAACGCAGACCTGCCCGGCACCATGATCGAGCGATCGGTGCGAGGGGATCGTCCCATCGCTACCGACGAGGTGTTCGGCGAACACTCGATCCTCCTGGCGATCACCGAACTCTCGGCCACTGCACCCCTCAAGGTCGCGGCGCCACGCTTCGGCTTCCGCGCTGCCACCATGCCGGGGTTTGGTGCCTCGATGATTCCCGCCCTGCGGATCGACTACGTCGAGGTCGACCGCCGCTGTCGGCTCCTCGCCTCGCTTCTCGACCGTGCGACCGGCGCCGACTTTCTCTTCGACTCAGCCGGCGAGGAGTACTCACTCCACCTCGATCTGCGCTTCCGCCGCGGTCACAGCTCCGGAGGACTCCTTCGCGAGGCTGGTACGGCCGGCAACCTCCCTTCGGGTGAGTCGTATATCGTCCCCTACGAGGGGGAAAGGCCGGGCGAACCGAGCCGCAGCGAAGGCGTGATCCCGGTCGAGTTTGCTGACGGGATCGTCGCCTACCGGATCGCCGAAAACCGAGTCGTCGAGCTCCTGGGCAACAATCCGGCCGTCCTCCGCGAACGCGACGCCCTGGCGGCCGAGCCCGCGTACGGAAACATCGCCGAGTTGGGTCTAGGGGTACTCTCCGCCTTCGGCGTGCAACCGATCGGGGTGGTCCTCCTCGATGAGAAGCTTGGCCCCCACATCGCTTTCGGTCGCAGCGACCACTTCGGTGGACAGGTCGGTCCTCAGCATTTCTCCGCCCCCCACCGAGTGGTCCATATCGACCGGGTCTATCTACCCGAAACCCAACCCAACGTTCGCATCGAGACCTTGGTCCTGCGCGAGGCCGACGAGGATGGTGGGGATGTCGACTTGATACAGGACGGGCGCTGGATCTTGGAGTACGGACAATCATGAAGCTGGGTACCTGGTCTGAGATCGTCGACGATCATGGAAGCGCCGTAGCCGAGTTCGTCACCCGCGCCGGAGCGGTTCCAGACGGCGCCTGGATGACGCCCCGCGCCGCGGGAAAGTGGACCCCGGCCGAAGAGACGGAACACCTCGTCCTCGCCTACCGGGGCCTGGAGCGATCACTACTCGAGTCGATCGAAATTCGGCAACTCCTTCCCAACTGGAAGGCGAGGCTGTTTCGCTGGATCATCGTGCCGCGCATCCTGAAGGGGCGTTTTCCAAGCGGCGCCAAAGCACCCCGGGCGGTTCGGCCCCAAGGTACCCTCGGCGATCGTGCGGAACTCTTATCGCAACTGGCGAGCCACGCCAAGGGCTTCGAAGCAGCCATCGTCCAAGCCCACATCGACAACCCAAAGGGGACCATGGTGCACCCCTACTTCGGTCCGCTCCCCTACCCCACTTTTCTCAAGCTCAACGCCGAGCACACCCGGAATCACACGCGACATCTCCCCTGAGGGGATGTCCGTCGTAGGGTCCAAACGAGGTCAGACTCCCCGCAAGTGACGACGGGCTTGGAGTTTTGAGATCAGACTCTGGGCGGCGGGCAGATCCTCTTCGTAGACCAACCAAACCGAGGGTAGCGTATCCTCGGTGAGGGGCACGCCACCACGAATGGCGAAAAGGTGTTCTCCGCGAACGTTGGCCTCGATACCGGCCGCGATCAGGTAGTCCTTGACGAAGTAAGCTTCGAACGGATCCTGGCCGGTGAATACTCGAATCATCGATGACATGATAACGCCGATTCCGACGCTCCTTCTATCGGCTGGATACCGCTCGAGACTTCTAGTCATCGGCCGACGCCCATCGTCGTCTGCCACAAGTCCTCCACATTTCACCTCGCTCAGGCCGTACCGTATCGCGAAACCCGTCAGGCGACGTGATGCGATAGGCCAGGCGTCGCCAGGACCGTCGCGGCCCGAAGCCCGACGGACATCGCGAAGAACTCACACTCCAAGGAACCCACTGCATGCAGCGAATCGTCGTCGGGCTCGTCTTCCTCTCCCTCACTCTGAGCCTCGGTTGCGGCAAGCCTGACGCTCCGGCTCCCGATCCGGACCAGGCCATCGAAGCCGGTCCGGTGGCTCCCGTGGCCGCGGCCGATCTCGATCCCATGATCCGAGAGCTTGGTCAGCAGGGAGCGGTACCGCAGGCGATCGTAGTGGAGATGGCCCGACCGGTAGTGGGACTGGACAAGGTTGGAACCGACGCCGAGGGCTTCGAGATCGTCTCCGATCCCCCGATCGACGGACGCGCGGTGTACACCTCGCCTTCCACCATCTCGTTCCAGCCCACCACGCCGCTGCTTCCCGGAGTCTCCTATACCGTCCGCCTAGCTCAGATCCCGACCGAGAACGGGCCTCTGACGCCACCGACGACAGAGGCGTGGAAACGCCAACTCACGACCCCAAACTTCAACTTCCTACGACTGTCGCTCGACTCGGTCGATTACCGAGCGGGCAAACTCGAACTCGACGTCAGCTTCTCGGCGCCGGTGAGCTATCTGTCGGTACGAGACCACGCCAAGTTCTTTCTCGTCGACGACCAGGAACGTGAAACCGCGGTTTACGTCTCCCGCGTCGCCGAAGGGGACACCAAGAACCTGGTCAGATTCCGGCTGCACAGCAATCAGATTCGATCGGGAGTGAACCTATTGCTTCGCCTGGAGGAGGGCGCCCACCTCGTCGACGACGAGAAGGTTCTCGCTCCCGCCACCGAAGCCACTCTCCTTTTGCCCAAGGGTGATCCGGTGGTCACGGTTCGCGATCTCTTCCCGGTGGAAGGCTCGGGAGGCTTCCTGGTCGAGGTCGTCTGTGACGATGGCGCGGTCGAGGGCACTCGCTACTACTACAGTCAGGCGAACGGTCGCGGCTTTGGTCGGCTCTCGCAGCGTTGTATTCTCAGCGCCGACTCGGCCGACAAGGTCCACATCGAACCTCCAGTGCCCTTTACCCTCGCCCCCGCCGGCGGTGGCTTCCGCATCTTTGGCGACTTTCCCCGAGGCGCCTATTCGATCCGGATCGAAGCCGGTGCCCGCACCGAAGACGGAGGGGAGATAAGAACCGGTTTCGAGAAGGCCTTCTCGGTCCCAGCCCGGAGCCCAATGGTGAGCTTCGTCTCACAGGGGCGCTACCTCCCCCGTTCCGCCTGGGCTTCCCTGCCGATCCGCCACCGCAACGTGGGAGCGGTCGAGATCTCCATTCGCCACGTCCCGGCGCAGAATCTGGTCTACTGGATGAGCGATCCCGACTCGGAGTCAGCGACCGAGCGAACCTCCGACCTGATCGCGCAGCACAACTATCCTCTCGCCGGTGCGGCTGACACCGCCGCCACGACCCACCTGGATGTCGGCTCGCTCGTGGCGTCGGACACCAGAGGCCTCCTCGAGCTCACTTTGAGCAGCGGCGAAGCCACGGCGGCCGCGAGAATCCTGCTCACCGATATCCAGCTCATCGCCAAGCGGACCGGGATCGACGAGTCGCATCCCTGGGGTCGCGCCGTCCACGTTTGGGCCTTCGATGCCCACGAGTTGACGCCGTTGAGTGCGGTGAACCTCAAGTTGGTTCGCCCCAGCGGCAAGATCCTCGTCGAGAGTGCCACCCGCACCGACGGTTCGGCCGTTCTCCGCTTGCCGCCCAAGGGGCTCGACGAGAGCCCGCCCTTCGCGCTCATCGCGTCGCAGGGCAATGACCTGACGTATCTGGAGTTCGAGGACCTGAAAACCGAGGTCCAGGAAGCTCGCGTCGCGGGGGAATCCTACCGCGGGGATAAGGCCTATCGAGCGGCGCTCTACGCCGACCGCGGGGTCTACCGTCCGGGCGAAACCGCCCATCTCGTAGTGGTCTTGAGGAACCGGGATCTCGTGGCGCCGCCGTCGACAATGCCAGTCCTTCTACAGCTCAGAGATCCACGCGGACAGACTGTCCGAGAAGACCTCAAGAACACCAACACCGCCGGTGTCGTGACCCTCGATCCCTCCTTCGCTGACTTTGCCGACACTGGAACCTGGTCGCTGCAGGCGAAAGTCGGTGAAGACGTGGTGGGAACTCTCGAGTTTCTGGTCGAAGAGTTCGTTCCGGAACGCCTGGAGGTCAAAGCCACGGCCACAGACGACGGCTATCTGCTCGGCCAGGATATCGCCGTCGATGTCAGTGCTCGCTACCTCTTTGGCGGCGTACCCGCAGACCATCGGGTCGAGCTGACCTGTGAACTCCAACCCGGTGAGTTCTCTTCGTCGACCTATCCCAACTACACCTTCGGCGTCTGGCGTCCTGAGGGCGAGCTCGCCCCACTCATCGAGCTCGGCCGGGCGAGCGGCGTCCTGGACGCGGACGGAGGACGAGGACTTGTCTGCGCCGCTCCCGCCCGCAGTGGAGGCTTCGAAGGTCCCGGACAGGTGCTGGCACGAGCCGCGGTGTTCGAGGCCGGTAGCGGACGGACCACGGTGGGACGAGCCGTGATTCCGGTCCATCCCGCTCCCTACTACCTCGGGCTGACGAGTTCGGCCAAGGAGGTCGCGGTCGGAGATCCGATCCGCGCCCAGGGCGTAGTCGTCGACTGGGCCGGTGCTCCCTACTCGGATCTCGAGACGGTCGAGGTCGAGTTCATCCGACTCGAAGAAGAGTACGGCTGGTACTACGACGAATCGGTCGGCTACGAGACCTTCCGCCGCTACCTCCGGCCCGTTCCCGATCAGAAGATCGAGGCCGAGGTCACCGGCTCTCAGTTTGCGGTGGAATGGACGCCCCAGAACTACGCCCAGGCTTACCTGGTCCGCGCCACCAGCGGCAAGGCTCGCACCGACCTGCGAGTGGAGGGTCGGGGAGGCTGGTATTACTGGATGCCGGACGAGAGTCAAGCGCAACGGACCCCACGGCCCGATCGCGCGACCTGGATCGAGCTGACGACGCCGAAAACGGTGGAGGTCGGCGAAGACGTCACCGTCACGTTCAAGGCGCCCTACCGAGGTCGCGCCCTCCTCACCGCCGAGACGGACGATATTCTGGTCTCCTCCTGGCGCGAAGTCGAGGCGGGTGAGGTCACCTGGACCTTTCCCCTTTCGGGCTTCCAACCCAACGTCTACGTGACGGCCATGGTGATCAAGGATCCCCACCTCGACTCGGAGGATGCGTTCGTACCGGACCGATCCTTCGGGGTGAAATCGATCGACGTCGAACCGGTCGATCTCACCCGAGCCCTCGACTTGAAGGTCCCCGAAGAGGTTCGTTCCCGCGCCAAGCTCGATGTCGACCTCGATCTCGGACCGCTCGACGAGCCGACCTGGATCACCGTCGCCGCCGTCGACGAGGGCATCCTCTCCCTCACCCGATTCGCCAGTCCTGATCCCCTACGCGGCATCCTCGCCCAACGAGCGCTTGGCGTGGACACCTTCGAGACCGTGGGTTGGAGCCTGGTCGTTCCGCCGGGGACGCCCTCCTCGGCGACCGGCGGTGACGCTGGCAACGCACTCGGTCGCGTGCAGCCGATCGATCCCGTCGCCTTGTGGTCAGGATTGGTCGAGGTGCCCAAGAGTGGCAAGACTCGGGTGTCCTTCGATCTACCTCAGTACCGGGGAGCCCTCCGCGTCATGGCGGTCACCCTCGGTGGGCAGCGCATCGGACACGCCGACCGGCGCGTGATCGTGCGCGATCCCATCGTCCTGCAGACCACTCTCCCCCGCTTCCTCGCGCGGGGAGATCGCGCTCAGATCCCGGTCTTTCTGACCAACCTGTCCGGAGCCTCGAAGAGTGTCGACGTGACCTTGGAGGTCACCCCGCTCGAGGTCGGCGCCGTGGAGTCCACTCTGCCCAGTCGTGCGGTGGTCAGTATCGTGGGAACGAAGCGCAAGTCGTTGACCCTCGAGGAGGGCGCTCAGGGCCAGGTCCTCTTCGAGGTCCAAGCCGGGTCCGGAGTGGGCGCCGTAACCCTGACGGCACGGATGAGCTCCGGAAACCTGACGAGCGAAGCCGAAGGACGCCTCGCCGTCCTCAGTGCCGAACCTAAGACCCGGCGACAGCAACGAGTTCTGCTCGAGGAGGGAGAGACCCAACTCCAGGGACTCCTCGGTAGCTGGGAGCCGATGACCGAACGCACCACCTTGTGGGTGACCAACAACCCCTACGGTGATGCCTTCGATCACCTCAAGTGGCTGATCCGTTATCCCTACGGGTGCATCGAACAGACCATTTCGAGTACCCGCCCGCTGCTGGTCGTGCCCAAGTTGCTCCAGCGCGTCGATCCCGAGCTGGTGGCCGCCGACAAGGTCGACGCCATGATCCTCGCCGGCATCGACCGTTTGTGGTCGATGCAGACGCCCGAAGGCGGTTTCGCCTACTGGCCCGGCGGCAACGAGCCCGTGGACTGGGGAACCGCCAACGCCGTCCACCTACTCCTCGACGCCCAGGAGGGGCGCTATCCCGTATCTCAGAATCGGATCGACCGTGCCCTGAGTTGGATGGAGCGTCAGGTCACCCATGTCTACGAGAAGGGCCACGCCGAGGACTCCTGGCGTTCGGCCGGTGCGGAACCCTACGTCCACTACGTTCTGGCGAAGGCCGGCCGGGGGCGCAAGGCTCGGATTCTGGAACTGATACAGAAGATCGGGACTCCCAAGGACGGTCAGGCACGCGAGCACCTCTTCATGCTGCAAGCGGCGCTCTACATGGCGGGAGACCATCGCTTCGAGTCGGCGCTCCGTGACCCCGACGTCTCCTCGGTGGTCGCGAAACGAAGCTACGGTTGGAGCTTCTATTCCGATCGTCGTCGTCGTGGCTTCATGCTCTCGACCTATGTCGATCTGTTCGGCCGCCAGACAGAGATCGAGCCCCTCGCCAACCTCGTCGCCGAGAGCCTGAGAGGTCGTCCTAGCTCCTACTACACCACCCAAGAGTTGGTGTGGAGCACCACCGGCCTCGGCAAGTTCGTCGAGGGGCGACCGGCGGACTTCGCGGTGCCTAGCCTGCGGGCCGGGACTCGCACCCTTCGTCCCGATCTCCTTCCCGAACCCACTGAGGATTCGAAATCCCCTCAGAATGAACGGACCTGGAACGTGTACCGAGCCTCCGAGTATCCGTCCCTTACCCTCGACCTACCGTCCAAGGGGGAAGGATTGGTGTATCTCGTGATCTCCAGCGAAGGGGTCTCGGAACCTCCCGCCGTCGACTACGGCGACCACGGTCTCCACCTCGAGCGCCGCTTCCTCGATCCCGAGGGCAATCCGTTGGGCAACACGCCGGATCTCGAGCTCGGCCAGGTCCTCTACATCGAGTTGACTCTGCGTAACGACTCGCCCGAACGGATCGCCAACCTGGCACTCGTCGATCGCATCCCCGCCGGCTGGGAGATCGAGAATCCTCGACTCGGCCGCAGCGGAACCGTCGAATGGTTCGACGCCGACAACGCCTGGGAGGTCGAGCACCTGAACCTCCGTGATGACCGTTTGGAGGTCTTCGGACACCTCGAACCGCGGGAGGCGCGGCGGGTGCTGTACGCGATTCGAGCGGTCACCGCGGGTTCGTTCACCCTTCCTCCGGCGGAAGCGGAAGCGATGTACGACCCTGACCTTCGGTCTCGTCTCGACGGAGGTACCGTAAGAGTCCGAGGGCCTTGGAGCGACTGAAGGGGCGGCTGATGGCACGCCTGAAGACACGAGTGACGACACGAGGGATTCGGCGCCTCGCGACGAGGCTGTGGAATCCTCGCCGATTGAAGGTTCTCGTCGGGGTGACGGGAGGCTTGGTTCTCGGAGGGTTGGGAGCGCTCTACCTCCTCCCCCTGCCCGACCGCCTCACCACCCCGCCTTCGACCTTTGTCACCTATTCCGACGGATCACCGGCCCACGTCTTCCTCTCGCCCGACGACAAGTACCGCATAGAGGTCGATCCGAGCGAGGTCGATCCCCGCTACCTCGACGCTCTCCTGCGCTTCGAGGACAAACGGTTCTTCTACCATCCCGGGGTCGATCCGATCGCCATCGTGCGCTCGGCCGCGCTCAACGTGCGGCACGGTCGCGTGCTCTCCGGTGCTTCCACCCTCACGATGCAGCTGGTGCGACTCCTCGAACCCCGTCCGCGAACGCTGAGTTCCAAGGTGGTCGAGGCAGTACGGGCCCTTCAGATCGAGCTTCGGCTCTCCAAGAATGAAGTGCTGACCGCCTACCTCTCCTTCCTTCCCTTTGGGGGCAACCTGGAAGGCGTCGAAGCGGCGAGCCATGCCTACTTCGGTCACAGCGCTCGGCAACTTGACCTCGAAGAGATCGCCCTCCTGCTTGCGGTACCGCAGCGTCCCGCGAGGCG
The DNA here is from genome assembly GCA_019911795.1 of Thermoanaerobaculia bacterium. Taxonomy (GTDB): domain Bacteria; phylum Acidobacteriota; class Thermoanaerobaculia; order Multivoradales; family JAIOJS01; genus JAIOJS01. The sequence goes on along the minus strand of JAIOJS010000227.1, from coordinate 10,118 downwards.
CTTTCCCAGTCCCGACAACCGCGAGCGCTTGACCGAGGCGCGGAACGAGATCGCCGCCTGGTTGATCGAAGAGGGACTCGACCTGGGACAGGCACGGGAGGACGACCGTCGTGATCAGGGTTCTGCCGGAGGTTCTGCCGGCGCCAGTCTGGAGACCGCGGTCCCAACCCAGCGTCGCCCCATGCCTCGCGACGCTCCCTATTTCGCCTACTGGCTCCGCGACCAGCATCCAGGGGTCACCCGACTGGAGACCACGTTGGACCGAGGCCTACAGCGCGTGGCCGAGGAAACGCTCGCCGCCGAACGGGACCGCTTCGCTCAGCTCGGAATCGACAACGGCGCCCTGGTCCTGACAGACCACACCCGGGGCGAGCTCGTCGCCGTAGTGGGTGGCTTCGACTACTGGAGCCCCACGCCCGGAGCCCAGATCCCGGCCTTTTCCGTTCCTCGCTCTCCCGGTTCGGCCCTGAAGCCCTTGATCTATGCCCTCGCGATCGACGCCGGACTCGCCCTCCCCGAGCGTGTGGTCGCCGACATACCGCTCCACTATGGAGGCTATGCCCCGGGAAACTACGATGGCCAGTTCGCCGGTCTAGTGTCGTTGGAGTCGGCGCTGTCGCGATCCCTCAACATCCCCTTCGTTCGCCTCCTTAGCGACGTCGGCGTCGAGCGCTTCCTCGCCACCCTACGCCGCACTGGGCTGACCCATCTCGATCCCCAGCCGGGTCACTATGGACTGTCCGCCGCCATCGGCTCTCTCGAGATCAGTCCCCTGGAGCTCGCCGGGGTCTACGCGATGCTCGGTAACGAGGGCACCCTGATCCCCCTCCACTGGCTGCGGGAATCCTCACCCGGCGCCTCCGCGTCCGCGCGCTCCCCGCAGACCATTCTCAGCCCGGGAAGCGCCTTCCTCACCGCCCGCGCGCTCGGACGTCGCGACCGTCCCGACTTCCCGGAGCGCCGCCGGTTTCGCGGCGTCTCCTCCGGCGTGCGGTGGAAGACGGGAACCAGCTACGGCCACCGCGACGCCTGGGCGGCCGGGTTCGACGACCGCTACGCGGCCGCAGTGTGGCTGGGCAACCTAGACAACCGATCGAGTGTCGACCTGGTGGGCGCCGACGCGGCCGGTCCTCTCCTCTTCGATCTCCTCGAATCAACCCACTCCGAAAGGAATGGAGCTTCCACTCGGTCCACTCCCCCCGATCTCCAGTGGGTCACGTTGTGTGCGGACACCGGCTACCTCCCATCCAATGCCTGCGAGAGGCGCACCGAGGCACTCGCCCTGCGTCGGCACGTTCCCACCGACCGGTGCCCCTACCACCGCCTCATCGACGTGGATCGCACCACCGGCTTCGCCCTGGCGCCGGGATGCCGAAGCGGAAGAGAGTGGGACACTCGCAGCTTCGTCGTCTGGCCGGCTAGCCTCCGCCGCTGGTTGGGCGGGAAGCATCGAACCCTGCCGTCGGCGCCAACGCTGGACCCCTCGTGCCGCGCCTCTCAGGAGACCACTCCTCCCGCCATTCTGTCTCCACCCCACGGCCAGGTTCTCGTTCTGATGCCGGGCATGGCGACGGACCGGCAGGAGATCCCCTTCCAGGCCGAAGTGCATGGACCGCCAGGAACCCTCTCCTGGTTCGTGGATGGTGAGTACGTCGGCGCGGTTCACTCCGACGAGGCGTTGTGGTGGTCCCCCGCCGCCGGCAAGCATCGGATCGTCGTGGTCGACACCGGCGGGGGAAGCGACTCTCGCGACTTCGAGGTACGGCAGCGGCTCTAAAGTATGATGGTCCCCTGACCTCTAGGAGAAGACCATGAACCGCTTAGTCGCCGCCGCCGCCCTCGCCCTCATCCTCGTGACCGTCCCCGCCTGCAAGAAGGAGGCTCCCCCCGTGGCCGAAACTCCCTCGCCTACTGGAGCCAAACTCTTGGACGAAAGCGCCGAGTCGTATGTCCGCCTCGTCCTCGCGCTCGGAGAGCACGACGAGGGTTACGTCGACGCCTACTACGGGCCGGCAGAGTGGCAGGAGGCGGTGCGCGAGCACACTCCCGAGTTGAGTGCACTGCGCGAGGAGGCTTCGCTCCTGGTCGACCAGCTCATGAACGTGGATACGGGCGATCTCGAAGAGATCTTCGAAGCGCGTCGCCGCTTCCTCCTGCGGCAGACCGAGGCGGTCCTGGCCCGCATCACTCTCCTCGAAGGGCACACCATGACCTTCGACGAGGAGTCCCGCGCGTTGTATGACGCCGTGGCTCCCGAGCACGGAACCGAGTTCTTTGCAGAGCGGCTGGCATCGCTCGACGAACTCCTCCCCGGCGAGGGCGACGTCAGCACCCGCTGGAACTCGTTCCGCGATCAGTTCGCCATCCCCGCCGACAAGCTCGACGACGTCTTTCGCCGCGCCATCGAGGAGTGCAAGCAACGCACCGCCGCTCATCTCGAACTTCCCGCCGGCGAGAATTTTGCGCTCGAGTACGTCACCGACAAGGCCTGGTCGGGCTACAACTGGTATCAGGGTGAGTACCAGAGCCTGATCCAAGTCAACACCGACTTCCCCATCTACATCGATCGCGCGGTTGACCTCGCCTGTCACGAGGGCTACCCCGGACACCATGTCTACAACATGCTGCTGGAGAAGAACCTGGTGCGCGATCGCGGTTGGGTCGAGAACATGGTCTACCCTCTGTACTCTCCGCAGTCTCTCATCGCTGAAGGGTCCGCCAACTACGGCATCCGGATGGCCTTTCCCGGCGAGGAGCGGATCGCCTTCGAAGCTGAGGTCCTGTTCCCCATCGCCGGTCTCGATGCCGCCAAGGCGGAGCTGTACTACCAGATCCTCGAGGTGACGGAGTCCCTTTCCTACGCCGGCAACGAGGCAGCCCGCCAGTACTTGGACGGCAAGATCGACGCCCAGGCGGCCGCCGAGTGGCTCTCTCGCTACGCCCTGATGAAGCCAGATCGCGCGGCCCAACGGGTCCGCTTCATCGACACCTACCGTGCCTACGTCATCAACTACAACCTCGGCCAGGACCTCGTGGCAGCCCACGTCGAAGCCTTGGCGGGTGACGATAACGAGGAGGCCTGGAAGGTTTTTGGGGAGTTGCTCTCGACGCCGCAACTACCGTCGCGATTGGCGGGAGGCTCGGTCCACTAGACACCCCGCTCTCGGCCCCTCTCACCGGTCCGGCAAGGTTCTCAAAGGCTAGTCGAGCGAAGCACTACCAACGCTGGTAGGCCGGATGCCCGGGGCCAACCTTGACGAACCGACCCCGGCAGGTTGCCGTGACCAGATCCCCGGCTTCGATCCGTGACTCGACCGTCACCCACTTTCCATCGCTCTCCACCGGCTCGGCCACCAGCTTGAGGGACTGTCCCATCGGGGTCGGCGCCTTCAACTTGACGTGGAAGTCGTAAGTCACGGTGGAGGGTGTCTCACCGGAGCCCTCTCGCCGCCAGAGGTGATGGAGTGCGGTCCAATTGCTGTGGCAATCGAGTAGGGTGCCCACGATGCCCCCGTTGAGAACGTCCTCGAAGGCGGCGTGGTAGTCCAGTGGCGTCCACTCGCACACCAAGGCACTGTCGGGATCCTCCGAAAGAGCGAAGCTGCGAATCCTCAAGCCTTGCCCATTGGCAGGGCCGCAACCGAAGCACCGTCCTTGCGGTGCGAGCCGCTCTTGCAATGAGAGGCCGCGGTCCTCGATCGGGTCTTGCGTCGGAGAGTCTCCTTCGACCGAGCCCAACCCGGTTCCGACCCAGGTTGGACTCGACCGTTCTACGTGGTCTTACTTCTTGTGCTTCTTGCTGGCCACGACCGCCTGGTGAACCTTGGCGTTCTCCTCCCACGGGCGTCGTTCGAAGTAGCTCTTGGTGAGGCTCGCCACCAAGCCGGAGAGCATCACGAGTGCGACCAAATTGGGGAAGGTCACGAAACCCAGAGCGATGTCCCCGATTGTCCAGACCGTGGCTAGGGTCACTACCGCTCCGACGAAATGCATGATGACGAAAACCATCTTGAAGGGCAGCACCGCCTTCGGACCCCAAAGGTAGTTGGCGCAGCGATCACCGTAATAGCTCCACGAGATGGCGGTCGAAATGGCAAACAGCAGCACGCTGATGATGACGATAAAGCCACCCCAGTTGCCGAGCCCCGAAAGTCCGCGCTCGAATGCGAGCTTGGTCAAGGGGGCGCCACTCTCCATAGCCATGCCGTGAAGGAAGGTCACTTCCTCGCCGCCGTCGCTCGAAACTGCCTTGCCCTGGCCCGGGAGAACCCGACCGTTGAAGGGGCGAGAATGCTCGGCGTCAGCGAAGAGGCGAGCGATCTCGACCTCGTGCCAACCTAGGGCCGGTGATCCGTTGCCGGCCGCCACGTAGCCGTCGACGAAGACGATTTCCTCAGGAACCTCGTCCACTCCAACGTTGCCGGCGCCGTCGGCCGCCACAACGTAGGTCAGATCTCCACCCCCCAGTTCGATCGTGGTGGCCACGGGAGAGTTCCACACACCGGTAATGAGAACCACGAGACCGGTCATGGTGCAGATGACCAGGGTGTCGATGAGAGGCTCGAGGAGAGCAACCACGCCCTCGGAGACCGGCTCGTCTGTCTTGGCCGCCGAGTGGGCGATGGGAGCGGATCCCTGACCGGCCTCGTTCGAGAACAAGCCACGGCGAACGCCCCACATCATCGTCAACAGAAAAGCACCGACTCCGGTGCCGGCGATCCCAGCGCTCGGGTTGAACGCCTCACGGAAGATCAGGGCGAAGGTCGGTGCGATGGCGCCGGCATTCATCACGAGGATGGTCAGCGCGCCGAGAACGTAGACCGAAGCCATGAGCGGGGCAAGGATTCCGGTCACCTTACCGATGCGCTTGATGCCTCCGAGGATCACCGCGGCGACGATGAGGGCGGTGGCGATACCGGTCATCCATACCGGGACACCGAACTCGTCGAGCATGGTGTCCGCAACGGTGTTCGCCTGGACCGCGTTACCGGTCAAGAAGGACGTCACCATAAGAGCGGCGGCGAAGAAGATGGCGAGTGGCTTCCACTTGGGACCGAGGCCACGCTCCATGTAGTACATCGGGCCACCCGACACCGACCCCTCCCAGGCGTTCGGATCCTTGTCCTCGAAGTCTACCGAGCGAAAGTGCTGCGCCAGTGTGACCTCGGAATACTTGAGCGCCATGCCGAAGAAAGCCGTCATCCACATCCAGAACAGCGCACCCGGGCCGCCGAAGTGAATGGCGATGGCGACACCCGCGATGTTTCCGATCCCGACCGTGGCCGACAGCGCGGTGGTCAGTGCCTGGAAGTGAGAGACATCTCCGGGCTCATCGGGGTCATCGTACTTGCCCGAAGTGACGCCGAAACCGTGCGCCAGATGTCGGACCTGGATGAAGCCCAGCCGAAGCGTGAGAAACACCCCGGTTCCGAGAAGGGCGATGATGATGAACGGAATGCTCTCATCACCGACCTGGATGCCAGAGCTCCAGACCAGCCATTCGAGAAAAGAGACGATACGGCTAAAAAGATCCATTCGAGAAACCCCTCATCTGCGTGTTCCGCACGCGCTGAGACCCTGGAGAGTCGATACGATGCTGTTGATTCGCCGGCTACGGCGGGTTGAGTTCCGAGGGAGTCTAGCATGCTGAATTCAGAGTTCGTCGTCGCCCCGCATCGCAGAGAGAGTCAACGCGGAAGGGCTCAAAACAGGTACCATTGAGATGCGGTCGCTAGAAGCGGTAGCAACCTCTGCGCCTCGGACCGTTCCGCTCCTTCCCGGCCAACCCTTCACTCGATCAGTCAGTCACTGAGTTCACCAAGACAAACAACGAGATCTCTCCGAGATCTCTCGATCCGCGAGGAGCCCACGATGCCTTCAGTCAACGACAAGAGCCTGGTCCTTCTGGACGGAGTCCGCACCCCGATGGGTTCCTTTGGAGGCGGTCTGGCCTCTCTAACCGCCAACGAACTCGGAGCCCTGGCCGCCCGGGCCGCCCTCGAACGCAGTGGCGTCTCTGCCGAGGAGATCGATCACACGATCGTCGGCAACGCACTCCAGACCTCGGCCGACGCGATCTATGGCGCCCGCCACGTGGCCTTGAAGGCTGGCGTACCCAAGGAAACTCCGGCCTTTACCGTCAATCGCCTCTGCGGATCGGGGATTCAGTCGATCCTGTCCGGGGGACAGATGATCCTGACCGGTGACGCCACCACCTGCCTCGTCGGTGGGATGGAGAGCATGTCGCAGGCCCCCCACGTGATCTGGGGCGCGCGTCAGGGCTTCAAGTTCGGCCAAGGCAAGCTCGACGACCTGCTGATGGTCGCCCTCTACGATGGCTACTGCGGCAACTTCATGGCCGAAACGAGTAACAATCTGTCCCGCGACTTCGGCATCAGCCGGACCGAGCAGGATGAGTACGCCCTGCGCAGTCAACGACTCACTCACGAGGCAGTAGAGGCGGGTCGCCTCGCCGAGGAAATCATCCCCGTCACCGTGGGCAAGGGTCGCCGCGAGCGCACCGTCACAAGCGACGAGCACCCGCGCCCCGACACCACCGCCGAGATCCTGGCCAAACTGCCACCCGCCTTCGATCCCGAGGGATTCGTCACTGCCGGCAACGCCTCTGGGATCGTCGACGGTGCCGCGATGATGGTCCTGACTACCGCCGACCATGCGGCCGCCAAGGGCTACTCCCCGCTAGGACGGATCCTCGGCTGGTCGGTGGTCGGGGTCGAACCTTCACGCATGGGAATCGGTCCCGCGCCCGCCATTCGAGCCGTCCTCGATCAGGCCGGGATGCAACTGAGCGATCTCGACCTCCTCGAAATCAATGAGGCCTTCGCGGGGCAGATCCTCGCGGTTCACCGCGATCTCGCATTCGACATGGACAAACTCAACGTCAACGGTGGCGCCATCGCTCTCGGTCACCCCCTGGGGGCCACCGGAGCCCGCCTCACCTTGACCCTGATGAAGGAACTTCGGCGTCGCGGCGGTGGCGTCGGGGTGGCATCGGCCTGCATCGGCGGCGGCCAGGGAATCGCTCTGCTCGTCGAGGTGGAAGGCTAGGGTCCTCGCCTCCAGGCTCCGGTGCAACTGTCCGTCCGGGCTCTCGTATCAGAGGCATGAGGCGGCCCCCCTGGATCCAGTGGTTGAGTTTGCTGGTGGTCGGCGCGGTCGCGCTGCCACCGGTCAGCGGAGCCGAACTCGACGCAGCCAAGGCCTGGCAGGACTACTGGAGCGCTCGGTCGAGTCGACAAGCCGCCAAGGATGCCGAGCGACTCCTCGAAGCGGGGATCTGCGTCGACGATGCCCTCCGTCGGCTCGAACTGGGCCGTACCTACTCCCCCAAGGTCAAGCGAGGACTCCTCCGCCGCAGCCATCTGGTGGCGGGCGGCTTGCTGCACCACTACGCCATCGTCGTTCCCGAGTCGTACCGCCCGGAGGTGAGCCACGCGGTCGTCGTCTACCTGCATGGCGGCGTCCAACGGGCGGCCCCCAACCGTGGAGAGCGTTGGTGGCCAGAGGGTTTGGAGAAGGCAGAAGACGGTGAGATCCTCATCCTCCCCGCCGGTTGGTCCGAGTCGCTATGGTGGCAGAGGTCTCAAGTCGAGAACATCAACGACATCCTCGACGAAGTGCGCCGGACTTACAATGTCGACGAGAATCGTGTGTCTCTACTCGGCGTCTCCGACGGAGGGACCGGCGCCTACTTTCAGGCTTTCCGCAACACCACTCCCTGGGCGGCCTTCGTTCCCCTGATCGGACACTCTCGCGTCCTCGGAAACCCCGCCAGTCGAGCCGACGGCGAGATGTTCCCGATCAACCTCTCGAACAAGCCGCTCTTCGTGGTCAACGGCGCTCACGATCAGCTCTACCCCTCATGGTCGGTGGCACCCTACCTCGACCTTTTTGCCTCCGCCGGCGCCGACATCGAGTTCCGTCACCAGCCGGAGGCGGGCCACGATCTCAGCTGGTGGTCCGCCGAAGCCGACAGGATGGACCGCTTCCTGCGCGATCACCCCCGCGACCCCCTCCCCGACCGTCTCGCCTGGGAGACGGAACGCACCGATCGCTACGAGCGCAATCACTGGCTCCGGATCACCGAACTGGGCAAGACTCCGGACGAACCGGACCTCCCGGGGTTCGATCTCGTGTTGCAACCGGGCTCGGATACTGAGACGGTGCAGGCCTTTCCCCATCGTCTCCCGTCGGGCCGAGTGGAGGTGCACCGTCGAGGCAATACCATCGTCACACGCAGCCGTGGAGTCCGCCGCTTCCATCTGATGTTGTCGCCCCGCGAACTCGACCTTGCGGAACCAGTCACGGTGGCGGTCAACGGCAACGTCCTCTTCCAAGGCATCGTCGAACCCGACCTCGCGACCCTGCTTCACTGGAACGCCATCGACGACGACCGGACCATGCTGTTCGTGGCGGAGCTCAGTGTCGACGTGGCCCAGCGGGCGGTCACCGTGGTCGACTACTGAACGAGCCACCGAGCGCTGAGGATGGCTACCGGGATTTCTCGGTCGACCGTGAATCCGAGAGTGACAGGGCCAGTCGGTGGAAGCGCTGTCGCCAGGGGTTCATCTCCAGGTCGCTTCGTTGTCGATGGGCGAGAAGAACCGCCACGAGGCCGCGACTCGGATCGACCCAGCAGCTCGTACCGGTGAACCCGATCATTCCGAACGAGGACGGGCCGAACCGACGGGTCGTGTCCGAAGCAGCGCCACTGGGTGCGGTCGGATCCTCGGCCGCCGGCGCCCCCAGGAAACGCCACCAACCGACGGCATAGCGATCGGAAGTCGCGAGGGCGCCTTCGCGCCGCTCGCGGGAGAGAAGATCGTCCGTCAGCCATCCCCGAGCCAGCGCCGCCACCCCCGCAGCACTCCCGAAGAGACCACAGTGTCCGACCATCTCCCCGATTCCGGTGAGGAAGCGGGCATTGCCATCCTGAGGCACACCCCGGCGGGTGGCCCTGTCCTCGGCTACCGAAACCCCCAGTTCCTTGGCCAAGCGAACCTCGACCCCGTTGTCCAGACAACAGGCGAGGACCTCCGGTCGAGGACCGGGGACCGCCGCCAAGGCTCTCTCGGCACCGAGTGGTACCAGCACATGCTCCTGCAAGAGCCCAAATAGGGGCTTCCCTACTGCCTCCTCAGCGATCAATCCCCAAAAGATGAAACCAAGATCGGAGTAGCACGGGACATCTCCCCCACCCGTGGAGTCACGGAACAGACAGTCCAGCACCCCCGTATCGCGATCGACCCACTCGTAGAGCGGGAGCCAGGGCTTCAGACCGGAACGGTGCCGCAGTAGATCCTCGAGCGGGAGCTTCGCCAAGAATCCCGGCGCTCCCACCAGGACCTCACCTACGGTGCTCCTTAGGGATAGGTCCCCACGGACATCTAGAACCAGGGCGAGGGTTCCCACGAACGCCTTGGTCAACGATGCGAGATCGAACCAGGAGGACGTCTCCACTCTTTTGCCGTCGACATCCGCACCGGCGGCACGAGTCAGAACCACTTGGCCGTCGATCTCGATCCTAGCGACCGCGCCGTCGATCCCAGCCGAGACCAACTCTCCTAGGAATCGCTCGATCGCAACCTCGGGAGTCTCCTGAGACTCGCTCCCGCTCATAACCCACCCGCGGTCATCGGTAGTTGTCTGGATTCCCGGTCTGGAAGGCGACCACACGATCGCCAGGTGCAGTCAGCCCCTGGACGTGCAACTGTTCCACCGCGCACAACGCCGCCGCACCTTCGGGGCCCAGTCGTAGTCCGGCCCGACCAGCCCGTTCCACCATGGACGACGCCGCCACCTCACTGACATCGAGACCAATCCCCTTGGATTGCACCACCGCCTCGATGACGAGGAAGTCCGCCAAAGCCTTGGGAACCCGCAGCCCCCAGACCTCTGTCTGGGTGTCCTCCCACTCCCTCGCGGTCGGAGCGCCCTCTCGCAGCGCTCTGACGATCGGTGCGCAACCCTCCATCTGGACCACGACGAGACGGGGGCGGCGAGATCCGAGGAGTCCGAGCCGACTCAACTCGTCGAAAGCTTTCCACATGCCGACGATGCCGGTACCTCCGCCGGTCGGATAGACGATCCACTCGGGG
>JAIOJS010000226.1 GCA_019911795.1 Thermoanaerobaculia bacterium | reverse complement strand
CACGAATGGGGACACGGTTTCGACTCTAACGACGGTAGCGCTGGGACGGCGGACAACGGTACCGGCGAGACCTACGGCGACTTCACCGCATCACTCCAGACCCACGACTCCTGCACTGGATGGGGATTCTTCAGCTCTGGCGTTTGTGGCGGTTACGGTGACACCTGCACCTCGCATCCGACCGCCGCGGCACCCTGCGACGGTGTTCGAGACATCGACTGGGGCAATCACCTCAACAATCGTCCTTGGGAAGTCGAATGGTTTACCCGGCTGACCTGTCCCTGTTCGGGGACCGGCTGCACGGGCAGCTACAACGGGCCCTGCGGCATCAACTTCGCAACTGGAACGAACAACAAGGAGGGTCACTGCGAATCCTACGTCTCTTCCGGCGCCCTCTTCGACTTCGCCGCCTACGATCTGCAGACTGGCTGTTCCGGACGCAATGGCACCTACCCCGACTGGAACTGTCCCGGTGCGGGTGGCCCCTATTCGGCTGGGGCGGCCTGGTCGATCATGGACCGCCTCTGGTACCTGTCGCGTAGTTCGGCCAACCAAGCGTTCACCTGCGTAACCGGCAGCACGCCGTGGACCTCCCACGGCTGCAATGCCGGATCCAACTGGCGGACTCTGCGGTTCATCGACGACGACGACGGCAATCTCACCAACGGGACGCCGCATTCGTGCCAACTCGCCGCCGCCTTTGACCGGCATGGGATCGCCTGCACTTCCGACGCGGCGTGGAATACCTGCTTCCAGGCTTGTACGCCGCCGGCTGCCCCGGTTCTCTCGGGCAATCCCAGCAACAATCTGGCCGCCCTGACTTGGACTCCAAATCCTGGCGCTGACGTTATCGATATCTATCGAAACGATGTGAGCTGTGCGGCGGGGTTCACCCGGATTGCCAACGACGTCAGCGGCACCGCCTACGGCGACGGCGGAGTCGCCAACGGCACCACCTACTACTACCAGATCGTGCAGCATCCAGCCGGGACTGAATCCTGCGGCTCGACTCCTTCGAACTGCATCGCGGTCACCCCAGCTCCCGGGCCAAGCGCTATCTACGTAGTTGATTCGGCCACGACCACTTCGGTGACCGCTGACAATGACAGTGACGGATTCCTCGACAACTGTGAAACGGCTCAGGCCAGCTTCTCCGTCGTCAACAACGGATCGGGTTCCCTGACCAACGTGATAGCGACGATCAGCAGCACCGATCCCGCCGTGACCGTCACGACCCCGATGCCGATCCTAATGTCGGCCTCCCTGGCCACAACCGCCCAGGCCGCATCCAGTTTCACCTTCGACCTCAGTGGCGCCACCTGCGGTCACCAACCGAACTTCGACATCGCCGTCACAGCGGACGAGATGCAAGCCCTACCGACGCCTCTTACGACCCAGTCCAGCTTCGTTCTGGAGCCCACCGAACAGGACATCGGACCCGCTCCCAACCAGTCGTTCGAAGTCGATTCGGATCTGTGGACCTTCATCAACGGCTTCTCCCGCGACAATTCGACGGCGAGCGCAGGCACCTGGTCGGTCCATTCCACATCGGGCGCCGATAGCGCCTGCGACGTCGCTCGGTCCCCCAACTTCATCCCCCTCGTCGGAGTACCGCAGGTCGTCCTGGCCGTGCGCTACGACATCGAGGATCCCGCCAGTGGCCCCTGGGACAAGGGCAACGTCCACGTAGTCCACGTCGGTAGTGGGACCCACAGCTTGCTAACCCCGACGGGTGAGGTCTACGACTCGGGGGCGGCCTCGGGCGCACCGCTGTGTCACATCACCGCCGACGCCGGGTGGACCGGAACCGACCTCACTTGGGGGGACGCCACCTTCAACCTCTCCGCCCTGACGCCTGGCGACACCTACTATCTCGAGGTGAACTACAACACCGACAGTTCCGTGGTCGGAACCGGGCTTTGGTTCGACAACGTCCGCTGGACTGACGTCGAGATGCAGATCTGTGACGCACAGTCGGATACCTGTACCTGCAATGCTCCCGACCTCGCCGGCAGCGTGTCGATGACCGACCTCAACGCCTGCGGCGCCGGCATCCAGGTCTCTTGGACCGATGTTTCCGACTGGGGCAATGGCGCCCCGTCCGGCACCATCGAGGTGTTTCGATCGACCGACAATTCGACCTGGGTGTCGGCCGGCATCGACCCGGACTTCACATCGCCGTTCGTCGACACCGGCGCCACGCCGGGGGTGCCCTACTTCTACCGTGTGGTGGCGACCAATGGTTGTGCCAATAGCGCCGAGATCTTCAGCAGCCCGGCGACGGTTACCGATGTCGCGAACGGTCCGCTCTTCGGCGGCATTCAGAGTGCGGTCGACGTAGATTCCTGCCGCGAGACCGGTGTCGCCCTCTCCTGGAACGCTCCGAGCAACTGGCAGAACCCGTGCGCCGGAACCGACTGTACTTTCACCGTCTTCCGAGGCGCGACCCCGATTGCTACGCTGCCGATGGCGACGCTGAACTACACCGACGCCGGAGGGGCCCCGGGAGTGGCCGAGACCTACCGAGTCGAGGCCAACAACCCGACCTGCTCGACCGACGGATCGACAACCACGATGGGAACTGATGTAGTGAATCCGGTCGCTCCGACCTTCGGCGGAGTCACCTTCGCCGGAGCCCTCGGTACGCAGTGCAAAGCGCGCGTCGAATGGAATCCGGCGACGTCTAGCTGTGCCGGGACCCCGGTCTATAACGTCTATCGCACCAATGACGGTAGCGCACCGAATGCAGGTGACCTCTACCAGACCTGCGTCACCAACCTGTTCTTCGAGGACACCAGCGTGGTCGGGGGCACGACCTACCGCTACATGGTTCGGGCCGAGGACAGTCTGCTGGGAGGCGCTGGAGCCTGCGCCGGAGGGTTCGAGGAGGGGAACACGGTGGACCAGAGTGCACTTCCCAGTTCGGGGGGTGGAGTTCAAGTCCTCTACGACAATGACTTTGACACCGGAACGGGCTTGGATGACTGGACTAACGGCTTCTTCGGCGGAACGGCGACAACTAACTGGCGGGGCATTCAGACTTGTACGGCAGCAAGCGGTACGGACATCTTCCGCTTCGGTGGGGTTGGCTGCACGGCGAACTACGAGACTAATCGCTTCCAGTACTCTGCTCCCCTCGGGACAACCGGTATCAGTATCCCCGGTACGGCCACTTCCAGTGAACTGACCTTCAACCATCGACGCGATTTCGAGACAGGCTACGACGGAGGAACGCTCGCTGTGTCGCTGAATGGCACGGATTTCACCATCGTCCCGGCGGCGCAGATAACGGGAACCACCTACAACGGCACCGTCTCGGCTTCCTGCCCACCCGCCGGATCCGCCGGCGCTCCCATCTTCACCGGAACGGCGGCGACGTTTTCACAGACCACGGTGGATCTGGATCCGGTGTGCGATCTGGCGAGCGGCGGAACTGGCGGCTGCGCCGGACAGGATGTTCGTATTGCCTTCGCCACCGTCACCGACTGCACCATCGTGCAGGACGGCTGGTTCCTCGATGATGTCGTCGTCACCGCCGACGTCCCCGGCTCCGCCTGTTCGAACGACCCCGACGCACTCTCAGCCTTCACCGCCCGGTCCACCGACCAGGAGGTCAAGATCGAGTGGCAAACCCCCGCCGATTGCGATCTCGGGGGCAGCCTGACCGGGCCGGTCAACGTGGTTGTGCGCTGGGATGCGGCCGCCTACCCCACCGACCCGGCCGGCGGATCGGTCGGCACTACGGTGGCCTGTGCGGACGGCAGCTACGGCACCTGGACTCATACCCCCCTGACCAACGACACCGACTACTTCTACTCCGCCTTCCTCGTCGACGGCGACGGTAACTCCTCGGCGCGTCGGGTGGTTACCGGACGTCCGTTCGATACCAGCGGGGTGGTCGAGTGGTCGTATGCCACCGCAGCGTCGGCGACGAGTGGTCCCGGCATCGGATCAGTCTACGTCTCCAGCAATGACCGGACTCTCCACTCGATGCGTCCCGGGAGTGTCGGCGGCGACTGGCCCGGGCCCGCACCCCAGTGGCAGCCGCTGACGATGGGGGCGCCCTCGCAAGGACGTCCCACCATCCTGCCCCTTCCCGCTCCGGGCCCCGGAGGTGCGAGCAAGATCGCAGTGGTGGGATCGCAGGATCAGCGGGTTTACGCGGTCAACGCCGAAACCGGCCAGCAGATCTGGGCCAGCCCCGACCTCGGTGGCATGATCCAGGGTTCACCGACCGGCATGTTCACCGCCTACGGTGGCAGCTTCGATCTGGTCTTCGCCGGTACCCGCAATGCCAGCGGTGGCAGCGTAGTGCACGCCCTGAACTTCAACGACGGCTCGATCGCGTGGACCTTCGACAACGGAGGAGGCGCCAACGCGATGGGTATCCTCAGCGGCGCCTCGTGGGTCGACTACGCCAACGATCGGCTCTACTTCACCACCCGGCGACGGGTCGGCGGTAGTTCCAACACCGTCTGGGCTATCGGCTTCAACGGCGCGAGTGCCTCGCTCGTCTGGTCCTTCGACGCCGGCGAAATCGATGGCAACATCAGCCTGTGGAACAACCGCGTCTACTTCGGAGACAATAGCGGTCGGGCGCACGGGCGCGACGCCACCACCGGAGCGCCACTGTGGACGTTCGACACCGGAGATGGACCGATCAAGAACGGGATGGTCATCGACCGAACCGGGGAACGGCTCTTCTTCAGCACCACGAACCGAGTGTGGTCCCTGGGTTTCGCCGGGGATACGGACACGCTCCAGTGGTCGACGACTGCGGTGCCCGGACCTTCGAGTCCGGTGCTTCCGCCGGGCGGTTTCCTCTACGTTGGGGGCTCCAATGGACAGTTCTACGAGGTCGACGTCGGGACCGGGGCCGCCAGCGGCACTGTCCTCGGCGATGGCACCGCCGTCATCGGGCGCCCGTCGTTCGATGGCACCACCCTCTACGTCGGCAGTGACTCCGGCGCCGTCTACAGCGTGACACCCCCGTTCTGAGGAGAAGATGATGCGACGACACTTAAGAGCTTCCGTCCTAGCCATCTTCGGATCGGCCCTGGTCGCGACCATGGCCAGCGGTCAGGCCACCCTCGACAAGCCGATCCTCGAACCCGATCCCGGAGCCGCGACTGCGGCTTCGCCGATGACCCTACAGGCCGTCGATCTCACTCCCGGAAACGCCGTCGTCGGAGGAGCCTGCCTTGCGACTGCGGTTTCTTCTCCGCAGGGCGAGCCCTCGAGTTCGGGAGCGTATCTGGCCACTGAGATTCTGGACCTCGAGTTCGCCACGACTCTCAGCGTCGGTCCCATTCCCGGCGATCATCTCCTGCGCCTTCGCGTCGAAACGCCCTCGGGACATCTCTATCAGCAGCTCGACGTCCCCATCAGTACCGACGCCGCATCCCTTCAACGTGCGGTGCCAGGCTATCCGAGGGCGCTCCCGGTGCAGGGTATTGGACACAACGAAGGCACGCAGCCGACCGCAACGGCACTCCTACCCGTTGCGGGAACGGCGATCGTTCACAGCTCGCTCTACGGCACGTGGAAGGTGACTCCCTATCTGGATGACGAGACCGTCGCCTGCGGCCCGTCCCAGACCTTCAGAGTCGAAGCACTTCCGGCGGTTGACTCGCCTTTCTTCGCCGACGACTTCGAGTCGGGCACCACCAACGCCTGGAGCCAGCCATGACGACGAGCCAAGAAGCTTCCCAAGACCCCTGTACCACCTGGCGGCGAGCGGAGCACATCGCTTGGCGCCCGATGGGAGAAGAGACCGTCCTCGTCGATCTGCGAACCAAGGCCTTCTACGGGCTGGATTCTCTCGCCGGACACCTCTGGCACCTGCTCGACGGCAGAAGTTCCAGTGTCGACCTGGCGGCCCGCGTCGAGAAGGTCGCGGGCGATCAGAAGGGGCGTGCGGAGGCGATCGAAGACCTGCTGAACAAGCTCGAAGAACGTGAAATCGTCGTCACCTCGGCGCCCACCGGTCCGGTCCCCGTCGTTCCCGTCCCCGAGCTTCCGGTCGAGGCCTGCTTTCCGCCAAAGTTGGTCTGGGAAGAGGCTCTAAAGGCCGTGGCCCAGCCGGGAGGGAGCTGCGGCTTCATGCCCGGCCAGGGAGACCAATGCGTGGGGTTCCCATTTCAGTAGCCACGCCGGTACGACCCGCCCCCCTACTGGGCCTAGATCTAGCCTTCGGCCCACTCCACCTGGAGGTCTCGGCCCCCGAGTCCTGGCTCGCGCTGTTTCTCGAACGCTATGAGAAATGTCGCATCGAGCCGGGGAGCCTCGATGGAGGCTCTCCTGACTTCAGGATCGAGATCGAGATCAATTCCGCAGACCTGCCCAGCCATATCCCTTCGGCGCTGGCGGTGGTGCGGGAACGGGTGCAATTTCGCAACCACGTCGACGGGGCAACCCTCTGCGGTACCTCCTTCGACGCCGAGATCGATTGGCCCACACGTCGAGCCAGCGTCCGGTCCCCCACCGCGCTCTATGCCATCGACCATCTGCTGGAGATCATCCTCCCGATCCTGTGGAGTCCGCACGGTCTCCTCCTCCACGCCGCCGCGCTGGTCGATGCCGACCGCCAAGGGGCCTGGCTCGCCAGCGGCCCCTCCGGCATCGGCAAATCCACCCTCGCTCGACTCTGCGGATCTCGGGCGATCGCCGACGAGTTGGTCGCGGTGGACCTTCGGACCGATCCCCCGACCGTCCACAGCATGCCCTACTCCGCATCGAGACCGCAGTGCGCCGAAGTGGTGGGAATTCACCTCCTCGACCAGGCTCCACGGCACGCTACCCGCCGCCTCGACCAAGCCGAAACTCTGCGACGACTCTCGAGAGAGGTGCTGTGGCCGGAGCAAGACGCTCGAGCGACCGAGGCTGTTGTCGATCACCTCACTCAGTTGGTACGACGAACGCCGGCGTGGCAGCTGTCGTTTGCCCCTCAGGCCGATGTGTGGCGCTTCGTGAGCCAACCGGAGAGTGCCTCGTGACTTTTCCCCTACCGGCGTCGACTCGGATGCTGATGCAGGCGAGCCGTGAATCGATCCCCATCGAGGTCTCGCTGGAACTCACTCACCACTGCAACTACCGCTGCGAGCACTGCTACATTCCGAATTTCCAGGCACCGGACCGGCTGCCCACCGCCCGGGTGATGACGCTCCTCGAAGAGCTCGCGGACACCGGAACCCTCTATCTCACCCTCACCGGAGGGGAGATCTTCCTACGCAAAGACTGGTACGAGATCGCTCAGCGCGCCCGCGAGCTGGGTTTCAGTCTCCGCCTCTTCTCCAACGGCTTCTTGATCGACGACGCGATCGCCGACCGGATTCAGACCCTGTACTGCACCTTGGAAATCAGCCTCTACTCCGTACGCGCCGAGACCTTCGAGGCAGTGACCCAGCGTCCCGGCTCCTTCGCCAAGACGATCGCCGGGATCGAGAGAGTCCGGGCCCGCGGCATCGAGACGATCCTGAAGATGCCACTGATGACTCACAACTACGACCAGGTGGGCGAGGTCTCCGAATACGCCCAGCGAATCGGGGCTGGTTTCATGTCGTTCGGCAAGATCTTGCCGCGCAAGGATGGTGACCTCACTCCGCTCGGGGTCCGCGTTCCCGAACGGGACCTCGAGACCTACTACGGTGGACCCTATTCAGGCTGTTCCCAGCCTCCTCAGGCATCCGGAGAGGTCGCTGACGGCCCGCTCTGTGCCGCCGGAAACCGCTTTGCCTCGATCAACTCCGCCGGCGAGGTCCTGGCCTGCAACATCCTGCCGGGGTCCGGAGGCAGCGTGCTGGAAAAGTCGTTCGGCGAAATCTGGCGCGAATCGAAGTGGCTCAACTTCGTGCGCAACATCCGCCCCAAGGATCTCCACACTTGCGGCACCTGCTCCAAGCTCTCGTACTGCGGACGCTGCCACGCCCAGGCGATGATGGAGGATGGCGACATCCTCGGCCCTTCCAGTTGGGCCAAGGAGCACGCGGAGGCGGTTGAGCGCATCGCGGCTAGATCTGGTACGGCCCCTTCTGCGGCGGAAAGTTCAGCTTCGGTAGCGAACTCGAAGTCCTAGGCGGGATCTCGCTCCTCCGCTACCGTTACCAGGCCGAGGTGTTTCCCGACTCGAATCCATCCTCGAAGATCGAGGTGGCCTCACCTAGGGTGATGCGCAGGACGAAGCCATCCGAGGTTTCAGATAGCACCTCGACCGAGATCTCCCCGCTCGGGTCGAAGAAGGTCTCTCCGACCCTCCACATCGAGCCCTCGTTGGTGTTCGTATTGGCCGGAGGGATATCCGCATCCACGACCCAAGCGGGCTCCGAGCGTCCAGGGTCAATCTCGCTGATGATCACCGCATCGCCCGGCACGTTGCCGTCGTATTGCCCGACTCGTTTGCGCGTTTCCACGGTGTAGTAGCGGCTGCCAACCGGAGGCGTAAGCCGCGCCATGCGGTAGTTGGGGGTGCTCGCCAGCGCAAGTTGATCGAGAGTGATGGTGTAGGAGCCGTCGACGGTCGGCTCAAAGAGTTCCCCAGGAGCGATCCAGGCCAAGCGGTCCTTGTGATAACTCAGAGTGTGTTTGCCAAGCCGGCCGTAGGTCGGATGGACCACCGCGCTCCCAGTGGCGGCACTCATCATGTCCCAGTGGGAGTCGTAGGGACTCGAATCGCCGTCGAAGTTGTTGGAGTGGGGCAATCCGAAGCCATGCCCCATCTCGTGTGCGATCACGCCTTCGTCACTGAAGGCCCACGGTGGATTCCAGGTCGTTCGCCAGCTCTTGGAGATCCCGTCGAGGGTCGCAGAGTGGCTGCCGCCCCAGGCGCAACAGTCCAACCTCTCGTTGAACATCATGTTGATGCCCACATAGGGATTGCCGCCGTTGCTGAAGTCGACGAAGGGATCCGCCGCCGCGGTGCAGTGGTCGAAGAGGAGGTTGAGGTTGGCATTCGAGCCACTTCCAGGGACGGGAATGTAGCCTTCTTGGATCAGCGGAAGCGTGACCCAGGCAAAGGCCTGGCTCCCCACCACGTCGATGATGTCGTAGGACTGTTCACGCCAGTAGTGGTCCAAGCCGCCCGGGGTGTTGCCGTACATGTTCTGAAAGTAGGTCAAGGCCTCCGGCTCGGTGGCGATGTCGGCAAACTTGCACAGGATCGAGACCCATGGCTGCGAACCGGTGACCGCACCACCGAGGACCGTGTCTCCCCCTCCGATGGGAAGAGCGCGGAGAAAGCGAACGGTGGAGACTCCCGAACCGAGTTCCTGGTCGATCGCGACCTCTACCCGGCGACCGTTCAACGACAGTAGGTTCCGGGGCAGGACACCCTCGATGCCGAGGGGCACCACTTCCCCATCCTCGCTTCGCACCTGGAGCCTGAATATCGCTGGATCGGGAAGCCCCTCCAGTGGATCTCCCCAGAGGATCTCCAAGGTGCCGACGACCTGTCTGGTATCCGCCGCGGCCAAGGCTAGGGATCCAAGGAACGAGAGGCTGACGGCGGCCAAGGCTAGAACACGGAACGAATGACGCATAGCGCAACTCCTACGGATGGCGTTTCGGTGGGAAGGACACATTATTCCACCGCTGCCTCGGGGACAGTGGAGCAGTTCACTCGGACCCAACCTGTGCCTCTTTGAAGACGATGCGTCGCCAACCGATGCTGCCCAATCCCAGCGTTCCACCGAGAGCATCTCGCAAGGGAAGCTAGCGCTCTCCGTCCGGTTTGGGTAGCCTCGGGGCATGAACGGGTCGCTGCAACGCCACGGTATCCTCCTCGTCTTGGCCTTGTTCCTGGTCAGCTCTGTCGCCCTGAGTCAGTCAGACTACTCTTGGCCCCACGCGGCTGGGGCTGAGTCGCTCGAGGCAACCATCGACCCGCCGCCGGGTTTCGCGCGAGTCCCGTCAACCCCGGGGAGCTTTGCGGCCTGGTTGCGCGGACTCCCGCTGCGTCCTCGAGGTGCTTCGGTAGAGCTCTTCGACGGACGACCCAAGGCCCGGCAGGATGTGCACTTTGCGGTCGTCGATATCGATACGGGATCGCGGGACCTCCAGCAGTGCGCAGATGCGGTGATCAGAATGCGAGCAGAGTACCTGTTCGGCGTCGGATGCGAAGACCGAGTGTCCTTTGATTTCACCAGCGGCGATGAGGCGAGCTGGAGTTCCTGGGCGGCCGGTTCTCGGCCACAAGTGCGGGGAAACGAGGTCTCCTGGAGGTCGTCGGCCGCTCGCGACGCTTCGTATTCCAACTTCCGACGCTACCTTGATTCGGTGTTCAGCTATGCCGGTTCCGCTTCCTTGGAGCGCGAGCTGCTGCGAGTCGAGGACTCGTCCCAGATCCAGGCCGGGGACGTGTTCATCCAAGGCGGCTTCCCCGGTCACGCTGTTCTCGTCCTCGATGTCGCCGCCGACTCGGCCGGGCAGAGGATCTTTCTCCTAGCGCAGAGCTATATGCCGGCTCAGGATTTCCACCTGCTTCGAAACCCCCAGCACCGCGACAACCCCTGGTACGAAACGCGCTCGAACGGAAGCCTGGCTACGCCGGAATGGACCTTCGGGTTCGACGATCTGCACCGTTTCGAATCCCACGACTGCGAATCAGGAGATTAATGCGCGACCCGGACTAGCGCTTTCTTCTAGGCGACCGTGACCCCAGAGAACACCTCCCGTGGGAGGCTCGAGTGGGGAAGGTCTTCGAACTACCAGCGGGGACGATCATCCCGCCGCGGACGCGCCTCGTTGACGCGAAGCGTCCGGCCATCCATGTCGCGCCCTTCCAGGGCCTCGATCGCGGCGAGCGCTCCTTCATCGTCCATCTCCACAAAACCAAAGCCTCGAGGGCGACCGGTTTCGCGGTCGATGACGAGCGCAACGCTGAGGACTTCGCCGTGCTCTCCGAAGGTCTCACGAACGTCGTCCTCGTTTGCACTGAAGGGCAGGTTACCTACGTAAATCTTCTTCATTGTTCAAATCCAGTCTTCACTTCGGTCGCCCCGGCTTCCCGGTGCCTACCGTTCCACGGGGCGATTCCGAACGCCGGAATCTCAGGCAAGAGTCAGCCTGGCGGGACGCCTCGAGGGACGGCGGGGTGCCGGATGGGGATGGGCTCTTCGCTGGGTAGACTGAGGATTCCATGAACTCTCGCCTAGCCATGGTAGGGCATCAAATCGCGACTGTCCAGAAGAATCCCCGCCAGAAGAATCCCCGCGAGAAGGCTCGAGAGTAGCTAGCGATAGGATGCTCCACCTCGTCGAATCCAGCCGCCGGAACGGCGCCCTCGCGGGTCGTCATGGGTCCAATGAACAACGCCTCCCCGTTCGTTCCATTCGAAACGACCCCGAAACTCGACAGAATCTCCAAGTTCCACCGGAACCCGCTCCGCGAGGTCGATGTTGTGGGCGATGAGAACGGTGTGGCCTTGGTCGACACGAACGATAAACCGCTGGTGCCGGTCTCCGCTTCGGTCGTCAGCGAGGATGCGGTCCACGGTGCCTGCGCCGCTGACCCAAACCCCCGAACGGCGGCTGGCGACGACCTCGAGAAGTTCCCCGTTGTCGACCGACGCCGACGTGGTCGGGCCCTGAGGCCAGGACCGACCTTCTCCACCATATCCCTGAGACCACCAGAGGCCGATAGCGACGAGGGCGACCAGAAGCCAGCCAAGGCCCCGTCCTCTCTTCCAGCGACGAGTCACGATGCCGGATTCGCCCAGCCGGCCAGTTGCCGCGAGTCGGCGGCTCGAAGGCGCATCAGCTCTCGGGCTCCTCGAAGGGAACCGAAGCGGGATCCTGCCCGCTCTCGATCCAAGGCTTCAGGCAGCGGCCAAACAGGAAATCCCAGCCGCTCTGCAACGAAGCTCGGGTCGTCTCCGAGACCACTCCATACTGGGTTTGCTCGAATCGAAGCTTGGTCCGACCGTCCACCGACTCGAGGCGCCAGGTCATGATGCCGCGACTCGGCCCACCCCACTGGCGACTGGTGTCGTTGGCCACTTGGAGCAGGGAGTTGGTCTGCAGTCCGATCACCGTGCCCCAGAGGAGCCCTTGCCCATCCGAACCATCCTCGAACATTCGTCCTCCGACCTCGGTCTCGATCCTGAAGAGATGAGGAGCGGGGATGGTGTAGAAGGCGGGATGCCACCAAGATCCAGTCTCCTCGGTCAGGGCCTTCCACACTCTCGGCGCATCCGCCGCGACGGTGACCTCCGAGACCAGGTCGATCACTCCAAACTCTTCCACCTTACTGATGTCCTGACTCACTGCGTCCTCCTTTTTTCCGGGTTCTTTCTCGCCGCCCCCGAGGGGAGCATTCCCCTCGACGAGCCGCTGCAACCTGAGGAGCCGATCGCTGGGCTCCTCCTCGAACGGTCGGATCCAACGCCGGTAGATCGACTGGATCGGCAACGGATTGACGTAGTTCCACCGCTCCCGTCCGCGAGGCTCCACCAGCACCAGGCCCGCATCCTGAAGTACTCTGAGATGCTTCATCACCCCGTAGCGACTCAGCCCGAACCCGGCGGCCACCGATCCCGTCGTCGCCGCTCCGCCCCGGAGTTGGTCGAGAATCTCTCGTCGCGTTGGATCGGCAAGCGCCTTGAAGACCCGGTCCTCTTGGGCGGCTCGATTTTCCGCGGGAGCGTTTGATTCTCGCATTATGTGACCATTTAGTCACATATCGTCTAAAGTGTCAATCCCAACCCTCTCTGGTAGGCCGAGGTCCTACAGACAGAGCTTTTCGCGAGGGCCGTCGCAACAGAGAATCCCGCCCAAAGTCTGCCCCTTTCCAAAGTCTGCCCAACGAAGAAAGGGGGATGGCCTGACCCACCCCCCTTTCACCCCGCGGCCTCACGAACCGCAGGGAGCCCCGTCTCTCGACCTCAATACTCTTCGAGGTAGCGGTCCCGCTCCCACGGATGGACGTGCGAAATATAGTCAGCCCACTCCTGACGCTTGGAGGCCAGGTAGGCCTCCGCCACGTGCGGTCCAAGCGCTTCCCGCATCACCTTGTCCTTCTCGAGGTTGTCCAGGGCTTCGCTGAGATCCGCCGGCAACTGCTTGATCTTGAGCCGACGCTTCTCCCGGTCGCTCATCTCGAAAATGTTCTTGTTGACTGGAGCGCCGGCATTGAGGTTGTTCTCGATACCGTCGAGGCCGGCCGCGAGCATGGTGGCGATGGCCAGGTATGGGTTGCAGGACGGATCGGGTACGCGGACCTCGCAGCGGGTCGACATGCCACGCTTTGCCGGAACGCGAACCAGAGGGCTTCGGTTCTGCTCGGCCCAGGCCACGTTGATTGGAGCCTCGTACCCTGGGACCAGACGCTTGTAGGAATTGACCAGGGGATTGGTGATGGCCACGAAGGCAGGAGCGTGAGTCAGGATACCGCCGATGTACTGCATGGCGAGTTCGGAGAGTTCCCACTCCGCCTTGGGGTCGTGGAAGGCGTTCTTCCCCTTCTTGGTGATGAGGCTCTGGTGCACATGCATACCGGACCCGTTGACACCAAAGATCGGCTTGGGCATGAAGGACGCGTGGAGGCCGTGGTCCATGGCGACCTTCTTCACCACGAAACGGAAGGTCGTGACCTTGTCAGCGCAATCGACCGCTTCGGAGTACTTGAAGTCGATCTCGTGCTGACCCGGTGCCACCTCGTGATGGGCGGCCTCGACCTCGAAGCCCATCGATTCCAACACCATCACAATGTCCCTTCGACAGTCCTCACCGCGGTCCACCGGCGTCAGATCGAAGTAGCCACCCACATCGTGAGTTTCGACCAACGTGTTGCCGTACTCGTCCTTGTGGAAGAGAAAGAACTCCGCCTCGGGACCACACACCATCTCGTAGCCAAGCTTGGCGGCCCGTTCCGTCTGGCGCTTCAAGATACAGCGGGGACATCCCTCAAAGGGTGAACCGTCGGGTAGGTGCACATCGCAGATCAGGCGTGCGACGCGGGAGCCGTCGGGATTTGCCCATGGATTGACCTGGAATGTGGACAGGTCAGGGAAGAGGAGCATGTCGGACTCCTCGATTCGGGTAAACCCCTGAATCGAAGATCCGTCGAACATGATCTGGTTGTCGAGCGCCTTCTCCAACTGACTGCGAGGGATCTCGACGTTCTTGTTGATCCCCATCATGTCGGTGAACTGCAGTCGAATAAATCTGACGTTCTCGGTATCGACGGCCTTGATGATGTCCGATCGCTTCATTGGGTACTGCCTCCTGGTTTCTGACGGTTTCGCAGATTCTACTGATCACTACCAGTTCTAGCAACACCCATTTTGCTCTTGTGACTTTCATTTTCTGCAAATTTTGCATTTTTCACAGAACAGCTAAGAAATATCGTAATACCCAGGGGACGGGTGCCACAGTGCCCCCCCGACCCGACGTCGGCGAACCGCCAAACCGAGACACCGCGGAGCAACGTAACCACCTCGGGCTCCGCCAGCGGCGACACCCCGTCCATTCTCCACGTACAATCAGCCTGACCTCGAAGGAGCCAACAAGCCATGAACCAGCCCTCTGATGGAGCGTCCACTGCCTCGATGCCCCCCGAACCAACCCCGGACTCGAGAGGAACGTTGCACAAGATCCTCGTTTCTCTTGGAGCCTTGGTAGCCCTCGGGGCTCTGTTCTTCCTGGGCCGCCACCTGGGCAACTATCTCCCCACCTTCGCAGACTGGGTCGCAGAGCAGGGCGCCTGGGGACCAGTCGTCTTCATCCTGGGCTATGCCGTCGCCACCGTCGCCCTCGTGCCCGGATCGGTTCTGACCCTCGCGGCGGGAGCGGTCTTCGGTCTGGTCCGAGGGACTGCTTTCGTTTTCCTCGGAGCGTCCCTCGGCGCCTGCCTCGCCTTTCTGATCTCTCGCTACGTGGCTCGCGCCGCGGTAGAGAGACGCCTGGCCGGCAATCCCCGCTTCGCCAATCTCGACCGAGCGGTGGGCTCCGACGGTCGCCGCATCACCTTCCTCTTGCGTCTCTCACCGGTTTTCCCCTTCTCGCTCCTAAACTATGGTCTCGGACTCACTCGGGTTCGGTTCGTGGACTACGCCCTCGCCTGCTTCGGCATGCTTCCCGGTACGCTCCTCTACGTGTACTATGGCCACCTCGCAGGAAGTGTTGCGGCGGCGGCCGGAGGAGCTACCGACAAGGGAACCGGCTACTGGGTTCTCCTCGGCCTCGGTCTGGTCGCGACGGTCGCCGTGACCACCGTGGTGACCAAGATTGCCCGAAGGGCACTGAAGGAGGATACACAAGATGGGGTCGAGTGACACAGGACAGCCCTTGTTCTACCCACTGGACGAGCACAACGAACGGCTCCTATCCAACGTTCACCCAAGCCCTTGGACCAACCCCGAACCCCAACCGCGTTACCACTTGGTGGTCATCGGCGGCGGTACGGCCGGCCTAGTCAGTGCAGCGGGAGCAGCGGGACTCGGCGCCAAAGTTGCTTTGATCGAGCGTCACATGTTGGGAGGAGATTGTCTCAACGTCGGCTGCGTCCCCTCCAAGGGGGTCATCGCCGCGGCGCGGGTCTGGCACACGGTTTTCGAGGGGCACCGCTTCGGAGCGCCTCCTCACATCGGCTCCGGCGACTTCTCCAAGGCGATGGAACGCATGCGCCGAATCCGAGCCGATATTTCCCCCCACGACAGCGCTCAGCGCTTCACCGACC
>JAIOJS010000021.1 GCA_019911795.1 Thermoanaerobaculia bacterium | reverse complement strand
GGATCATGCCGTCGACGCCGCCGTAGCCAGCGCGATAGGACCAACTCGCGTTGTCCTTCGCCTTGTCCAGTCGGAAATCGACCTTGGGCTGGTGGGTGGTTTCGTTCTCGAAGCGGAACTCATCCGCGATCGGGGTGCCGGCGGGGGTGAGAGGGTCCCGAGGCCAGGCCTCCTGTTCGAGATAGGAGGCGGAAATCTTGTAGCTCGTGCGATCGTCTATCTCGCTGGCCCAGCGTACGCCGAGCCGACCGTAGCCGTTCTCGCCGCCCTCGGCCTCGAACAGACCGCCGGCGATCTCGGCGGGAGACTTGGTGCGGATGTTGATGACTCCGGCCAGGGCGTTGGCGCCCCACATCGAGGATCCGGGGCCCTTGAGGATTTCGATCTGCCGGATCTCATCGAGACCGAAGGAGAGTCCGTCGTACAGCACGATGCCTTGGTGGTCCAGATAGACCGAGCGGCCGTCTACCAGCGCGAGCAGGCGGTTACTGAGGACTCCGGTGGCACTGCGCGCCGCGAACTGAGTGTCCCTTGCCGATAGCTGGATACCATTGAGGCCGGGCACTCCACGGAGCACCTCGCCGAGGTTCTCGCTGGCGGCGGCTTCGAGTTCCCGGGATCCGACCACGGTGACCGCCACCGGTGATTCCAGGATCGGTTGCTCTATCCTGGATGCGGTGATCACGAGGGTATCTGCGAAGGCACCCCCGGCAGGCTCTGCCTTGGCTGACTCGTTCTCGGCTGACTTGTCTTCCGCTGACCCAGCTGCAACCTCGGTCGCGTTGCGTGGTGTCTGGGAAGTGGCCTCCGTTGCGTCGGCAGGGTCCGCGACGACCGTGACGGGAAACTTCGAGCCCTCGAGTTCAGCAGTATTTTCGAAGTCGACGGTGGGACCCAGAGCGAGGGCCGCGACCAGCACCAGCGAATGCAACATAGGGTAAGTCCTCTCGTGGCGGACTATACAGCAAGGGTAGGAGGTCGCTGCGGCAACTTGCCGGACGTCGTTTCAGGATCCGATCGTGGTATCGTCGATCAACAGACCATTGCGACCGAGGGGACGAAACTGTGCGAAGCGTCAGTGCAACAAGAACTGCCGGCCAGGGGGTCCGCCAGCTCCTTTTGATGATGGCGGTGATTGCGGTGCCGGCGGCGATCGCCCTCAGTACGGTCGACGGTATTCGTCCCCGGGTAGCACCCACGCCGCAACCCTCGCCGCTTGGCTATACCTGGAGCCTGCTCTTCTTCGTCATTCCAGCGGTGGTCCTTGCGATCTGGTTTCATCGTCACGGGAACAGCCGGGCGAACCGTCGGAGCTTCTGGATCGCCTTGTTGGTGCTGTTCGGACTCGGTGCCGGCCTTGACGTCTTCTTCGCCTCGACCTTCTTCACCTTCGTCAACGAGGGAGCGACCCTCGGGGTGCTGGTGCCGGTGGTGGGGGGATCTGTACCGATCGAGGAGTTCGGCTTTTACTCCTTCGGTTTCGCCGCCATCCTGTTGACCTACATCTGGATCCAGGAGTCTTGGATACCCGGGTCGGGGTCTGAAGTGTTGGAGCCCTCACAGCGAATCCCCTTGAGGGATATGGTCTCCTTCCACGGCATCTCGCTCGCCATCGGCATTGCCCTCGCCGTGGTTGGACTGGTGTGGAAGGAGTGGGGAGTGGGGTCCGACTCCTCCGGTTTTCCCGGCTATCTCCTCTTCCTCGTCGTCATCGGGGTGTTGCCAAATATTCTCTTTTTTCGTGCGGTTGGGCCCTACATCGACTGGCCTGCCCTCTCCTTCACCATGGTTCTCCTCCTGCCCGTAAGTCTGCTCTGGGAGGGCGTCCTGGCAGGTCCTTACCAATGGTGGGGCTACAAGGCCGACATGATGGTGGGAATCGATGTCGACGCCCTGTCCGGCCTGCCGATCGAAGCGGTCCTGCTCTGGTTTGTCGCCGCCTGGGCGGGAGTCACTATCTATGAGGTCTGTCGGCTCGTGCTAGGGGTTAGGTCCCTGGGCGGGAGGACCGTCGAGGGTTCGCTGGACGGAAGGTCGGTCGGAGGGTCGTCCGGAGCGATCTAATGAAGGTGGCTCACCCGGACTCCACTGGTGCTAGAGATGACTGGCATGGGGATGAACTCGCCACCTACCTGCCTCGACTTCTCAGCTCGGAGCAGGTGAGACGGGAGACGGTGGCCGACTTCTGGTCGTACGAGCTTCGCGGGGTCACCCTTCTCGCCGATATCTCCGGCTTTACCGCGTTGACCGAGAGCTTTGCCGACCGCGGAGCCGCCGGCGCCGAGGCTTTGGCCGAGCGATTGGACCAGAGTTTCGGTCCGATGGTGGATGTCATCGAAGCCTATGGAGGGGATATTCTTCGCTTCGCCGGCGACGCTCCCATCGTGGTCTGGACGGTGGCGGATGAGGAGCCCGATGAAGCCCTGGCGCTTCGGGTTCTCGACGCCACCCACTGCGCGGCTGCGTTGCAACGGGCTCTCGCCGATCTTCGACTTCAGGGGTCAGACCTCTTCATGCGAGTGGGGATCGCCGTCGGTCCGTTGCGTGTTGCGTCGGTCGGCGGGATCGAAGACCGCTGGGAGTTGCTGGTGGCGGGGAGGACGCTTCGTGAGATGTCGGAGGCCGAGAGACTGGCGGCGGCAGGCGAGGTGGTACTGTCCGCCGCCGCGGGCCAATTGGTGGGTGCCGAAGTCGAGACGGCGATCCTACCGGGCGGCTGTTTCCTTCTCGTCGACCGGCGATTCTTGGAAGGGGCCGTCGCGGGGAGCGTCGGAGGGAGAAGCGTCGAGGTCGAGCGGGCTTTCGAGGCCAAGACGAGGAGAGAGTCCACCCGGGTCCAGGGTTCCGGGGGTGCGGCGGTCGCCGGCCTGGCCCGGTTCGTTCCCCGCTCTCTGCGCCGGCGCTTGGCAGCTGGGCAGGGAGAGTGGCTTGCGGAGTACCGTCAGGTGACGACTCTCTTCGCCTCGATCGAGGGGATCGACGACGGGGCATCGGATGCTGGAGAGGCGCTGCAGGAAGCGTTCCGTGTCGTCCAAGGGGCCGTCTACGGCCTCGGGGGAAGCGTGAATCAGTTTCTGGTGGACGACAAGGGCTTGACCCTGGTCGCGGTTTGGGGTGTCCCCGGACACACCTACGAGGACAACGCTCGACGGGGTCTAGAGTCGGCGATGAGCCTGCGCGAGGAGCTCAGAGCTTTGGGACTAGGAGCGTCGGTAGGGGTGGCGACGGGGCGCACCTTCTGTGGCCGTCGAGGAAGTGGACGCCGCGGCGAGTATGCGGTGATCGGCAGCTCGGTGAACCTCGCCGCCCGGCTCATGACCCGTGCCGAGGGCGGTGTGCTGTGTGGTGGTGAGACCCGACGCTTGGTGGGGGAGCTGGTCCCGTTCGAGGCCCTTCCCCCGGTGCTGGTCAAGGGGAGGGCCGAACCGGTGGCCCTCTATCGACCCCAGGGCCGCTCGCGGGGCGGACGTCGTGCATCCAAGGAACTCTCCCCGATCCGACGACTGATCGGTCGCGATCAGGAGGTCGGCGTTTTGGCGGCGCACTTGGAACGACTCGGTGCGGGACAAGGGGCGACGCTGATTCTGTCGGGTGATGTGGGACTGGGCAAGTCCGAGCTCCTGGAAGAACTAGTTCACCGTGCGTCGGCAGCTGGATACAGATTAGTCCGCTGTCGCGGCGAATCGATCAGCCAGGAGGATCCGTACTCGGGTTGGAGTCAGGTCGTCTATGCCAACCTCGAGCTCCCCGAAGGGAATTCCGCTGGGGCACGGGACGAGCGGTCGCGGCGAGTCCTCGGGCGCCTGAAGGACCTGGAGATCGATGTCGCGACGGCGTCGCTGCTCAATCCGATCCTCGAACTCGACATTCCCGAGACGGAGCTGACGCGACAACTGGCACGTGATGTCCGAGGTCGTGCGATTCGGGATCTCCTGATGAGGTGGCTAGTTCGCGGCCTGGGAGGCGAGCCCTGCGTGGTGGTTATCGATGACGTACAGTGGCTCGACGCGGCTTCCTGGGCGCTCTCTCTAGCGCTGCGAGAAAAGGTCGAGAATCTCCTGCTCGTCGTGGCGGGCCGACGCGAAGGGACCCTGGAGCGATCGAGTCTCGAGGAGATCGGCGCCGAGGACCTGCAGGTGGAACCGCTGCCGCCGTCGGCCGTTCTGGCATTGGCCCGAGCGGAGCTTGGGGTCGAGCGGCTGCCGCGGAGTCTAGAGGATGTCCTGGTGGAGCGGACCATGGGTAACCCCCTGTTCGTCCACGAACTGTTGGAGTCGCTTCGAGAGAGCGGTGCCTTGGTCCTCGAGGAGGGCCGCGCTCGTTTGATCGAATCGGCCGATTCCCTCGAAGCCCAGGGACTTCCCGAGACCCTCCAGGGAGTCATTGCCAGTCGCTTGGACCGCCTCGATGCAAACCTCCAGATGATGCTGAAAGTGGCGAGCGTCGTCGGTCGCGAATTTGCCATGGAGACTCTATTCGCAGTCCATCCGATGAGTGCGGAGAGGGCGGATCTGTCGCAGCGACTCGAGGAGCTCATCGCTCTCAAAGTGCTGCGCTCGGTGTCACCCGATCCCCATCCCTCCTTTGCCTTTCGCAGTATGGCGGCCCGGGATGTGGCGTATGAACTCCTGCTTCCCGCCCAACGGCAGCAGCTTCACCGTGGTGTGGCTCAATGGTATGAGACCCGCTCCGAACAAGACGTCGCTTCTTCCCTTCTGGCGCACCATTGGACCCAGGCTGGAGACTTGCACAAGAGCGTTGAGTACCTTGAGCAGGCGGGTCACGAGGCAATTCGAAGTGGAGCGGAGCGCGAGGCAGCGGGTTTCTTCTCCCGTGCTCTGACGATGGTGGCGCCGGAGGAAGTGGACTGGATCGATCCTCTGCGGCGCGTCAGTTGGCAACGCGAATTGGGCCATGCTTATTTCGTGCTCGGCGACCTCGGACGGAGTGAGGCCTCTCTCAAGGAGGCCCTGAGGCAGGTTGGTGAAACGGTACCGGACTCCACCCGGGGTTGGGGGCTCCGTTTGGTCGGAGAGACGGCACGACAGCTCCTTCGTCTGGCGCTGGCGTCCCCGGCAAGGGCTGGGGCTCTGGTCGCGCCGTCGAGGTCCCGCGAAGCCTCTCAGTTGATGGGGCTGATCGGCACCATGAGTTTCTACCGGGACGAACCGTTGCCCTTCTTGACGGCGTCGTTGAGTTCGGTGAACTTGGCCGAAAAGGCGGGACAGCCGGGTGTGGCCGGGGCTGGCTACGCAGCGTTGGCCTACCTCGGTGCTCTTCTCGGATTAGGTCGTCTCTCCCGGCGGTGGTGGCGTCGGTGTGATGAGTCGCAGGACTCCAGGGCACGAGCCAACGGCATGATCGGTCGCGCCCTGTTCTCATTCGGACGTTGCCAGTGGGAGGCCTGCAAGGCGGAGATCGAGGAAGCCCTCGACCTCTCCCGCCGGACTGCGGATGCCTTCAGTCTCGAGTCGGCGCTGGCTCTTCTCGTCTTCCATCAGCACTACCGTGGACAGTTCGAGGAGTCACTGACGACCGGGAAGGCGTTGTTGCAGTCGGCGATCGAACGCAAGAGCGAACAACGCGAGATGTGGGGAAGGCTGGCGATGGTGGGTGACCTTCTGGTGTTGGAGAGGCTCGGTGAGGCGGACGAGCAGCTGGTCGAGGCAGAAGAGGTTTTGGGCGAGGCCGACGAACTGTCCGCCATGACCTTCCATGCCTTGAGGGTTCGACGCAGTCTCGTCCGGGAGAACTGGGAGGAGCTCGCGGCCGAAATCGATACCCTCAAGCGTCGCGTCGACCGGGTATCGCCTCTGTCCTATGCCGGCACGCCGGTCTTTTCTGCTCTGGGCGAAGGGGCGGTCTCCCTTTGGCAACGAGCTGCGGTCGACGGGGGGGAAGCGACGACGCACCGAAAGACCGCCCTGATGGCGGTCCGGCTGCTGCGTCGTGCGGCCCGCACCTTTCCCTTTGCCCGACCGCACCTCCGGGCCATGGAGGCGCAGATCCGAGAGGTCGAAGGGCCCGAGGGATCCGTCTCGAGGGCATGGCAGCGAGCGCTGAATGAGGCTGGGCAATATGGCATGCCACTCTTCGAGGCCAAGGCTCACCGGCGTCTGGCGCGATGGAGTGGTTCTGAAGGGGTCCGGAAGGAACACGAACTGGAGGCTCATCGCCTCTTCGCATCGTTGGGGTGTCCAGCTTCGTTGGGACGATCCGCCGGTGAGGAGCCTAGGATCCATTAGGATCCCGTGCGTTAGACGCAACGATTTCATCAAAGGGACGCGGAACGATGGGTTCCGGGTCCGAGAGATCCGAGAGAGGGGAAAAAGATGCCTTGGTACTTTGTCGTCACAGAGTTTCTCATCTACGGCTTCACCGTCCTGATCCTGGCCCATGCCTGGAGACGGGGACCGGGAGCGGTGGCGACGTTCACCGCCGCTTCACTGTTCGGTTTCACGCTGGAGTTCCTCTCAGTACGGTCCGGTACCGACTACTGCTACGGCAAGTTCCTCGTCATGGTCCCGCCCTGGGATGTCACCACCCCGATGCCCTACCCGAGCTGTACGGGAGGATCCGCGGTGCCCCTCTGGATCATCCTGGGCTGGGGAATCACGGTCTACGTCGCGATGGCGACGAGCTCGAAGCTGGCCATGCCATGGTTTCTACGCCCCTGTCTCGACGCTCTGCTTGCGGTCAACATCGACTGGATCATGGACCCGTTGGCCGGGCATCTCGGCTTCTGGACCTGGTTCAAGCCCGGTCCCTGGTTCGGAATTCCCTTGGACAACTACTTCGGCTGGATCGTGACGGTCGGCGGATTCTCCTTCCTCCTTCGCGCCCTCTGGCGGTTCGTTCCGACGACCTGGGCACCGCGCTGGCGGGCCGTCCTCTTACCCTTCATCGCCGGAGCCTTGGGGCCGATGGTCGTCTTCGGTGCGATCGCCTGCTATATGGCCGCGGCCAAGGCCGGGGTTGCCGAGTGGCTGATGGTCACTGGTGTAGTCCTGGCGACTCAGCTACCGGTGCTCTACCAGGCCCTGCGCGTTCGTGGTGTCGCAAAGCTCGATCCCCTCCTCGTCGGCGTCTCGATCTTCTTCCAGGTTTACTACTCGACGCTACTGTGGGTGACCGGGTTCTACGCTACGTCTCCCGCCCTGGCGATCGTGTCCCAGGCCACCCTGTGTCTGGCCGTGCTGGGTTACGGATGGCCCTATCGCTGGAGTTCTGCCTCGGCCGGTGAAGCCACCGCCGGCTTCGAAGGGTAGAGCGGTTGCGAGGGATAGAGACATAGAAGCGAAGCGAGGACGGGGATGCCGATGAGGAAGGGGCTGAGAACTCGAGTGCCGGCCGGATATCCTGCAAAGGTGTCGCCGACTCCGAGCGCCGCGTAGGAGAGGACCGCGAGGAGCGGCACCCATGGACGGTAAGAGGAGCGCGGGGCAAGCTCGGTACGGGCTTCGACCCAACCGTAGGTTACGAGGATGGTGAACGAGGTCAGTACCCATCCCGCGAAGTTGCGCAGCGGGATGCCGAAGAAGGGTCCCCCGTCGACCCATATCCAGGCCTTGAAGCCATCCGCCATCAACGGGTCGTAGGCGAGGTCCCAGCCGGTCATGATGATGGCAGAGAGTAGGGCCACGATAGGCAGGCGAAAGCCCCGCCGGGGAGGGGCGGTGGGCCGGCGGTCGACGATCAGATTGGTCATCACGTAAGCCGGCAGTACGAGCATGAAGTAAGCCAACGGGATGATCAACGGTACCGGCCCAAGCTTGGCCCCCAGCACGTCCGTGTAGTAGTACTCGCCGAAGATCAGTCCGGTTCGTTCACCGACGAACTCGAAGAGGTAGGAGATGACGGCGGTGATTCCGAGAAAGGTCAACGCCCGAGTCCAGCCGAGCATCACGACCGCGTTGAGGAAAGCAAACCCGGCGTAGACGGGGATGAGGATGGTCCACGGTACGCGGCCGTCCAACGGAACGCCCGAAAACGCGTGGTAGGCGTGGGCGCAGACGTGGAACGTGAACAGCAGCAGCATCAGGACGATCAGCATGTCGTCCAAAGTGTTCTTGCGGGGCATGGCTTCTCTCGTAGGTTGCGGCTAGGCGGGGAAGTGTCGGGTCCAGGCACTGAAGCTGGTGAGGTAGCGATCTAGAAACGCCAGGGTCTTCTCGTCGGTAAGGGTCTGCTCTTCATCGAACTTGTCCCCGGCGCCCGGCACCAACATCATTGGCTGGGCCATGACATAGGCATTCAGCGGTACCAGAACTTGACGCAATTGATACTGCGCGGCTCGGGTTCCAAAGCCCCCCGGAGTCGTGCCCATGATCCCTACGGGACGGCCATCGAAAGGGTGTGGCTTCGGGGGGCGACTCAACCAGTCGAGAGTGTTCTTGAGGACGCCGGGGATGCCCGAGTTGTACTCGGGAGTCACGAGGAGCACCGCATCGGCGGCGTAGATGGCATCTCTTAGCTTCTGCACCGCAGTCGGGATGCCTTGGTTCTCGATGTCCTGGTTGTAGAGCGGAATCGGGTCGAGCGTGTGGATCTCGATCTGGACCCCGGTTGGGGCTCGTTGGCGTGCGGCGGCGAGGAGCGCCCGGTTGTAAGACGCCTTTCTCAAGCTCCCAGCGATGCCAACTATGTAAAGAGGGGAGGCTTCATTCTGCATGGGGCGATTGTACGGGAAGTGGTGCTTTAACCGGCTGGGACTCCACCGAGAGCCTGTGAACCGGGGCGGCTAGCCATAGAAGATTTCGAAGAGCTGGTTGAGGCCGAATAGGAAAGTTTCGTGGCGGCTCAAGGTTCCACCCGACGCGATCGCGATCCGTTCCAGGTCGGAGCGGTCGAGAAAGTCTTCATGCTCCTGCGCGCCGCTGCGACTGCAGAGATAGAGGCGAGACAGGGAGTCGTGGAGCCGCCGACCGCGAGGATGGGGGGTGGTCCCAAGCCAACGTCCCTGGCGATCGAGCAGGGACCGGAAGTCGGTCAGGAAGGCTCCTGGGTCGGAGATGTGCTCCAGGAAGGCGATGCTGGTGATGATTCCGGGTGGCTCGTCGAGCCACTCCGCTATCTGCTCCGTGGCACCCTCGGACTGCAGGTCGAGACTGAGAAAGCGGTGGAAAGGGGTGACCGTCGTCGGCGCTACCCTATCGATCCCGAGATAGGTGCAGCCTGGAGGCAGATGCTGTCGCAGAAAACCATCGCCACAAGCGAAGTCGAGCACGGTAGAGCCTGGCGGAATGAGGGCCGCGACCCTCTTCAGTCGGAGGTCGCGGACCCACGGCGAGAGGACTCCTTCGGTTTCCTGGTGGGTCATACGGATAGCAGTCTATCCGGCCCTAGTTCATGCTGTGACCCACCGATTGCGCGGGGAGAATGAAATGGTCAGGTGGATCGACCTCGAGGGTCAGCGATGCCCACCAACTGAAGTAGTCGGCGGATGAGCCCTCCGGGGCCGCCTCCATGTGGACCGACTTGATCATCCAGACGCCACGTTCCAGCCGCAACAGAATGCGTCCGTCGTCGTCCGTCCGTCCCTCGAGTCGTGCTTGGGGAGCGGATTCCGGAATAGCGACGACCAACGCATCGCTCAGCGGTTGACCCTGAAAGAGCAGCCGAACAGCGTAGGCTTCCGGCTCGCTCTGGCCACCATCCCGCGTTGCCAGGAGCTCTAGTGGTAGCCCGATCGGATCGATGCTCCCGCTCAATCCGCCGAGATGGGAAGTTGAGGTCGGTGTACTCTCAGATCGAACTCGAAGCTCAGCCTTGGCGCATCGCATGAACTGTTCGCGAGCGGTTCGATCGGTCTCTCCGTTTTGCTCACGGAGTCTGGAGATCTCGAGAAGTCCTTCCTCTCGTAGGTAGCTCTCGAAGCGCGGTCCGCCGAGTACATGCTCCTGCGGGCGACCCAGGTAGGCGACTTCGTAGGTCCCTGGAGAAGTGAGCCTCACCAGTCCGGCTGGATCTTTGGTTTCGAGTGGAACTGCCGGGATCTCGCTCCCATCCGAGCCGTAAACGCTAAAGCGCTCGACCCGCGGCTCGAGATAGGCGACGTTCGCGCCGCGAAACGGGTCGCCGACCTTGAGCCACAGGAAGAGAGGCTGGTTCACGTCGGGGCGGTGAGTTGCTGGCTGGATCCAGAAATCGTGGCCCAGCGAGGGGAAGGGTGCCGCCGCCGTGGCGATGCAAGTGAGGAGGCCTGCGAGCAGGAGCCTAGGGTTGGTCGATGGTTGCGTTTCGATGACGGCGGTTGCGGGCATGAGATGAACTCCAGTCTGATGGTCTCTGAGTTTGGCGCTCGAGCCTGGCGATGCCGGCCTCTGCTACCGAGACTACGGAGATGTTCCGCGGTTGGATGAATGCCCCGCTGGCGACCGCTTTTCGTCGCCTCGCATGCGCCGACACTTGCCTGGAGTATTCAGGATGTTGTCCGCCGTCCAAGGAGTATCAACGGGCTTCCCAATCCTCTGTCGTCTATCCGACCTCCGTCATCTACCGACCTGTGTCATCTATTTGGAGAGGGACTCCGTAGTCCTGATGAGTGGCAACTGAGCCAACTCCATTTGAAACTGCAAAGGAGAATTAGAGATGAAGCAATCCATCGCCATCGCCCTAGGGCTCATTGCCCTTGCGATCACTGCCCAGTCCGCCGTCGCGTCGAGTCACCGGG
This sequence comes from Thermoanaerobaculia bacterium, assembly GCA_019911795.1. Lineage (GTDB taxonomy): Bacteria > Acidobacteriota > Thermoanaerobaculia > Multivoradales > JAIOJS01 > JAIOJS01. The sequence goes on along the minus strand of JAIOJS010000021.1, from coordinate 4,092 downwards.
AGGCTCCCTTCGTGACCGAGCACCCCAAGGTCGACGGGACGGACTTCTACATGTTCCGTTCCTACGAGCCGGGTCGTGAAGGCTACGTCACCCTGATCGCCAACTATCTTCCCCTTCAGGACGCCTACGGCGGACCCAACTACTTCACCTTGGATCCTTCGGCTCGATATCGGATCAACATCGAGAACAGCGGCGATGCCGTCGAGGATCTAGTTTTTGAGTTTTCCTTCCTGAACATCAACAACCGGGGCGCCCTCGATATCGGTGGCGTCATGGTGGAGCATCCCTTCCGCACCGCCGCTCAACTCAACCCTGGGGTCGAGCCCAATGAGGCCGAGCTCTATCTCGTAAGGGTGAGACGGGGAAAGGGTCCTGAGGAGTTCGCGGTCAACGGCCAGATCGACTCGATCTTCTTCGCCAAGGCACTCGATAACTTTGGTGCCAAGAGCATTCCAGACTATGAAGGCATGGCAGCGAACCGCAGGGTTCCGATCCAGATTCCGGGCTGTGACGACGGCCGCGTCTTCGTCGGCCAGCGCAAGGAGTCTTTCGCCGTCAATCTGGGAGAGGTCTTTGACCTCGTCAACTTGAACCCCCTCGGGGATCCGGCCGCCAAGCGTTCCGCCACCGTGGATAAGAACGTCACATCGATTGCTCTCGAACTGCCGATCGATTGTTTGACCGGTGGTGGCGGCGATGTGATCGGCGGTTGGACGACGGCCCTCCTGCCTCGGACCTCGGTCCTCAGTGACGATCCGACCTACGATGTCCCGGCGACCGAGAGCGGCGAATGGGTCCAGGTTTCTCGCCTAGGCATGCCTCTGGTCAATGAAGTCGTGATCGGTCTCGGTGATAAGAACAAGTTCAATGCGAGTCGCCCCAAGGACGATCTTGCGAACTTCGCCAACTACGTAACCAACCCGACCCTGCCGGCGGTGCTCGAGGTCCTGTTCGGAGTCCGCGCCCCTAGCAACCTGCCGCGAGCCGACCTCGTAGCTACCTTCGTTACCGGATTCGAGGGCGTCAACGCCCTCGGCGTTGGCGAGATGGTGCGCCTCAACACCGCCATCCCTCCTACCCCGAAGGCTGACCAGCACTATCTCGGAGTGGTCGGCGGCGACCTCGCTGGATTTCCCAACGGGCGACGTCCCGGTGACGACGTGGTCGATGTCGCCTTGCGGGTGGTGATGGGCGGCCTTTGCCATCCGATCGCGGCTCTGGGTGGCTTGGACCTCGGTCTGTGCAGCCCAGCCGACGCACCGGATGGTCTCCTCGCCTATACGGATCAGACCTATCAGGGACCGGATCAGTTCGATGATCTGTTCCCCTACCTCCGAACTCCGCTGGCGGGGTCGCCCAATGCCTACCGAACATTCAGTGCCAACCTGACGGGGCCACAGGAGGTTCCACCGGTCAACTCGCCGGCGACGGGCGCTTGCGGTGCGGTTCTCAACGCCGAAGGCACTGAACTCGCGATCTCCTGCTCGCACACCTTGGCTTCGGCCGTGGCTGCGCACATTCACGGTGCTCCGGCCGGGACCGCAGGACCGATCCTCTGTTCGATGGTCGATGCCACGAGCCCTATTCAGGCTGTCTGCCCGTTGGACGCCGGCATGCTGGAGGCAGTGCAGCGTGGAAACAGCTACGTGAACTTGCACTCTCCGGCCTACCCGGGTGGAGAGATTCGTGGCCAGCTCGAGTAGAGAGGGCAACTCGCCTCTCGGTCGTCGTCGTCTTCGGGGGGTGGGGCGGCGACGTCGAGATGGCTACTGCCGTCCGAATTCTGGGGCGGCGGCTCGTCGACAGCATAGACTCACAGCGTGAGCGACACCGCTTTTCCTATCCTTGATGGCCCTGATGGAGGGGCTGCAAATAGTGATGCCTGGATTGTCGGGCGGATGAAGGAAGGGGATCGTGAGGCCATGGCAAGTCTCTACGACGGACACGCCAGTGCAGTCCTCGGGCTCTTGGTGCGGCTCCTGCGTGACCGAGCCGAGGCCGAGGAGGTCCTGCAGGATGTCTTCCTTCAGGCGTGGCGCCAAGCCGATCGGTACCAGGCGGATCGGGCTACCCCCCGGGGCTGGTTGTTGATGATGGCGCGGTCTCGGGGTCTCGACCGATTGCGATCGCGGACGGCTCGCGTGCGTCGTGAGGAGGAATCCGAGGGGACACCGAGTTCGCCAACCAGGGCCACCGCCCCCGAGGTGGTCGAGCGACTCGCTGAGTCCGAACGAACTCATCAGATCCGTCGGGCGTTGGGAACACTCCCCACCGAACAGAGAATTCCTATCCAATTGGCCTTCTTCGAGGGGCTGACCCACACCGAGGTGGCGGACCGTCTCGCGGCCCCCCTGGGAACCGTCAAGTCAAGGATTCTGCTAGGGATGAGGAAGCTCCGTACTGCTTTGGAGCCGTACCGACCATGAACGTCTCTCCACACGATCCTCGCTGGCAAGACCTCCTGCCGGTCTTCGCCCTCGAAGCCCTCGAAGGCGAGGACCGGCGGCAGCTCGAAGAGCACCTGGCCAGCGGCTGCGCGACCTGTCGGGCGGAGCTCGAGGAACTCAAACGCGACCTCGCGGTCTTGGCGGAGGCGGTGTCCTCGGTCGAACCGTCGCCTGAAATTCGTCAGCGTCTGATGGATCAATTGCCTGGTCAGAGTCCCAAGATCGTGCCGTTTGGATCGAGGCTCAACACTGCGGCGGCTCCTTCGGCCACTGACGATTCCATCGCAGCGCCTTCAAGTGGACTGCTCTCGGTTGGACTGTGGAGGGGGCTCGCGATGGCCGCTGCCCTGACGGGAGTTCTCCTTGGACTAGCTACATTCTGGCAACAACGGGAACTAGGCGCCGTGCGATACGAGAGAGACCGGCTCGTGGGACAGTTGGAACGTAACCACGGACAACTGGAGGAGTTGAGGAGCGAGGCGAAGGCCCTGGCCAGCGAGGTGAGCGCCCTCACATCCCGGCAGGCTCGGCAGGTGGTGTTGGCCGGTCTCGAGGAGGCGCCCGGAGCCAAGGCGTTGGCCTACGTCGACGAGGTGCAATCGACGGCGAGGTTCTACGCTTTTGATCTGCCCGCTACTCCTTCTGGGCACGAGTATCAGCTCTGGGTTATCTCCGCTGGCGTGCCGGCTTCCGCCGGCGTCTTCACCGTAGAGGAAGATGGTTCCGCGCGGGTGGAGATCTCCGCTCTTCCCGCCGAGCGACCGATCGACGCCTGGGCTGTGACGATCGAACCCAGCGGCGGGGTACCGCAGCCCACCGGCCCGATGGTCCTGCTTAGTTCCTAAGCACCCGGTCCTTGCATACCTTCAGAGCTGGCTTCTGACAGCGCTTCGACGGAGCGTAGGATGGGTTCCAGGCGCCCCCCTCCCGACGGCCGACTTGGTCGATTCTGGCTGATCCCCGGGGAGCGATTTTCGACGGGATCGTTCTTGACGAAAACCGTGCGGGTGCCTATGCTGTGGGGACGATTGAACAAGAGAGTACCAGCGGGCTCGGTCCTGCTCGTTCCGGGGGAGGTTGAGTGAGATCAGCTACGGATGTGATCGAAGGGATGAACGTTGGACGGTGGACCCGACGTATCAACGGGTACGTTTTTGCTGCACTTTGTCTGGGTGCGTTCGCCGCTTGGGTGGTGCCGGCTACGACCTACGGTCAGTCGACCGGGGAGGTCGAAGAAGCAGCCGAACCAGACGCTGAATCCCCTTTGACCGCGGACGAGGAGCACGCGAATCTCTTCTCGGAGAACCGCTTCCCATCGGCGAACACCTGCGCCACATGCCATCCCGATCACTATCGTGAGTGGTCGGTTTCGCCGCACGCCTACGCGCAGATGAGCCCGATCTTCAACGCTTTTCACGGCACGGTGTTGAAGCTGACCAATGGCACCAATGGAGACTTCTGTATTCGTTGCCACACGCCCGTGGGGATGAACCTCGACGAACCGGAGTTCATGAGCAACATGGACCGACACCCCACGTCGCGGGAGGGTGTCACCTGTCTCGTCTGCCATCGCCTCAACAAGCCCTACGGCAAGATCAGTGGTCGCTTGGCGCTGGTCGAGGGCGACATTTTCGAGCCGGTTTAT
>JAIOJS010000225.1 GCA_019911795.1 Thermoanaerobaculia bacterium | reverse complement strand
TCATGGGGGTTGGCGCCATCTTAGTGGTCATCATCGGTTTGTTGGCGTGGCGGAGACTGTCCGAGCCCCGGCGTCCCGATCTGTCGCCGGACGTAGTTGCCGAAGTGCAGTCCGCGGACGGTTCGGAGCTCGCCCAGAATACGGACTCAACCACCCCGCCTGGAGAGAACGCCGAGCAATCCCCGTCCTCCGAGTGGCACGAAGTGGGGCCGGACGGACGCCCGGTCGAAGGCGGTACGAACTCGACGGACCAGGCTCCGGGCACTCTCGAGGCGGTGCGGCCACTGGGCACTTCGTCGCCGGATGTCCCCCCAAAACAGACCGAGAGTCAGAGTATCGAGAGCCTACCCTCGAAGTCTCCCGTCGACCGGCCCCAGGACAACCTCGCCTCGAAGTCGCCTGGCGCCAACCCTTCTGGTGAAGGTCGGGATCCGGTGAAACCGCCAGGGCGCGAGACCGACATCAAAGTGCCTACCCAAGCGCCTTACCAAGCCCCCACCCGAGCGCCTACCCAAGCGCCCACCCAAGCGCCGGACAAGACCCCAACCGCAGTCGAGGAAGAACCTGAACCCGCGATCGAGGATCTGCCGGTCGACAAGATCTTGCAGACCTCCATCTCCCTGCGCTTCGATGTCGATCCAGACGACACCTTCGTCCTCTTCAAGGAGGTCACGGAGAGCCGATTCATCTCCATCGGCCGAGCGGAGGAGTGGTCGGGCAAGAAAGACGCTCGAGTGTTCGAACTTCCCGGTCCGGGTGAGTACTACGTTCGCTTCCGACGGTCCGGCCGACGCGAGGTCACCTATCGACTCGTCGCCAGTCACGGGGCGGGCGCCACCCCGATCGTCCTCCGTATGCCGTGATTCGGTCCCTCGACGCTCTCTTTCCGCTCCTTCCGAGGACCCGCCATCGCCGTCGGCTGAACAACGGACTGGAGGTCCTCGTCTCCTCGGTGCCGGACACCGAAGTAGTCAGCAGCTGCCTCTGGTATCGCTTTGGGGCGCGGGACGAGGCCGCTGAGTTCTACGGTGGAGCTCACTTTCTCGAACACATGATGTTCAAGGGGTCGTCGCAGTATGGTCCCGGAGAGGTCGACGAGCGGACCCAGGCTCTGGGGGGAACCAACAATGCCTTCACCAGCCAGGATGCCACCGCCTACTACTTCAAGTTCTCCTCTCCCCACTGGGTCGAGGCGCTAAAGATCGAGGCGGATCGCATGCGCGGTTTGACCCTCGACCCTCGCGAGGTGGAGAGCGAGCGCCGGGTCATCCTAGAGGAACTTTCGATGTACGAAGCCGATCCTTGGGATGCCCTCGACCAGGAGGTGCAGACAACCCTTCACGGGACGCATCCCTATGGACGTGCGATCCTCGGCACGCGAGACTCTCTCGCCGGTCTCGGTTCGGATCAGTTGGCCGCCATTCACCGTCGCTACTACCAGCCCGGCAACGCAGTGTTGGTCCTCACGGGCGCGGTCGATGCTTCTGCCCTGGACGAAGTCGAGAGGTACTTCGGAGACCTACCGGGAGAGTCCGTCCAGCGGGCTTCGCCTTCTCCGGGGCATCGTCTCCTGGGGTGGCGTCGGGTCGAACGACGACGGGGCACGGTACCTCGCTTCCTGATGGCGCGATTGGCTCCCTCGGCCGACCATCCAGACCATGCCGGCTTGCGTCTCGCCACCGGGATTCTCAGTGCGGGACGCAGCAGCCGCCTCCATCGGCGCCTGGTCGAGGAGACCGAACTCTGCCAATGGGTCTCGGCCGATGTGACCGAGTCGCAGGGTCCCGGTACCTTGACCCTGGCCACCGAGCTGCACGCGGGTGTAGAGCTTCCACGAGTAGAAGAGGAGATTCTCGAGGCGATCCGAAGCTTGGCGGAGGACGGCATTTCCGAGGCGGAACTCGAGCGGTCCCAGCGCTTCCTCGCCAGTGGTTGGATCTTTGGCCACGACCAGGTTCACGATCAGGCGCTCAGTCTCGGACTCGGCAGTGCTCTCTTCGAGGAGGATCTGGTCGAGGAACAACTCCGGCGAAGTCTCTCGCTCTCGGTGCCCGATGTCGAGGATGTCGTGCGGCGATGGCTCGGCGAGGAGAGCGGAGTTCTGGGTTGGTCGCGTCCGACGGCGAAGCCGGATATCGCCGAAGATGGGCCAGAAAGCCTCGTCGAGGTAGACGACTTTGTCTGAAGGGACGCTGCCTGAAGGGACGCCGCCTGAAGAGTCGCCACTCCGTCTTCGAGTTCGGCGGGTTGCGGGCGCCCCCGTGGTGGCGATTCGAGTCTGGCTTCCCGGTGGCCAGCGCAGCGAAATCGATCCAGGAATCGCGTGGGCAACCGGACGCATGCTGATGGAGGGCACTGCTCGCCGCGATTGGCAGGGGATCGCTCTGGAGGCTGAATCATTGGGTGCTTCGATCCACGGACTCACCGGCTCCGAGGTACACGGTCTGGCCATCGACGGCTTGTCGGCAGACTGGGAGAAACTCGCCGAGTGGGCGCTCGAACTGATCACCGAGAGTGCCTTCCCGGAGGACCGGTTGGCGTGGACGGTTCGCCAAGGCCAGGGCGAACTCGCGGCACTCTATGACCCGCCCGACTCAGCGACCCATTGGGCCTTCCTCGAACAGCTCTACACTCCCAATCCCCGCTGCCGACCAGCTCCTGGTTCCATCGAGTCGTTGCCGAAACTACAGTCGACGGACCTCGTCGCCTTCCACCGGCAGGCCCTCGATCGTGGGCCGATCATCACGGTGGCGGGTCGAATCGACGAGGAGCGAGTCCGCCGGCGCTTCGAGAGTCTCTTTGCCGGCCCGGTCGATGGAGCCGTGCCTCCGAAGGAGCCAGTTCCGGCCCGAGATAGCGACGCTCGGCGGCTCGAAGTCGAGGTCGATGGTCAGGGCCAGGCGCACCTTTTCCTTGGGCACCTGACCCTGCCCCGGATCCATCCTGACTACGAGGCGCTGGAACTCGCCGGCGTCGTCCTCGGGGCCGGAGCGGGTTTGACGGGACGGATCCCCCATCGAGTGCGAGAGCAAGAGGGGCTCGCCTATACCGCCAGCGCAGACACGGTCGTCGATGCCGGCAGCGATCCGGGGCGCGCCACTTTCTACGTCGGTACCGCTCCTGAGAACGTCGATCGGGCCGAACTCGCGGTCCGCGAGGAACTCGAACGGGCCCTCACCGAGGGTTTCTCGAGGTCCGAAGTGGAGGGCGCTCGAACCTACCTCCTTGGCCGGGAGCCTTTCCGTCGCGAGACCGCTCGCCAATGGGCCAGCCGCCTCGCCGAGAGCCTTTACTGGGGCTTGCCCATGGACGACGCTGACTGGTGCCGGGAACGCCTCGAGAGCACGACCCATGAACAGGTCGAGGCCTCGCTGCGCCGACACATCGATCCGCAACGACTTGCGGTGACGTTGGGCACCTGACCGAAGCGGTCTGCTCGCCTCGAACTTCGGCATTGACCTCTCCACCCGACAGAAAGGGGTGAGGCCGAAGCCCCACCCCTTCTGGATCGAGGGTCGGAACCTAGGGGACTGTAACCCCCAAGCGATTGGCGCCTGGTCGGCCCTCAGGGCCGAGCTCGGCGTTGCCCCTCCTCGACATAGGCCCCGCTATGCCTGCGTCGGGGCGCCTTGATCTCGCCCCTGATGAC
>JAIOJS010000224.1 GCA_019911795.1 Thermoanaerobaculia bacterium | reverse complement strand
GGCCATTTTCGACTGGCGGGGGTGGGACCGGCGTCAGCAACGGTGACCCACGCTCGCTTCGAGACTCAGCGGATCCAACTCATCGACAATCTGTCGGCAAGGGTCGTCCTGCGGGCGAGACACGAGGTGGTGGAAGCCATCGAGGTGTCCTCTCATGGGAGTCGCCGCTTGGCACCGGATTCGGCGGCCAGCTCGGTGGTCCTTCCACGTAGTCTTTCTGGGGAACGGAATTCCGTGCTCGATGTCGTTTCTCGAGTTCCGGGAGTCGCCGAGAACGGGCAAGGCGGCTTGTTCCAAACGTATTCGATTCGCGGGATCGCGCGACAACGCATCCAGACCCTGATTGCCGGGGTGCCGATCGTCGGGGAACGTCGGGCCGGCGTCTCTGCATCGTTCATCGACCCGGAACTTCTCGGAACAGTCGAAGTCATTCGAGGTCCGTCGTCCACCAACTACGGAGGGGGCGCCCTCGGTGGGGTGATCGACATCAGTCCTCGGCAGTCCCAGGGTCCGTGGGCGCAAGTGGGGGGGTCCTCTGCAGGGAACTCGTGGAACAGCGCGGTGGGATGGGCGAACGAGGACTGGGAAGTCGGGATCGCCCACCGGCAGGCGCAGGACAGCGAGGATCCGGAGGGTGGTCCCATTCATTCCGAGTACGAGCAGACGTCGGCTCGAATCGGGCGCAGTTGGAGCTTCGATGGGAGTGAGATCGACTTCGTGGTCCTGCCCAGTTGGGGCGTAGACATTGGCAAAGCCAACACCAACTTCCCCGAGGAGATCACCAGCTACCCGCGGGAACGACATCTGATCACGCGGCTATCCGTCCATCGATCCGACACGGACTTTACGCTTTTCGCCCATCCCAACGACCTCATAACCCGGGACGTGAGTGGCGACCGGCGCAGTGAGGTAGAGAACAGTGCGGTCGACTTCGGAGGGAGCGCGGTCACGAGCCACTCCTACGGTCAGGGGCAGTGGCGGGTGGGAGCCGACTACTTTGCTCGGCGAGGAGTCGACGCCGTGGAACGGGAGTTCGATCCCGGCTCTTCGGTGCCAATCGAAACCGTGGCGACTCTAGAGGGAGCGGCTCTCGACAACATCGGAATCTTTGTCGATTGGCGTACGCAATGGCGCAGTGCTACGTTGTCGGCGGGGACGCGTTGGTCTCGGGAACGTCAGGAGAACGGCGGTTCCGATGCCTCGCAGGACGATGCTTGGACCGGGTTTGTCGGCACCTCCTTACCGCTTGGATCCGGACTCGAGTTTGTCGGCAACCTCGGCAGTGGGCTGCGCTTCCCTTCACTATCCGAGCGCTTTTTCAGCGGGACGACCGGTCGCGGTGAAGTGATCGGCAACGAGGATCTGAGGCCGGAGCGTTCCTTCGCCCTCGATCTGGGAATTCGGTGGTACGGCCGGAAGGCGTTCGGCGCGGTGTATGGCTTCCGGACCGAGATCGACGACTTCATTCAGCGCATCGAGGTGGAAGACGGCTTGCTCGCTTACCGCAATCTCACCTCCGGGCGGTTGACGGGCGTCGAACTGGATGCCCTTTGGGAGCCGATAGGTGGCTTGCATTTGGAGCTTGGCGGTCACCGGATACGGGGTGAGGAGGCATCGACTGGCGTTCCGCTGGGCGACGTGCCGACGGACCGACTCTGGGTGTCGGGTCGCTACCGGTATCAACGCTGGCAGGCATCCGTTCGCTTGGAGCATCGCTGGGCCAACGCAGCGGTGGCTTCGGGTGAAAAGACCGTGCCCAGCGCCAATCTTGTTGGCTTGGGAGTGAGGAGGTCACTCCGTCGCGATCTCGGGATCGCAGTCGACCTCGAAAACGCCCTCGACGAGAGCTACTTCAACGCTTCCGATCGACGGGTTTCGTTGGCGCCGGGGCGGAGAGTGTTGGTGTCGCTTCGGTGGGGATCTGGATAGGTGAACTGACCCCGAGGATAGAACTCCGGCATCAGCCCGGTGGGGGAACGCTAGGACTCGGCTGAACACGGGGCGCTATCGCTCTGCGCTGCTTGTGCCATCCGGCAAGCCAATGAACGGCGTAGCCGAGGATCCAAAGGGTCGAGGTGATGAGGTGCACGATGATCCAGACGTTGCGCCACGTCGCGGTGACGGTGGTTTGGATGAGATATCCGGAGACGATCATCGGTACGAGCATAGAAAGGAGAGCTAGACCACTCCGGCGTCGCTGAGGTCGTCCGCCCGTCCAGTGGGACCAGACGTGTCCGCGCCAGATCAGCCCAGCTGCGAAGACCAGAAGAGGCGCCATCAGGACATGGAGATGTTGAAACGTCGGCTGCAAGGGATGGTTGACAACGGAGAAGTCGTCGACTGGACTCAAGAGGTAGCGCATGACGGCATAGACCGCTCCGGTGCCGCCGACCAGCAGGGTCGCGGTGTGTACCATCCAGGCTTCCCAACGTTTCAAGGTAGTTCCTCGGCGGGCTCTACAGAGGAACTACCTTCCTCGAGATTCCTGGTCGCGTCGAGGGTTACGTGAACAGCGAGGATGCGACGGGCCGCGTGGGTCGTGGCCCCTGCGGTCAGAGTAGCGCCCGTGACCGGGCGGATGTCCCGCTTCAGGTCGAGCTGTGGGCTCAGAGCACTACCGTAGAACTGGGCGTACCAAGCCTCTTTCGGAATGTAGTCCGAAGGCTCATCAAAGCGGAGGATCTCGATGCGTCGCAGGGTGTTGTCCGGAGCCACGACGACCATGAGGGTCTCGGGAAGGGTACGGACCCGATGGTTGTCGAAGTAGGCGGTGCCGCCGAACTTCCCGTCGCAGGTCGCACGGTAGGGATAGACGATTCGGCCTTCAATCGCCTCACCGACCAGATCCTGCGCTGTCTCGGCTTGCTCGTCGGTGAGGTAGACGGTCTCCCGCACTACGGAGCAGTTCGGGAAGGCGAGTTCGAGCGCCTCCTCGGTGGTAAGGAAATTCTCTGCGCCAGCGCTACCACTTCCTAGACAAGCGTACCCAGCGAGAACCCCCAAGGTGAGCAGCCGCTTCAGGGGTAGAGTCCGGCACGTACTTGGAAACACTAGAAGATATAACCCACAGCGAGGTTGAATTGGTCGATACCAGTTCCGGCCTCGTTGTCGATATCCTGGTAGTCGAGCTTGAGGACGATTGGCGCAATCGGTTTGTAGTCGAGCCCCAGAGTGAAGATCTCGCGATCGTTGGCAGGGTTGGTGGAGTATCCACTGGGTACTGAAGCCTGGGTGTCAAAGAGTTCCCAGCGGAAGTAGGGGGTCAGCTGTCTGCCTGCAGAATCGAGACGAGCCAGAATGTCGTAGCCCGCCTGCACGTACCAGCCCTCGAGACTGTCGCCAATTGACGAGCGGCCGGTGAGACCGAGGCTAGCGTCGAGTCGATCGACGTCGTCGAGAGTCGCCCGTGCTGCCAGGGCCCTGGCCTCCAGTCCCCGCCAGCGGACTTCAGCATGAGCCTCGTAGATCGTGGTTCCGACGTCGAGCACCCGACCCTCGAGATCAGTGGCCCCTTGGCCGGAGTCACCCACGTAGAGTGATCCTCCCAGGGAGAAGCCGGGGATAGGCGAGTAGTCGACTCGGGAAACCCAAGCGATATCCTCGGTGAGCGCCTTGGCCCCCTTCTGACGACCACCACGGAGGCCCGAATCTGAGAATCCCGAGGCATCGAGTCCGTTCATCAGGTAGCTGCGGTAGGTGACGTTGCCTTTCTCACCAAACACTCCGAAACCGTTCTCGTGCCATGTCGATGGCAGGATGACCCGTTCGATCTGCGGACGGTTGGCGCCAAGGAACACGGGGGGTTCATGCAGTTCGTTGACGAAGCCCATGGGGACGAGGAGGTGACCGCCGCGAAAGTTGATGGCCGGCCGCCACAGACGATCGAGGTAGGCGAACTCCACCGCGACCTCCGATCCAGCGTGTTCGAATTCGATCTCTGAGTTGAACAGCCAGTTCTGGTCGAACTTGTAGCCCAGGTAGACGATGGCGCGCAGAGCATCGGAAAGGTCTCGCTGACCACTGGCGCTCCCATCGTCTCGGGTTGACGAGAAGCTCTCGAACAGGAACTCGCCATAGCCGCCGAGCGACACTCCCGGTTGGCTGCGATAGACCTTGGATGCGGCCGGTCCGTAGCCGTGTTCGCTGCGATCAGCGGCGACGACCTCCTCGCCGAGGCGCAGAGCCTCAAGCTCTGACGCAAGGAGGTCGATGCGACGCGCGAGTTCGTCGAAGTCGGCAGCCGGGACTTCGGCCCGTACCGCAATGGCTGGGGCCTCGACCACGGTGGGATTCTCCCGGAGTGCGGCGAGTGCCGCTCGAAGCTCCTCGACGCTCCTCTCCAGTTGATCGAGGCGTTCCTCGGTCCGGAGCGATTCAGGTCCGACGGGAGAGGCTTGGGCCAGGACGCCGAACGGAAAAAGGAACGCCACGAAACAAGCGGAGCCGAGGAGCCTCCGAAGGACGGGACGCAAGTGAATAGAGGAGCGTGACGAGGCTGACATTCAATCTAATCTCCGGGGGGTTATTTCTGTTGGGGACTTGTTGCAGCAAGCGAGTCGGAATCGAGGGTACGGACTCTTCCCTCCAAACCCGACGAGTAGCGGACGAGCAGATCGCCGGTAGGCTGGGGTGAAAGGATCATGATTTCGACGCCGTCGAGTTCCTCGGCTCGGCGGAGCGCGACATCAGGACCCAAGGCGTAGAGGCCGGTCGAGAGGCAGTCCGCGTCCAGGGCGGAGGTTGTCCATACGGTGACGCTTCCGAAGTCTTCCGCCGGATACCCCCGTCGAGGATCGAGAAGGTGCCCGATGCTGGTACCGGAGACGAGCTTGCGGTGCTCACTGTTGGCGCTGGTCGCGAGCGACGGATGCGGACTGTCGACGATCACCGCAGAGCGGCTGCGATCACGAGGGTCGGCAACGGCATCCGTAGCAGGAAGTTTCCAGTGAGTTACCTGACCGCCTAGATCGATTCGAAGAGATCTGATGCCGGGAAGCGGAGTGGTCGCGGCCAAGGCACGATCGATCGCCGCACCCTTGCCGAAACCGCCCTCGTCGATTCGGAGATTGTGATGGCGGCGTCGGGCACTCTCGTCGTGAATCTCTACGGCGGGAGCCACGGAAGAACGAAGCGCCCGTTGGATCTCAGAAGGGTCGGGGTGCCGTCCCCCCCCGCGTAGATCCCATGCTTCGACGAGTCGACCGATCCCGGGGTCGAAGCCTCCGTTGCTCAGTTCTCGGCAGCGCTCGGCGGCGAGCAGATCTTCGATCGTAGACGCAGAAAGCGGTACCCAGTCTTCGCTCTCAGCGTTGTTGATTCTCGAGAGCTCAGACTTGTCGATCCAGGTAGAAAGTCGGCGTTCGCTGGCTTCGAGGTTGGAAACCATCCGTTCCGTTGCGATCAGGGCGGTAGTGCGGTTGTCAGCCTCTACCATGAGCCGCAGCGTGGTTCCCATGAGGTGCACTGTTCGCTCGACTCGCGAACTGGGGTCTGCCACCAGGGTTGCCGGCGCAGCGCCGCAGAGTAAGAGCGCGACGGCCGCGACTCGAAGTCGGGCCCCACCGAGGTGTAGGGTCTCCATCTCCTAGGTTCCTGAGGGGACGGCGCCCTTCTCGAGGCAGTCGTGGCACAGGCCGAGAATCTGGAACTGGTGGTGATCGGGAGAGAAGCCGTGCGCTCGACAGATCTCCCGCTGCATGGCCGAGATCGCGGGACTGACGAACTCGACGACACGGTCACATTCACTACAGACCAGGTGATCGTGATTTTGTCCGGGATGGATGTGTTCGAAGTGGAACCGCCGTTGACCGAGGCGTACCTTGCGAACTAGACCAGAATCCACCATGAGGTCGAGGTTGCGATAGACGGTGGCGCGAGAGATGCGGTGTCCCTTAGCGAGGAGCGACGTGAGAAGTTCCTCAGCGTCGATGTGGCGGTGTTGAGCGAAGATCTCGTCGAACAGCGCCAGTCGCTCAGGCGTTACCCGCTGGCCGTGGTCCCTCAGGTTCTGGATAAAAGTCTTGCGTTCGGGTTGATGGGGCATGGTGGGTACGTCCGGTGGAGCGGGTCGAGTCGAGGCGGGGTAGCGTGGCCGATAACGGCCCTTATCTATTGAGAATCCGTCGCAATAGGCGACTCACCGGATTCTGGACTGTTTTGGTACTCTTTGTCAAGAAGTGTCTTCTCCCGCCCCTACTTCAGAAGGGAGAGCGTTCTATAATCGAGCGATGTCTGAAACCCTGCTCATCACCGGCGCCGCCGGATTCATCGGATCACACCTCGCCGACGCGGCCCTGGCGGCGGGACACCGAGTGGTCGCGCTCGACAACCTCTTCACCGGCAAGCGGCCGAATATTCCCACCGAGGCAGTCTTTCTGCGCCGGGACATCCGGGACTCTGATCTCGGAACAATCCTTCGTGCCGAGGGAGTTACCGCGGTCTCGCATCACGCGGCCCAGGTGAACGTCCGCGTGTCGGTCGAGCAGCCGCTGCTCGACGCCTCGGTCAACGTGGTCGGAACCCTGGAGTTGATCCGCGCTTGCGAGCAGGCGGGGGTCCGGAAGTTCATCTTCGCCTCTTCGGGCGGTACCGTTTACGGCGAGCAGGAGGTCTATCCCTGCGACGAGTCTCATCCGAAACGGCCGATGTCCCCCTACGGCTGCTCCAAGTTATCGGCCGAGGAGTACCTGCTGGCCTACCAGAGGATGGGAATCCTCGATCCGGTAGTTCTCCGTTACGCGAACATCTACGGAGCGCGGCAGGACCCCAAGGGCGAGGCCGGCATCGTGGCGATTCTTGCCGAGAAGCTCCTGTCCGGCATTGCGCCGACGATCTTCGGCGACGGTGAACAGACTCGCGACTACGTTCACGTCTCCGATGTAGCGGCGATTCAGACGAAGTTGCTCGAGGACTGGGTTCCGGGCATCTACAACGTTGGGACCTCGGTGGAGACCTCGGTCAATCAGCTCTTCGAACTGGTGTCGGAACGTCTGGGGACTTCGATTGCAGCCGAGCACGGAGCGGCAAAGACCGGGGAACTCGCCCGCAATTCGCTGGACTCATCCAAGTTGGAGCAGGCGATCGGAATCCGACCCCGCGTTTCGGTGAGCGAGGGTCTGGAGCTCACGCTCCCTTACTACCTCGAGAAGGCCGGGAGGGATTGAACAGGGGGAGATGTCGGTGTCGGTAGGTCGGGTTCCCGCCCTGTTCGAAGAGATTCCGGCACCGCTGGCCAGCCAGTTTGATCCCGAGCGGCCTTGGGACCTGCTCGGCTCCCCTCTCGAGGACCTTCTGGCGACACTGCCTAGCGTTCAGTTGGAGTCCAAGCTGCGTCCCGAGGTGCATCTGCTGGGAGACCGCATCGTCATTCAGCGCGGAGTTCGGGTGGCGCCTGGGGTAGTGATCGAGGGGCCAGTCTTCATCGGCGCCGGCACCGTTCTGCGTGCAGGTGCCACCGTGCGCGGCGGGTCCTGGATCGGAGAGGGGTGTGTGGTGGGGGCCAACTGTGAAATCAAGCACTCCATTCTCTTCGACGGAGCGAAGGCGCCTCACCTCAACTACGTTGGTGACTCGGTTCTAGGATGCGGAGTCAATCTGGGTGCAGGGACCATACTCTCCAACTTCCGGCACGATGGTGCAGAGATCTACGTGCCCCAAGGAGAGGAGCGGATCTCCACCGGGCGCCGCAAGCTCGGTGCGGTTCTGGGTGATGAAGTCCTGACGGGATGCAACAGCGTTCTCCACCCGGGATGTGTCGTCGGGCGTGGGACGCAGATCTATCCCGGAGTGCAGCTGCGCTCCGGTCTCTACCCGGCCAATTCACTCATCAAGTTGGTCCAGCAGTTGGAGGTCGTTGCGCGTCGCGAGTGAAGTCACTCGGCGCTCTAGCTCGACGATCCGGCTCGACGATCCGGCTCGACGATCCGACTCGACGCAGCGAGGCTAGGTTTTTGTCTGGTGTTCAGGACGGAGAAGATCGAACACCGACTTGACGGGAGCGAACGTGGATCCCGGAACCTCGACGAAGACCGTGTTCCAGTGGGCCATCGCACCGTTCCACAGTCCGGGACGCTCCAGGGCGAGCAGAGGATGGCCAAGGTGCAGCTTTCGAGTGACGAACACGGCGTCGCGATCGATGAACTTCTCTAGGTCGTAGGGTGCGCCGTCTGCATCCCGTATCAGGCAGGCGAGCAGCACCGGGTTGAAGTGACTAGAGGAACGGAAGATCTGCTGCTGTTCGACGTCCGCCGGGACTTCGGCCGCTTCCACGATCTGGCAGGAGAGCCGACCGTCTCGGTGACGAACCCAGAAGGGCCCCCCGCCTGGTTCTCCCGTATTTTCCACCACACCGCAGACTCGAAGGGGGCGGTCCAGAGCCTGAAGCAGTGCCGCGGCATCCGCCTCGACCTCGACTCCGAACTCTGAGCTAAGGAAAGCCTTTGCGTGGGCCAGGGCTTCCCTCTCCGGTGTCTCCTGCAGAGCCTTGATCCAAGTCTCGACCCGATCTCGGAGTGTCAGGGCGCATCCACCGAGCACCAACTGCCAGTAAGCTGCTTCCTGGTGAGCCGACTCCGGTCGTACGTTGTCGATGCTCTTGATGAAGATCAGGTCACCCGCGAACTCGGCGAGGTTGCCGATGAGGGCACCGTGACCCCCGGGGCGGAGCAGGAGGGATCCGTCCTCGAGTCGGACCGGCTCGCCTCGGTGGTTTTGGTCTTTGCCCGGTGGGCTGCCCTCCCGGGAGCGCAGGTCGAGGGCTAAGGTCTCGGTGTGTGGGGATTGCTGGGAGCGAGAGATCTGAATCTTCACTCCCGAACTCTGAAAGATGCTCGTCGCCGAACGTTCGGCCGCAATGGCGAAGAGGCTCTCATGTTCGCTGGAGACTGTGAAGTGATAGCAAGCCCGGCTGTGTCGGTCGACGAGATAGTGCAACCCCTCCCAAAGGTGCTCCTCGAAGGCACTCCTCGGTCCCGCCGGCGTTTGGTGAAAGGGTACCAGCCCCTTGGGTACGTTGGAGAGACCGCTCTCGGGATCGCGGAGCAACGCGTCGAGAATTTCGGCCGGGTGGGCGTTGTCCGGATTGGGGCCCGACCAGTCGGGGGCCCAGGGGAAGTTCTTCCAGCGATCAATCAGTCGGGTCCAGGCCAACGCCCTCGCCTCTCCGGCCGCAGCGCGCCCTTCGAGCGCCTCTCGAGTGGGGACCGGCTGTTCGTCGAGGAGTCCCAGGAGAACGGAGAACATACGCGTTGCGGCGCCAGAGGCGGGAACGAACTTGCTGACCCGACCCTCGGCGGCCGCTTGTCGGCAACGCTCGTGAAACTTGGCTCTCGCGGCCGTAGTCAAGGCGACGATACCGTCGCCGACGCTGCAGGGACGATCGAGCCGAAATGGCTGCGGAGGATGGCGCAGGTGCAGAAGCTGTCGTTCGGCCTCCTCGACGGTGATGCCTCGGGCGGCGAGCTGCTCCCGGTCGCGGGTCCCGAGATCCCTCACCGTGGCCTACTCACCGAAGAGGGGGAGTCGGTCGAAGGCCTCGCTGACCGTCGGCGCGGCGGCGTCCTTCTTGGAGAGGAGGGGATCGGCGATCGGCCAGGCGATGTCGATCTCGGGATCATCCCAGCGCAGGCCGAGTTCGTCCGTGGCATCGTAGAGGTCGGTACACTTATACTCCACCTGAGCCGTTTCACTGAGGACGCAGAAGCCGTGGGCAAAGCCCGGGGGAACGTAGAGTTGCCGGAAGTTGTCCGCCGACAGAGTGACGCCTACCCACTGCTTGAAGGTTGGCGAACCACGGCGGATATCGACCGCGACGTCCCAGATCTCTCCCTCTACGGCGCGGACCAACTTGCCCTGGGGACGCTGTCGTTGAGCGTGGAGGCCGCGCAGGGTCCTCGCCACCGAGCGCGAGTGGTTGTCCTGTACGAAGGGCAGGCCGATGCCTCCTTCGCGGTAGCGATCGACATGGAAGGTCTCGAGGAAGAAGCCGCGGTCATCGCGAAAGACGTTGGGCTCGACGAGGATGACATCGGGGATCTGGGTGGGGGTGAAGCTCATCAGCTACCTCCTTCCGGTTCTTCGGACAGTCCGAGCCTCTGCCGGTCGAAGTCCTCACCCTGCACGGCCTGGCACCAGGCACTGTTGTCGAGATACCACTGGACGGTCTCGCGGAGGCCGGACTCGAAGTCATGGTCGGCCGACCAGCCCAACTCTCGTTTCGCTTTCTCGGCATCGATGGCGTAGCGCAGGTCGTGGCCCGGACGGTCCTTCACGAAAGTCTTCAAGTCGCTGTATGCGCCCAGCTTCCGCCCCGCGAGTTTGGGATTGTCAGGAAGCGGAACGAGGTCCGCGACAACGTCACAGATGCGATCGACGACCTGGAGGTTGGTCCGTTCGTTCTCTCCGCCGAGGTTGTATTTCTCGCCGAGGCGGCCCCGTTGCAGGGCGAGCAGGATCCCCCGACAGTGGTCGCCTACGTAGATCCAATCGCGGACATTCTCGCCGTTGCCGTAGATCGGCAGCGGCCGGCCCTCCAGGGCATTGAGGATCATCGTCGGAATCAGTTTCTCGGGAAATTGGAAGGGACCGTAATTGTTGGAACAGTTGGTGATGACGACGGGCAGTCCGTAGGTGTGAAAGTAAGCACGCACGAAGTGGTCGGCCGCTGCCTTGGACGCGGAATAGGGGGAGTTGGGGGCGTAGGGGGTGGTTTCCGAGAAGAGCCCGGTGGCTCCCAAGCTGCCGTAGACCTCGTCGGTCGAGACGTG
>JAIOJS010000223.1 GCA_019911795.1 Thermoanaerobaculia bacterium | reverse complement strand
CAGCTACGACGCGGTCCTCAGCGGCGACGGAGCCTGGGTCACTTTCACCAGCACTGCAACCGATCTAGTGGCCGGTCACATCGACACCAACCTGGACAACGACGTTTTTCAGTGGAGCCTGGTCAGCAACGCGATTTCACTAGTCAGCCATGCCGCTGATTCCCCAACCACTAGCGCCAATGGAGGCTCCTCCTTTCCGACGGCGAGCACGGACGGGGATATCGTCGCGTTTCGGTCGGAAGCGTCCAATCTCGTGACGGGGCAGCTCGACCAACCCGACACCTCCGACATCTTTACTTGGAGCCGTTCGAGCGGAATCCACACCTTGATTTCGCATTCGGCCCTGAACTCCACGGCCACCGGCAACAGTCCTTCCTACGATCCCCAGATCAGCTCGGACGGCAGCACGGTGGCCTTTGAGAGTGCGGCCTCGGATCTCGTAGCAGACTTTCTTGCTCCCTCGGGGAGCTTCCGCAATCTGTTTGTCTGGCATCAGCCCACCGACACAACACAACTGGCGAACCATATGGCTGGAAGCAACACTACGGCTTCCAACGACCGGGTCGAGTACTTTGTTCTGAGTCGTCACGGAGACAGACTTGCTTTCGAGAGCGAGGCCACCAATCACGTCGTCGGTAGCGACGACAACCAAGGGAGAGATGTGTTCCTCTGGCACCGGATCTCGGGAAACATCGAGTTGGTAAGTCACTCCCTTGTGGATCCCACGGCCACTGGAGATTCGGGCGCATCCGCGCCTGTGATCTCCGGCAACGGAGACAGCGTGGCCTTCTCGAGCAACGCGAGCGACCTCGTGGTCGGGTTGGACGACCGCAATGGAAACTACTGGGACACGTTTATCTGGGAAAGATCGACTGGAATTATCGAACTCGGTTCCTCTCCAGAAGGAGCTGGAGGGCTCACGAGTGCCAACTCCGGATCTACTCCCTCTCACCTGAGCGACAGTGGAGATGTTCTCCTACTGTTGACCGGAGCCACTGACTTCCTGGCCGGGGCAGTCGGCGGCCCTTTTTCCCTCCGTCGCGAAACCGGGAACCACCACGTTCTCAGAAGTCCAGCTGATCCTCAGCTGCCGACGATGGGAAATTCTCCGTCGGAGAACCCGCAGGTCAGTGCAGACGGTCGTTTTGTTGTCTTCTACACCACCGACCCGACAGTCCTCGCTCCTCCAAACCAAGGAATTGTCCTCTGGGATCGATTGACCGGCCAGAGAACTTTGGTCAATCACCGGTTCGACGATCCGAACGTTCCGGCTGGAGGCAGCCATCAACCGATTATTAGTGCGGACGGCAACTCGGTGGTGTTCTCTGGCTCTGGGCCTTCTAGTTTCCTTGTGGAGGGCCTCATCGACCTCAACCCCAGCGATTCAGATGTGTTTCTCTGGAACAGACTCACCGATGAAACAACTCTGGTCAGTCATCGTTTTGACGACGCCCTGACCACAGCGAATGATGATTCGATGCATCCACGAGTGAGCAGCGATGGGCAGACCGTAGTCTTCGTGAGTCAATCCACCGACCTCGTGGCGGGACTTGTCAAGGCGAGCGGGGAATTCGCCTCCGATCTATATTCATGGGATCGAAGCAGCGGTGCGGTCAGGCTGATCAACCACCTGCCTGGCGACCCAGTGACGACGAGTAACCTCGGCGTGGACTTCCAGAACTTTGCCGTGCTCAGCGATGGCGGCGCGGTAGCTTTCCACAGCGCGGCCAGCGATCTGGCTGCCGGCACTTCAGACACCAACGAGAGTCAGGACGTCTTCCACTGGAATCCAATCGATGGCGCGATCACCTTAGTCAGCCGCTCCGCCAGCAACCCGCTCGCTACTGCGAACGGACCATCGTCCTACCCCGATATCTCGGCCGACGGCCAGGGGATCGTCTATTACAGCTTCGCGACTGATCTGGTGTCTGCGGCCGACACCAATGAAGCCGCCGACGCCTTCTACTGGACCCTCTCGGGCGCAACGAATCAGTTGATGAGCCAACGGCCTGCGGGGCTCCCGTCTACCGGTAACGACGCCTCAGCCTGGCCCAGAATCAGTGCGGATGGCAGCACCGCAGTCTTTCAGAGCTGGGCTTCAGACCTGGTCAGCCAAGACGACAACGCCGATAGCGATGTCTTTCTCTGGGACACCAGCAACGGCTCGATCACGCTAGTCAGTCATGTCCCAGGTTCAGCCAGCCAAACCGCCAACGGCAATTCCTACCTCCCCATGGTCAGCGCCGATGGCGAACGAATAGCCTACAAGAGCCTTGCTCGCAACCTGGTTCCAGGCTTTGTCGACACCAATGGAAACGATGTGGATATTTTCCTCTGGGACCGATCGTCGGGGAGCAATTTCCTCGCGTCGCATACCGCTTCCAGCGCAACCACGACTGGCGATGGGTACGTGGTCTACTTCGAATTGAGCCTCGACGGGGATTCGATCGCCTTCCAAAGCGAGGGCACCGACTACGTGGAGGGGTTCGATAGCAATGGCACGGATAATATCTTCCTCTTCAGTGCCAGCCCGATCGACGCCGACCTAACACCGGTAGTAGAGGCCAGTTCCGCTCTTCTGGCGCCTTCGGATCCGCTGACTTACACCATCGGGATCGAAAACCTGAGCCCACAACCTGCAGCGAATGTTCACCTGACCATCGTTCTTCCGCCCGGTTCCACCCTGGTTTCCGTAAGCTCTGGTGAGTGGAGCTGCCACGAGAACTCCCTCCGACTCTACTGCAGCCGCGCTACCGTGCTCGGTAGCTCAACAAGTAGCCCAATCGTAGTTGAGCTGTTGGTACCGGGCGGCGAGGATACCATCAGTTGCCGCGCATTGGCCTTCTGGTACGGCCCAGACTCAGACCTTTCCAACAACGAGACGGAACTCGTCAGCCCGGTTGGAACAGAGGACTGGGGAGACGCACCCGACCCGCTCTACCCAACCCTGGCCTTATCGAATGGACCCCGGCACACGCTCGGGTCGGGCCTCTTTTTCGGATCTCTAGTC
>JAIOJS010000222.1 GCA_019911795.1 Thermoanaerobaculia bacterium | reverse complement strand
CTCTGGCGCCTCGTCGATCGAGCCGACGTCGTTGTCGGTCGGGGTATGCGATAGAGGAGGATGCGCGGGTGAGCCGGGAGTGTGGGTGTCGATCCGCAAGCTAGGCTCGAGGTCGACGGCTACCGCGGCTGCGGCCAGGTGAGGAGACTCCGGGACCTCCCCCGTGGGGTCATCCTCCGTCTCAGGGTCTTGCAAAAGCTGCAGCTGGTCGCGCAGGAAGCGGGTTCTTCGTTCGAACTGCTCGCGCAGCACGCCGAACTCGCGCTCCAGGTCCTCGAGGCGTCGACCTTGGCGACGTAGCTTGGCCGCCAGGACGAAGGCCGAGATGCTGGGCCCAAAGAGGATGGCCAGTCCAAGCAGGCCAAGGAGGAAGGCGAGGAGTTCCATGGTTGGCGTGAGTCTGGGTGGCGAAGATGCCTCTGTCAAGGCCCGGCGATCTCGAGAACGAGGTCAGGCGGTTTGATTCAGTCCGACCGAGGCTTGATGGGAGGTGGGAGATCCGAGCGAAAGCGAACGAATAGATTGAGTTGTTAATCTTTTGTTATTAGATGTTTAAGGACACTCCGGGCTCCCCGGAACTCGACTCCAAGAAAACCAGATGTAATGGATCGGAGGTTTTCGCCACTTCATAGTAGAAGCCGAGGGAGGTTCTTTCCGTCGGCTCCGTCGAACGGACCGCTGGCGGACCGATCGAGAAGGAGGCTCCGCAAGAATCTTCAACGATTCTAGAAGCGAAACGGGAGCCTCCCCATGGAGATTAAAGGGCTGTTTTTAGGTGAGGTTGATTCCTCCCGCTATTGACATCGGAGAAATTGGGTGAGTTCCTCTTAGTCGCCCTCCGTTAAGTCACCCGGACTTGACGGGGGGCCTTTTTTTGGGGCGGACCCTCCTTTTTTTGGGGCGGACCCTCAGAGGAGCAGTCTTGGACCGGCTCGAACCCCACTTCGGTTGCCGTCGCTCTTGGGTGTTGGTGAGTCTAGGTGCTGGTGAGTTCTTCGACGATGGGCCAGGTCGTCGCCGCCCAATCCTCGCCCATCAAGAGACCTGCGGTGGCCAGATACAGGATCACTTCATCGGCTTCGAAGCGACTCTCGAGCGCCTTGGCCGCGGCCCGAACCTGATCGATGCTCGGTGCGGTGACTTCGTCGTCCTCGATGGTGCCGTCCTCGTGGGGGATTTTCCACTCATCGAGGAATGCACCCAGCATCTCCTTGCGATCGTGGGTTAGGTACTGCATCAACGCCAACTCGAAGATCTGCTCGTACTCGGGAGCGTTGAGGCGAGTGGCGAGGAGACCGGCCTTCTTGTCGGCCGGAAGCTTGCGCAGCTTCTGGGGTCGATAGTGCAGAGTGCGAGCGAGTTCTCCCTCGGCGATGCGACGGGAATCCGGCTCGGCATACTGCCAGAAAGCGGAGAGGATGGGACGCCGGAGGTCGCCGGCGAGCTGCTTGATGATCGTTCGTGCGGTCCACATGGTCTGCGCGTTCTACCACGAGGAGCGGGATCGAGCCAAGCTGTCGCGGCTGAGTAAAGCACACTCGGCCTCAGAATCGCGGACTCGTCTGGTGTTTTTGGGAGCGCCCGACGACTCCATTGACGTTGGATGCTAGTAGAGAAGCCAAGGACGTCGTTCTTCACGCCACGTCGCCACACCCTCGGCTTCGGCGGCCAGGACTTCGTCGACCGACGCACCCTCGAGCAGTTCATCGAGCAATCGAGGTGAGCCCAACAGCCAGGTGAGGGCAGCACCGTTGCGCCGAAAAGCGAAGTGTTCATCCCTCAGAAGGCGGTGCAGGAGCGTCACACCCAGACGGTAGGGACTGGCGAGAGCGGCGTCGGCGACCGTGACTCTGGCCCCTCGGCACTCCACTCCGGCGAACTTGGGTTCACGAGCGGCGGACGAGGGGATTGGGGTGAACTGGATAGGAGACAGAGCGAAGCCCGGCGTGTTGAGGTCGACAAGGGACTCGGGGGCGAGCCAGGGAGCACCGAAGACGAGAAAGGGGGTTTCGGTGCCTCGCCCTTCTGACACGTTGGTCGCTTCGAGTAGGGCGACGCCGGGATAGGCAAGGACGGCCTCGGGGCTGCGAAGGTTGGGCGAGGGCGGAGTGAAGGGTCGTCCTGTGTCGGCCCAGACCATGTTGCGCTTCCAGCCCTCGAGGGGGGCGACGGTGAGGCGACCGGGGCGGTCCAGATGATCGTTGACGTAGCCGGCGAGCTCGCCGAGGGTGAGGCCGTGAACGAGGGGTCCCGGCGCCATGTTGACGAAGCTGACGGGAACTTCGTCGCGAGAAGCGCTGACCGGTCCCTCGATCCGTTCACCTCCTAAGGGATTGGGGCGATCGAGGACGAGGATCTCCACACCGGCTGCGGCCGCCGCCTCGACGCATCCGATCAGGGTACTAGCGTAGGTGTAGAACCGAACCCCGGCGCCCTGAAGGTCGAAGACGAGGACGTCGAGGTCCGCGAGGTCCTGGGCGGTCGGCTTGCGATGGTCACCGTACAAGCTCACGACGGGCAGACCGCTGGCGGCGTGGATGCCGTCGCCGACCTTCTCTCCGGCGGCCGCTTGACCAGAGAGTCCATGCTCGGGCGATAGGAGCCTGACCACGTCGAGCTTCTGGTCGGCAAAGACATCGATTGCGTGCCGGCCCTCGAGGGTCACGGAAGCGGCCTGGACGACGAGACCGATGCGCTTGCCGTCGAGCCCAAAGTGCTCTCCGGCCGCGATCCGGTCCAGCCCTACGAGCACCGGAGTGGGGGTCTTCCCGACGCTCTCGGTCCCCTCGATCCCTCGTACGACCGCATCGGCGACCGCGGGACGAACTTCGCGGATCAGCTTGTTGTCGCGGGTCGGATGGACACGGTTGGTGAGGAGAATGACGAAGAGTTGCCGGGACGGATCGATCCACAGCGAGGTCCCGGTAAAGCCGGTGTGACCGTAGGAGTTGGCGGAGAACAGGGAACCAGCCGAAGAGCCCTGCGGCGACTTGGTGTCCCAACCGAGGGCGCGTAGCGAACCCTCCGGCAGCTTGGCGTCGCGTGTGAACTCGTCCACGGTAGAGGGCGCGATCAAGCGATTGTGCTCGAGCACGCCTCGGTTGAGGAGCATTTGAGCGAAACGGGCGAGGTCGGGGGCAGTGCCGAAGAGTCCAGCGTGGGGAGCGACACCGCCCAGGGCGTAAGCGTTCTCGTCGTGAACTTCTCCCTGCAGGATGCGATGGCGCCAGGGGTCGTCTTCGGTGGGGGCAATCGAAGGCCAGAGTTCGCGGTCGGGAAGATAGCCGGTATGTTCCATTGCGAGCGGACCGAGGAGCCGCTTCTCGGCAAGCTCGTTCAGACTTTGGCCGGACACGCGCTGGAGAATCTCTCCCAGCAAAATGATCCCGAGGTCGCTGTACTTCATCTCGCTGCCTGGCTCGTAGACCAGATCCATGGCCTGGATCCGCTCGACATAGGCCTTTTGCCCCTCGAGTTCGAGATGGAGCGGGGCCCACCAATCGATTCCCGAGGAGTGCGTCAACAGATGGCGCACCGTGACCTTCTCCTTGTTCGGGCCTCGGAACAGAGGTAGGTAGCTCGCCACCGGGGCATCGAGATCGAGACGCCCTTCGTCGACCATCATCATCGCGAGGCTGGTGGTGACGATCACCTTGGTGAGACTGGCGAGATCGTAGCGGGTATCTTCGGTCACGGTAGGCGAATCGGTCCCGTTGGAGAGTCGTCCAAAGGGATGGACATGGACCAAACTGCCGCGGTAGCCGACCGCGAGGACACCCCCGGGAAATGCTCCTCGAGCGAGGTAGTCGGCGAGCAAGCGGTCGGTCGCATCGAAGGCATCAGGGGACAGACCGAGCGCAGGGGGATCGGCCTTCGGCAGTCCCATCGTTCGAGCCGGAAGCTCGAGGCCGTCACCGAACCTCGCCAACCCCGGCAGGGTAACCGGCAGCTTGCCGCTGACCCGGGTTTCACCAAAGAGGGCGGCGACGGCAGCCCGTTGGCTACTCTCGGTGGGACTGTAGGTGAGGGCGTAGACCGGGGTGGTTGGAATCTCCTCCAGGAGGTAGGGGCTGTTGTAGGACACCACGATGAGGGGGCGATGAGCTTCGCTGAGGCGAGTCAGGAGTTCGGCGTGGGTGGAGTCCAAGCTGCCCTCTCCGGCCTTGCCGACGCGAGCGTAGGCCGAGACCAGGACGTGACTGAACGCGCTGGAATCCGCGACGATCTGATCGATCCGGTCCGGCAGCAGCTCGGAGGGCAGAGCCCGCGTTTCGACCTCGAGGCCGCGTTGCCGAAGTTCGCGTTCTGGCGTTTGTCCAGAGTAGCCCTGCGGAAGAACCAGATGGAGGATGCGAAGCGGGGACGTTCCGTCCGGACGGAGGGGCAGGACCCCTCCCTCGTTGCGCAGAACGGTGAATGCCGCCGCGGCGATCTCCTCGGCTCGCGCCTCGTCCTCCGGTCGGCCCATCGCCTCGCGTGCCTCGGTGGGATCGACGATTCGTTGACGGTGGAGACCGAGGCGGGCTTTTGTCAGGAGGATGCGTCGGACCGACTCCTCGATCCTCTGCGGGTCGAGCACACCCTCCTCGACGCCGCGGACCAGGGTGTCGATGGCGACGTTGGCGTCCCTGGGGAGCAGCAGCAGATCGGATCCGGCCTGAACCGTCCGCCGTAGGGTCTCGGTGAATCCGAACCCATCGAGGCCCTTCATCTCCAGACCGTCGGTGACGGTGAGGCCTTCGAAACCAAGTTCCTCGCGCAACAGGGTGGTCGCCATCGCCGCTGAGAGGGTGGCCGGGGCGCCGGTTGGGTCGAGGGCGGGGACGCTCAGGTGACCGAGCATGATGGCATCGACCCCCGCCGCGATGGCTGCTCGGAAGGGGACGAGCTCGACGCGGTCGAGGCGATCGCGGTCGCCGTCGAGGACCGGTAGATCGACGTGACTATCGGTGGCGGTGTCACCGTGGCCCGGGAAGTGTTTGGCCGCGGTCAGCATTCCCTCCTGGTGAGCCCCTTCGATGAAGGCGGCGGCAAGCTGACCGACGAGATCCGGATCCTCGCCGAACGAACGCAGGTTGATCACCGGGTTGTCCGGATTGTTGTTGACGTCGACCACGGGAGCGAAGGTCCAGTGAATGCCGAGAGATCGACCTTCACGGGCAGTGAGCTCGCCGGCGAAGCGCGCCGCCTCGGTGGACCGCGTAGCGCCCAGGGCCATGGCGTAGGGCAGGGTCACCGCGCCGTCGGCGATGCGGAAGGAAGCGCCGCGCTCGAAATCCGAGGCGACGAGGAGGGGGATTGAGGCGTCGCGCTGGAGTTCGTCGAGGACCCAAGGGAGATTGTCTCGTTCGGCGGCGAAGGTCACGATGCCCCCGACTCCGAGTTGGGAGACCTCTCGCACCAACTGTTGGTGGGCCGGAGAACTAGGGTGGTGGATCCCGGCGGGAACCCGCACCATGATCATCTGCGCGGCCCGCTGGCGGAGAGTGAGACCCGCCAGGGTGGTCTCGACCCATTGATGGTCGGCGGGCGTGAGCTCCTGGAGATCGGGTAGCGAGTCTCCCCTTACCGCGGTCCCGCTGGTCACCGCCATGAGGACCAGGGCGAGCGAGGTGAGGCTGAGGGAGTGGCGAAGGGATCGCAGTCCGGACGCTAGGAGGGAGGGGTATCGGGGATGGAATCGGTGTTGCTGCTTCACTTGCTAGGGCCCTGGGATTGCTAGATTCCTGGAATCGGCTGGCCGTTCAGCCAGACGCTGCGAAGTTTGCTCTCCCCGAGAGAGACGCCGTCCGACCCTGCGTCGAGGACGAGAAAGGATGCCACCGCACCCGGTCGCAGGGGCGGAGTCTGGGGTGGCACTTCTCCCCACAGGGCGACCTGAAGATCTGCGGCGGACATCGCAAGGAGAGGGTCGAGGGCGAGTGGAGCGAGGACGAGGCGAAGCCGATCCTCCCACGAGGCCCCTGCTCCCAAAGCGGCAAGGGCGGGTGGAGTGTCCTGGAGGTCGAGCCAGGGTACGTTGGTACCGTCGGTGACGGCCGAGACCCGTAGCCCTGCGGTATCGACTTCCCGAAGTAGCAACTCCGCCGCTGCCCTGCGATTCTCGGGAACCATCCAGGCGATCTCGCCGATGCCAGCACTCGCGAGGACCCGAAGATACTGAGGTTGGAACCAGTTAGACCCTTCCCAGCCGTCGATACGCCCGCGGAGGAGGGGCACGATGAGCTGATCTGCGGCGTCGATCTCGGTCGATGCCACTCGCCTTCGCCCATCACCGATCTCGGTGATCGCCGAGCCGATCTCTTCGTCGGGCGCACAGCCCGCTGCCTGCCGATCCGAACGCTGGACGTCGAAGGTTAGGTCGGAGCGGTAGGGCTCGCCGCTGCCCGGTTGCCAGATCGAACCCCCGCGCAAGGCGACATCGGTGAACGGACCGAGGACGTCTTCGGGCAAGTTCTGGTAGATCTCGGGGTCGTGTCCCTCGAGCGTACCGTGGGCGAGGTCGTGGAGTACGGTGAGGATGGCGACGAAGTTGAGTCGCGTGAGTTCGTCGAAGGAGGTCCCCGGAAGAACCGCGCCGCTCTCGATCAGGACCACGGGTGTTCCCCAGGCGGTGATGTTGTCTCCGAAGGAACGGGGGCTCCAGGTCTCGTCGTAGCGGGCCATGCCACCGGGCCGGTAGGGCGCGAGCGCTTCGACGATCGCCGAACATGCCTTCTTGGCGAGAAGCCGCCCCGGCGTCAAGGTGTTGTCGGCGTCGCCGGTGACGGCGAGGAGGGCATTGCTCGCCAGGACACCGGTCTCACCGACGGTATGGCGTCGGTTCTGGTCGTGCAGGTTGAATCCGAGCATCGGCTCGTACTGCTTCCGGATCCGCTCGAGAATCCTCCCCTCCGGGGTGGCCAGATTGAGGGCGTCGCGGTTGACGTCGATCACCTGAGCGTTGCGACGTTGGTAGACCTCGGCCCCATCTGGGTTCAGCATCGGAATCATCAAGAGAGTCAGTTCTGAGAGGATTCTCGCCACCTCGGGTCGTTCGGAGTTGGCGGCAAGATAATGGGCGATATCGAGAAGAGCGGGGGTGGCGGAGGGTTCGTCACCGTGCATCTGTGACCACAAGAGAACTCGATGGGCACCCTGGCCGAGGGTCATCATCTGGATGGCCCGACCTTGTACGGAACGGCCGATCTCCTGGAGAGCGATGGCGTCGGGGTGACGTCGGTGCAAGGCATCGAGAGAGGTCACGAGTTCCTCGTGCTTCAGGCAAGGGGCGGGGGTCTGGACGAATCGGTTCTCGGTCCAGGCAGACCAGAGATCTATCGTCTCGGCCTCGGCTCCCGTCTCGGTCTCAGTCTCGGTCTCGAGTGTGAGGTTGGAGGCCTGTGCACCGAGGGTGCTAGTGAAGGACAGCGCAAGGGCTGGGATTAGAAGGAGTCCGAGGGACGAGCCGAGGGAGAGTGTCTTGATCTTCATGAGGTTTCCAGGGTGACGATCTCGTTGGACAGGAGCGGGATCACAGGCGGACCCAGAGGCGACGGATGAAGTAGGTGCTGACGCCTCCCAGGCCGAGAAGCAGCGCGGCCAGAGGGTAGCGTCCGTAGAGGATGAGTCCGGTGGCGAAGAGCGCGGAATAGACGGCGAGCGAGCCCAGGAACATACACACGATGCCGCTGGCGAGGTTTGAGCGCACGGGAGGTAGAGATCTACCGTGGGCTGCGGCCCGACGGCGAACGACCTCCCAGCCGGGACCACCGGGGAGGATCTGACGGTAGAACTGCTCCAGCGTCTCCTCGTCGGTACTGGTCGTTAGTAGGGCAGTCGAGATCCACGCAAGGGTGGTGATGGCGACGGCGGCGACCAGCTTGTGCCAGCCGAGCGTCGCCCATCCAAGGAGGGTTCCGCCGAGCAGTTCGAAGTAGACCGCGATGACGAAGGAGACGATCATCGCCACCAGCTCGCTGGCCGCGTTAACCCGCCACCAGAACCAGCGCAGCATGAAAAGCAGACCGGTGCCGGCACCGATCTGAAGGAGGATTCGAAAAGCCTGCAGGGCATTGTCGAGGGCGAGGGCGCCGAGTCCGGCCCCCAGCATCAAAACGACGGTGGAGAGGCGACCGACACGAACCAACTCGGTGTCGCTGGCGTCGGGACGCAGGAAACGGTGGTAGACGTCGTGTACGAGGTACGACGCGCCCCAGTTGAGATGGGTCGACAAGGTCGACATGTAGGCTGCCATCAGAGACGCTACGACCAGCCCCAAGAGACCCGCCGGAAGGAATGTCAGCATGGCGGCATAGGCCATGTCGTGCTGGACGATCTGGGCTGCAACATCGGGGAAGGCGAGGCGCAGGGAGTCGAGGTCGGGGAAGACGATGAGGGAGGCCAGAGCGACGAGGATCCACGGCCAGGGACGCAGAGCGTAGTGGGCGACGTTGAAGAGGAGACTCGCGCCTTGAGCGTGTCCTTCGTCTTTGGCGGCCAGCATCCGCTGGGCGACGTAGCCGCCGCCTCCGGGCTCCGATCCTGGATACCACACGCTCCACCACTGCACCGCCAAAGGAATGATGAAGATGGTCACCGCGACCTCGGGAGTCGAGAAGTCGGGGAGCAGTGAGAGCTTGCCCTGCACCGCCGGGTTGGTGAGAAGCCCCGAGAGTCCCCCGACCTCGGGACGTCCAAGGGAGTAGAAGGCGGCGGCCAGCGAGCCCGCCATGGCGGTGAAGAAGAGGAGAAAGTCGGTGACCAGGATTCCGGTCAGTCCACCCAACATCGAGTAGAGGACGGTGACCGAGCCTGCAATCAGCACCGTTTCCACCGGACCGAGCCCCAGGAGGACGCCACTGATCTTGATGGCGGCGAGAGTCACGCTCGCCATGATCATGACGTTGAAAAAGGCGCCGAGATAGACGGCGCGGAAGCCTCGCAGGAAGGAGGCGAGAGGTCCCGAGTAGCGGAGTTCGTAGAAGCCGATGTCGGTGTCGACCCCGGAACGCCGCCACAGTCGGGCGTAGACGAAGGTCGTGAGCATGCCAGTGAGAAGAAACGACCACCATACCCAGTTGCCGGCGACCCCGCCGGTGCGCACGATGTCGGTCACCAGGTTCGGGGTGTCGGCCGAGAAGGTGGTGGCGACCATGGAAACGCCCAATAGCCACCACGGCATGCCCCGGCCGGCGAGGAAGTACTCCCGAGCGCTCGATCCAGCGCGGCGAGCCAGAGCGATCCCCACCGCGAGGGTGATGCCGAGAAAGGCCAGTACTACGACCCAATCGATCCCTTCTAGTCTCATCGTCGTCTCAGCTCCTCGAAGGTCGTCGCGCGGTGCTCCCGGGCGTGTTGGGCGAGTCTACACGGCGCCCTGCGAGGCGGCGAACGTTGCGATAGGGTCGGGTACTGAGAGCGCTTGATCCATTTTCGGAGGATGCCATGAGAGCTAGTGAAACGACAGTGAGATGGGGACTCGTCAACCGGTGGTGGGGGAGGTCGGTCAAGGGCATGTCGAGACCCGTTCGACGGGACTCTGTTCGACGGGACTCTGTTCGACGGGACTGTGTTCGACTGGAACCTATCCGACGAAACCGAGGTGGACCCTGGTCGTTGGCCCTGTCGCTCTGCCTTGTCTTGGTGGCAACCGGGACGTCGACGGCTACGGCCGAGAACGAGGATTCCTCTACTAGAGTCCTAGTCGATCAACCCCAAGTCGCCGAGGCCTTGACTCTCCTCGACCTATGGGTCGACGAGCAACTGGCGTATTTCGGAGCGCCGAGCGTGGTGCTCGGAGTGGTCTACGAAGGTGAGCTGATCTGGTCTAAGGGATACGGCTTTGCCGATCTCGAGAGCAAAGTCCCGGCCACTACGACGACTCAGTACCGCCTTGGTTCAGTATCCAAGATCTTCACCTCGACCGCTATCCTGCAATTGCGGGATCGGGGAGCTCTCTCGCTCGACGACCCGATCACGCGCTTTCTTCCGAACTTCACGGTCGGGAACCCCTTTCCCGGGTCGCCGCCGATCACCCTTCGTCATCTCTTGACCCACACGTCGGGACTTCCTCGTGAGGGAACCTTTCCGTACTGGACGACCCATGAGTTTCCGACCTGGCCCGAGGTCGAGGCGTCGATTGCGAGCCAAACCCTGACCCATCCGCCGGGTGAGAACTACCGGTATTCCAATCTCGGCATGGCGATACTCGGTGCTGTGATCCATGCCGTCTCGGGAACGACCTACGCTGACTTCGTACGCGAGAACATCGCGCGTCCGCTCGATATGGCGCACACCACGGCGGCTCCGTCGAAGGAGGAGATCGGGGCCCTGGCGGTGGCCTACATGCGCCGGCGTCCGGACGGTTCTCGTGGAATCCACCGCTACTACGACACCGGGGGCATGGCTTCGATGGGCAACGTCGTTTCCACGGTGGAGGATCTGGCTCGCTTCGCGGCGGCCCTTCTCGACGACACCTCCCACAGTGATCCTGATGCAGACGAGAGCGACTTGGAACCTGGCTCTGCTTCAGCTCATCCAGGGCTCCTCGATCGCTACACCTTGAGAGAGATGAGGCGACCGCAGTTCGTCTATCCAAGTTTCTCCGGAGGGCGGGGCTTAGGTTTCGGTGTCGGTCGTCGCGACGGAGAGACGGTGGTGTCTCACGGCGGTTGGATCGGCGGACACCGTTCGCATCTCATGCTACTCCCCGAACAGAAGCTCGCCGTCGTGGCCCTGACCAACGCCGACGATGCGAGTCCGAGTCACTTTTCTACCGTGGCCGCGGAACTGGTTGGCGGGGCCCTCGCCAAGTCAGCTTCCACGGTGGCCGAGTCCGACGTAGACCGCTCATCCTGGGATCGTTACGTCGGGTTGTACAGCGATCCTTGGGACTGGCAGTACCGGGTTCTGCGACTAGGAGATGAACTGGTGGTCTACGAGTACGACTACCCTCCTGGCGATGACCCGATGAGCAGCTTGACCCATCTCATCCCCGTTGGAGGGGACGCCTTTCGCATGCCGGACGGGGATCCCTTCATCTTCGAATTCGACGCTGAGGGTCAGGTCGAGCGAATTCAACGGCGGTCGGACTACATCTTTCCGGTGCCCTGAGACAACACCGAAATTCGCGATGAATTCGCGATGAGCTTTGAGCTGGATTCGAGTCGAGGCCCAGCCTTCAGTCGTCGTGCTCGAGGGCATAGAACAGGATTCCGTCACCGTTGGCTCGCTCTCCATCCCCATCGGTGGGCTGGTTGAGAATCCGGTTGTCGATCACCATGGTCGTCGATCCGCCGCCGTCGAGATTCACGGCAGAGACGGCTCCAAGCGTGAGGAAGAGGTCGGTGAGTTCGGGCAGGGACATTCCGACGCTCCGCTGCGGGTCGCGACCGTCCACGGTGACGAAGAGGAGGGTACCGTCGGCTCGGGCACCGGCCGCGGTCCGCGGGTGACGCGCGGCCGAGAAGACTCGGGCGATCGACTCGGTTTCCGGATCGGCGAATCGCCGTCCGTCGAGGAGGAGCAAGGGTCCGGCTCCAACCACCGACTGGGCACGATCCCATCGCTTCTCGGAGTCGGGAAGGAGTGACACCAGCTTCGTCGTCAGCGTCGTGGAGCTCCCTTCCGCTGGGACTCTTCGACCGAGCTCGCGCGCCACTTCGGGGCCTATCGAGAGCACCCAACCCTTCGCTGGAATGAGATGACTTCCCGCGTCGCCCTCGACGTCGACAACCCGATCGTCGGCGACGGCAATCTCGAGGCCTCCTGGTCCGGTCAAGGTCGTGCGGTGGAATTCTGGGGTGAACAGCACGACTTCATCGTCGGCGCGACCGCGATTGATGCCGTCGATTGTCATTTCGGTGATCTCTGCTCCGGCGGCAAAACGGACCCTGCCCTCCATCGCTAGTCTCCCGAAGACGGCGTACTGTACGCCCTCCTCGACCCAGAAGCCGACGGCACCGCGGCCGCGGTCGGGTTCGGAGAGAAGGACGTCGTTGATCTTGAGGACCCCCTGCGAGTCGCCGCGCAACAGCCCCGTCATGCGGTAGAAACCACCGTTGACGGCGGCGAGCGCCCCCCGTCGCTAAGCGAGGCTTCTCGTGGTCTCGAGTCCGATGGCGGAGTCGTAGGCGTGGGCAACCTCGACGCGGACGCGCCGCGGATCGACCTCGAGAAGGTCGACGACCCAAGGGCCGTCGGCGTGGGTGAGATCTTGCGAGTAAGTCTCGACCTCTGGGAGGGGAACCCCGAGCATGACCGCGAGATCCGTTGAGGCCTCTTCGGCCTCCGGGAGGTCGGCGAAGCCCCCGAAGCCGACTCGGTACTCGCCAGCCTCGAACTGGACGAAGGCTCGGTCACCGTACTCCTCGCGAACAGCAGGAGCCTTCAAGGATGCGAGAATTCTGTCCGCTTCGCCCTGGCTCTCGAAGCTCCCAACAATCACTCGGAACTGTTCGGTGGTCGCGGCGTGTCCCAGGCAGAGGGTGGAGTAGATGAGGCCAGGGCTGATCTCCTGAGGAGTCGTGCCGCACGATCCAGCGGATCCGACGTCCGCACTGAGAAGAGCCAACCCAAGGAGCGAACCGAGGAAACGGCGCTTCCTCGGGCCAAGATAGCTCGCGCCAAGATAGAGAGTGCTTTCGGCGGTCATGTTAAGAGAGTAGGGGCGACTTTGGGAGCATGTCAACTGGGCTGCAGCACGGAGAATCAGCGACTGTCTGGGAAAGGGTGGTCCGATGGGGAGTCGTCTGCCGGTTGACGATCGAGGGGAACACACTCGAGTCTCTGTTCGGATCCATGGCTCGCTTCCATTAGGATCTGTAGATGTCGAACTCACTTCCCCCTCGTTGGCTTCGCGGACCGGTCGAAGGTGTCCCCGACCTGCTACAGCCCGTGGCGCACGCTCTGCTCGAAACGATGGACGAACTCGAAACGGCGGTGGCGAACCTCGACGCAGAGACCCTCGTATCAAGCCCAGGAGGCGCTGCCTCGGTGGGCTTCCATCTGGTTCATCTCGTCGGGAGCACCGATCGTCTACTGACCTATGCCCGCGGGGAATCTCTGTCTGCGTCGCAGCGCCAACAATTGGAGCGTGAACGGGCTGCGGTCGTGGCCACCGCAGACGAAGTCCTGGCGGAGCTCAGGACAGTGATCGAGAGCGGTCTCGGGCAGTTGCGTGACACCGATCCGAAGACCCTCCTCGACGAGCGACGAGTCGGTGGCAAGCAGTTGCCATCGACGGTACTGGGCCTCCTCTTCCATGCCGCCGAGCACGCGCAGCGCCACTGCGGACAGGTAGTGACAACCCTCAAGGTCCTGGCGTAGGTCGATGTCGGTCGACGACCTCTCCCCCGAATCCGCAGCGGACTCCACTCTTCGAGTGGCTACTTTCTATAAGTTCGTGGCTCTTCCCGACCGCGAGGAGCGGACTCGTCTCCGGAACTCGATTCGCGAGTTTGCGGCGCCGCGAGGCGTCCTGGGCACGATTCTCCTGGCGGAAGAGGGGATCAACGGAACGGTCGCTGGGCGATTTGCAGAGGTTGATGCGGTGCTCGGATTTCTGCGCCGTGACGAACGCTTCGCAGATCTCGAGGCCAAGGACTCGACTGCCGGTGCGGCCCCCTTCTACCGACTTAGAGTGCGACTGAAGAACGAAATCGTGACCATGGGGCGGCCGGATCTCGATCCCTCGACCCAGGCTGGAACCTATGTTCCGCCCGAGGCCTGGAACGACCTGATCGACCAACCCGGAGTCGTGCTGATCGATGCTCGCAACGACTATGAGACGGCGATCGGCACCTTCGAGGGCGCGATCGATCCGCGTACCGAGAGTTTCCGTGAACTGCCGCAGTGGCTCCGTGAGCACTCTCGGTTGGAGAGCAAGCCTCCGGTGGCGATGTACTGCACCGGAGGCATTCGCTGCGAGAAGGCGACGGCCTTCTTGAGGGCTGAGGGTTTCGAGGAGATCTACCACTTGCAGGGCGGGATCCTCAAGTACCTCGAGGTGGTACCACCCGAGCAGAGTCGCTGGCGGGGTGAGTGCTTCGTGTTCGACCAACGCGTTTCGGTCGGACCCCGGCTCGAACTCGGGACCCACGACCTGTGTCATGCCTGTCGCTGGCCGGTGAGCGACGAGGATCGCCAGTCCGATTTCTTCGTGGCGGGGGTCTCCTGCCCCCGTTGCCATGACCAGTGGACACCGGAACAACGGGAGCGATTCGCCAACCGCCAGCGTCAGATGGAACTCGCCGAGGGCCGGGACGAAAAGCATCTCGGCCAGGTCTTCGCGCACCAGCCGTCCGGTGCAGCATCCACTGCCTCAGACTAGAGAGTCCGGCAGCGTGACCTAGGGGGACTGAGGCCAGGCGACGAGCGTCGTAGTCCAACCAAGCCCGAAGCGTCGTCGTTCGATGTGCCACACGTAGTCCTCGGAACCGCGGACACCGTCGACTAGGTCCTGCAACTCGGCGGGGCTGTAGATTCGCAAACAGGAGACCACTCCGTCGAAGACGATGAGGAACGGGATCAGCGGGATGAAGATTCCGAAGAGTAGGTGCTTCCATGTGAAGGGGCGGAGAAACAGTGTCCCGAGCATCGCTATCGGGGGAGAGAGCAGGACCCCGAGAATCGAGCCGGGGGCTCGGGCCACCAGTTCGAGGATGGCGATCGGCACTCCTTGGTCGACGGCATCCTGAAGGATCGATCGAGCGTCGTCGGGGCGGAAGTGATGGAAGCCTTCGCAGAGCAGGCGCATGCCAGCAAGTTCTTCCGGTACGTTGGTCGCATCCACCGGAGCCCATTCTGCTTCGAAGTTTTCGTGGTCCCTTGTGAGCTGGGTAAGCCGGTCGATGTTGGGATGAAGGTCGGTGAGGCGGATCGATACCGGATGTCCGTGCTGATCGAGAAGACGGGAGAGGGTGGGCAGCGGACCTCCGCCCCCCGAACACAGGTCGACGATGCGATCCACCGAAGTCGCTTCGAGAGCCTCGATGAGTCGTCCGACGAAGTGATGGTAGGGACGATC
Source organism: Thermoanaerobaculia bacterium (assembly GCA_019911795.1). GTDB lineage: Bacteria > Acidobacteriota > Thermoanaerobaculia > Multivoradales > JAIOJS01 > JAIOJS01. Next base: position 8,832 of record JAIOJS010000222.1, on the reverse strand, counting down.
GACCGAGTTCTCGACGAAGGCGAGCAGATCCGTCGCGGCGTCGCGGAGAAACCGGGGACACCAGGTTTGGTCCTCGATTTCGAGGAGGTGCAGTCGTGGCATGGTGCCGAATCGTATCCGAGTCGCAACGGAGTGATGCCCTGAGTTATGCCCTCTCGGTGGTACAGTCCCGCGAGTGCATCAGGGACAATCGGAAACGAGGGTCGAGAGAGCGGTATTCTGGGGACTTCTGTCACTTTACGGAGCGCAGATCTGGTCGCTACCGTTTGTTCCCACTCAGGACGGTCCCGCCCACCTGGCCACCGCCGAAGCGCTGCGATTCATCGGAGACTCTTCCCACCCCTGGCTAGCCGATGTGCTCGAAGTCTCGTCGCTTCCCACACCGATGTGGGGCATGAGCCTTGTCCTCTCCGGGCTGGTTCATGTCCTGTCGGCGGCCCTGACGGAGAAGATCCTGGTCACCGGGTATCTCCTGACCTTCGGACTCGCGATCCGCTATGCCTTGGGAGTCGTGTCGCCGAAGGCGCGCTTCCTATCGGTCCTCGCTCTCCCATTCGCTCCGAACTATTTGTTTCACATGGGTTTCTACTCCTATTGCTTCAGTGTGGTTCTCTTGCTGGCGATGTTGGGCTGGTGGCATCGGCGGAGGGGTGAAGGAGTGTCGCTCGGACGGCTAGCGGGATGGGGCGTGCTCTTGTGGATCGCCCATCCGGTGACCGCGGTAGCGGGTGGAATGAGTCTGGGATTGATGGCGTTGTGGAACGGGTGGGCTTCGTCGCTGGAGCGAGGTCTGCCCGCGCTTCGAGCTGGAGTTCGGAACGCGTCCTGGGTCGCGCTCGCTTTCAGTCCGGCGGCGCTGTTGGTCTTATGGATTCGGTCGCTCCAAGGTGGGGCGACGCTGCACTGGTTTCCGATGTCGGTGCGGTGGCGGGTGCTCGCGTTTTCGGACGTCGTAGGATCCTTCCGTCCGGAGGAACTCTGGGTGGGATTCGGGATCACGGCGCTGCCGCTGTTTCTCACTGCTTTCACGTTGAGACGCCGCTGGGTGGAAGGACTCAATCCCAGGGGCGACGATGCCTTCCTGATGGCGTCTCTCTTCTGCGGGGCGCTCTTCTTTGTGGCTCCCAATAGCGCGACGACTCCGGAGGGTTGGACCGCGGGCGGGTTTGTCAGTCATCGCCTTAGCCTATTGGTCCCTCTACTCCTTCTTCTCTGGTTGGGAGGACAAGTGTGGGGTCGGTGGATCCGCGCGACGGTCGTCGTAGCCGGCGCCGTCTTCGCGCTCATGCTGATGGCTCTTCACCAGCCGACCTACCGTCGAGCATCGACTGGTTTTGTCGACATCGCCGGGGCATCGTCGGCGCTGCCTCCGGGATCGACCTTTCTGTGGGTCGACCTTGCACCCTACGGCCCTCCCGGAGAGCGGATCTCGGGCAAGGTGCGACTCTTCGAGCACGCCGGAGATCGTCTCTCGTGGACGGCGGAAGCGGTGAATCTCGAAGCCAACCAGTATCGGTCGGGGTGGCAGTTTCCCCTTGTCTTCCGGCCCGAGGTGCTGGCGGTCCCCCTACCCTCGATCTCCCGAGGCGGAGTGTCGGGGTTCGAGACCGTTGCGGAGGAACTCATAGATCACCTCGTCGTCTGGGGACTGTCTTCGGAGCGAGGAACGGCGACCGTGCCGTGGCTTGGTTCGCTAGAGAGTGAGTGGCATCGGACCTGGATATCACCTCGCGGCTGGACCCAGGTCTACAGTCGACGCGGTACGCCGCCGCCATAGACACCATGGAGGGGGCGTCGGTAGAGGCCGGCGAAACCGGTCGTCTTGTGGAACAACCTCTCGAAGGGTCGTTCCGTCCACTCCGCTATGACCAACTCATGGTGAAGGTAGACTCGGCGGCGTCTCGGTAGTGGCTCAGTTGAGGCACTACCGGCGTCTCGGGCAAGGTGTAGAATGGCGTTTGCAACGCCCTGACCTTGGCCGATTTTGCGACGGCTCGATGGTGTAATAGAAGACCGGACCTCGCTGGCCGGAAGTCCCGGAGCTGAAGTTCCAACGAAAAATGACTCAGTGATGTCCCCGATCAAGATTCTCTTCATTTCCCACGGGCACCCACATATTCAGATGGGGGGCGCCGAGGTTCACGCCTACAACCTCTTTAAGGGATTCCAGGAGAGCCCGGACTTCGATCCCATTTTTCTTGCGCGGACCTTTTCGTCGGGGTACGCCAACCCCAAGTCGACGCCATTTCGTTGCTTTGAGAGTAGGCCGAACGAGATCCTCTGGTATACGTCCGGTCATTTCGATTGGTTGAACAAGACCATGATCGATAAGGAGGTGTACACCTATCACTTTGCCCGCCTCCTCGATGCCTACCAACCCGATGTCGTGCATATCCAACACCTTGACGGCATTGGACTCGGGCTGATTCGGCAGATCAAGAAGACCCTTCCCGATACCGCCATTGTCTACACGCTGCATGAGCTTCAAGCAATTTGCAATGCGGGCGGGCTGATGCTGCGCTCCGATGGGAAGGAACTCTGCTACGAAGATACGCCGGCTCGATGCCACGAGTGTTTCCCGAGCATCAGTCCGGCCAGTTTCCTGCTTCGTCGAAGGATGATCTGGGAGCAGCTTCGGTATGTGGATGTCTTCTTGGCTCCTAGCGAGTTTCTGCGCCAACGCTATGTTGAGTGGGGAGTTCCCGAAGAGAAGATCCGCTTCGAGGAGTACGGTAGATTTCCTCCGCAGCCTTCCATTTTGGTGGCCGAGCCACCACTCAGAGAGATAGGTTTTTTTGGTCAGATCGCTCCCCACAAGGGGCTCCTGACTCTGCTGGATGCCGCGAAGATCCTGAGGCAGGCGGGTTTCGAGGATTTTCACATTTCGATCAACGGCACCAACCTCGAACAGCAGCGTGGGGACTTCCAGGAGGCGTTCAGGAGGGGGCTCGAGGAGTGCGGCGACAGTGTCAGCTTCCTTGGCGCCTATCGCAATGAGGACGTCGGTGATCGGATGAGAGGCTCGTCCTGGATTCTGGTTCCATCGGTATGGTGGGAGAACTCACCCCTGGTGATTCAAGAGGCCTTCATGTACCGGCGACCCGTCTTGTGCAGCGACATAGGTGGGATGGCGGAAAAGGTCCGAGATGGCGTCGACGGATATCACTTCCGAGTCGGCGACCCGTCGAGCTTGGCGCAGACGATTCGTCAGGCCGTGTCCTCTCGAGACACATGGCGTTCTCTCCAACAGCAGATTCGTCCGATCTACACCATGGCAGAGACTTTGGAAGTTCACGCGGCGCTGTATCGGTCCTTACGACAGGCGGTGCCGGCTTGATCGGGGGGTACCGGTACCGTCTCGCGACAGGTGGGTTTCCCTTCTTGAGACCCTTTAAGGGCCCTCGGGGCCATCTTGATTCAGTCGGGTGGTTTGGGCAGAACCTGCTCCTTGTCGGTGGGTGGGTAGATTGCGAACCTGCTGTCAACGTCCTCCTCCAATGGCCTGAAACTGAATTGACAGCAGGGAAGGAGCTAGCCCGCTTCCGATACTCCCGTGCTGAGTTGTGCCAGTTCGAAGGTGCTACCGGCGAGTTCTTGATGATCCGTACTGGGGTCGGAGCCGATGAGGCCTCGGCTTTGGAAGGCGTGTGGATAGAGCAATCCGACCAGACCCGTAGGTGGAGTCTTCGCCGTGGAGTTGGGATTGCGCCGGACCTCGTACACCTGTTCGAACACCTCTTGCCCTCGATGTCTCCTGAAGTTGGGCAGGGGTTCTATCTGTTTCTCGAAGAAGCCTCGAGAATGTTCGGTGCCCCCGAGAGTGACGCTCTCTTGCGAAGGAATTTGGCTACTGCCAAGCGGTTGGGTCTGTTCCTTGGGTGGATCGGTGAAGAGCCCGAAGCGCCGGAAGATGAAGCGGAACTCGAAGAAGAAGCTGAGCCCGAACCCGAACCCGAACCCGAGCCAGAACCAGAACCAGAGCCCGAGCCGGAGCCAGAGCCTGAACCTGAATCTGAGCCTGATGTCTTCGTGGAGAGGATGTCGTCCTTCTTCGGGGGCCCCATCGAGTCTTTTTGCGTATCGATCGACAAGTTTCTTGTCGTGGATGATGAGCAGCTGCTCGTTGTTGGTTGGCTTTGGGATCTCGAAGATGCTGTCGAGGATTTCTGTCTGGTGGGGCCGACCCATAGAGTTTCCCTTTTAGACCATTGGATCCGGACCGACCTACCCGGCGTTACCGAATTCCTGTCCCATTTTGGCGACTTGGCTGTGAGTAGGCATGGCTTCATCTCGCTTGTGACGATGCCAGAAGCGGTAGACCGTCCACGATCCTGCTTCTTTGAGCTGTCGTTTAGAGACCGTCCTTCGATTCGGATCGGACCCTCCCCGATCCTACGCAATCCGTTCGTGGCTCGAGACCAAGCGTTCGCGAGCCTGCCGTCGGACGATTGGCGCGACATTCGATTGCTAAGTGGCGTTCTCCATTCTGCGATCAGTCGGCTCTCGGAGCGGTGTCGTGCTTTCGAGATCGCCTCGGACCAAGTGGAGTTTGGCGCCCGAGGCTTTGGAATCGATACGAGCCTGGTTATTCCCCTCGGTAACAACTTCCATATCGTGGAGGCGCAGCTAGCCTCCTTTGCCGAGGACTCCTCACTCCGGTCCACAGAGATTGTCTACTTGTTGGATGGCCCGCAGCACCGAGCGGCAGTCGAACATTTGATCTTTCATTGCAGCATCCTCTACGATCTGCCGCCGATTCGCTTGGTCGCCCTAGATTGGGGTTGCGTGGGCAGTGCGGCTGCCATCAACTTCGCAGTGGCACGGGCCGTCGGTAGGGACATCGTCATCATGCATTCCGATGTGATAGCTGAGCAGGCAGGCTGGCTGGTGAGGATGTTGGCCGTTCACCGAGATCCGAAGGTGGGAGCCGTAGCACCGCTGTTGGTGAGTCGCGACGGATCCGTTCAGCATGCTGGTGTCACCTTTTCTTGTGAGACGACTTCGGACCGCTTGTGGTCCGCTCTCGACCGTTGGAAGGGTCTTCCACTGGACTGCCCTGGGGTGAAGCAGAGTGGCCGGGTGGTTGCCCTGAGAGACCCCGTGCTGCTGACTTCCAGAAGTCTCTTCGAGAGGCTTGGTGGGTATCGGGACTGCTACGTAGCAGGAGACCTCGAGGGTGTCGACTACTGTCTTCGGGTGGCCGAAACCGGCCTCGAACGCCACTACGTTTCCGAACGTCCCCTGTGCCATCTGGAGTTTCAGACCAAGCAATGGGGCGCCGGCTGGCGGAGGAGCGGGTGGAGTCAGCTTTACAACCGCTGGCTGATGACTCGCAACTGGGGAGACTTCTTGGCTCTACTAGACACCTCGTCGCAGGATGGTATCGAGGTGGCGAAAGAACGGACTCCGTTTCTCTAGTCCGATCGCCGACCATGCTCCGAGATACTGGGCGATGTTCTGGCTAGCACCGTAAACGAGCGCCTTTCTCTTCCAGACCCTCCGTTGCGACTCCTCGAGTAGAGGATCGGACTGCATGACAGCGCGGAGTCGACGGCATTCGTGATCAATCGCCACCTTGAGGTCCTGGATCGTGGGTATCGTCCGTACCCGGAGTAGGCGGAAGAGATTCTGATGGTCCAGGTACACTCGCTTGAACTCGTACCAGGCTGAGTTGTCGTGAGAGTGAACGACTTTGGATTTTGGCTCGAAGACGATGGTGTGACCGGAGGTAATGGCGCGGAGTCCCCAGTCGAGATCCTCTCCAAACTGCCTCCGACGGAAGGGGATGCGTTCCACCACGGACCTGCGAACCGCAGAACTTACATTGTCAAAGGCGACCTGAGACAGTTTCTCCAGGGGAGAGAGCTCTTCGAACTCATCGAAGCTGCCCATTCGTTGGACTCTCCGTCGCGGATCGGAGGCCACCCAGTTCCGCAGGCGGTCGCGAATGAACGGATTGGCGGTAGGGCGCGGGAGCTGACAGCTGTAGGCACCGGCGACGTTGGGATCGTCGAAGCAGTCGACGAGACTCGTCAACCAACGAGTGTCGTAGGGAAGAGCATCCTGTACGGTCAGCACGACAATTCGCCCTCGGGACTCGGAGACCGCCAAGTTGCGAGTAAGGCCATGGTTGAAGTCGGCCTTGTCGATATGGAGGGTTCGAATGGAGTGGGCCTCGAGGACATCGAGGGCCCCGTCGGTCGAACCGGAGTCAACGACTAGAACTTCGACAATGCCGGAGAACTCCTGGTCGCGAAGGCGACGGAGTAGCTCCTCGAACTGAGGTCCCGGGTTGAGGGTTGGAATGACGATCGAAACGTCAGGGTCTAACGCTGGACTCATCTCGTGGGTGGCTTGGCGAAAGAAGGGGGGTGGAGCATGAAGTCGAACGATCTCTCTGATTGTACGCGAAGCTTGCCGCGTTTCTTGTCGAGCTACCGTCGACAGCGGGCTCCTATTTGATCGCCAGTCGAATCTATCGTCAGATCAACCTGAGCTAGCAGTCGGCCTCGAAGCCCTTCTCGGGCCAGGTCTCCAATGAGTTTGATTGGATGAGTTTGCATCATTCGACAGACCTCAGCGTGCGGCTGAGTCTCTCCGGGCCCCGACGTAGATCGCGGTGGAAGAGTCGGGACTCTTCTGCTGGAGATATCCGCCGACTCATCGCCGTGAATGGAGTATTCCTTCGAGCGAAGAGCCGCGCTCGGGCGTGGGCTTCCTCATCACAACCATGTCTTGGAGGTTGAGTGCTCCCCGTTCGTCGTGGGCGATGCTGTCCAGAACCTTCGACCAACGACTCTCGGCGTGCTCCTTTGTCTGATGGGTGGCGCGGTAGTAGCCACCCTAAGCGAGGATTCTGGACATCTCCGCGATGGGACGGTCGTCGGAGGTTCAAGAGGTCCGGCTGGTTCCCGTAGGTCATGCCTTTCCGCCGTTACGCCTTAGAACGCTGACATCCTGCCAGCCCCGCAGACCCCCGGGTAGGAACTCACACTGCTCGAAGCCGTTGACTGCCCAGTTTTTTGTTATGTAGCTGACATCCACGAAGCAGTTGCCGTAGTCGTCCCCGACGTCAGCAATATCAATGACGCTGTCCGAGCACCGCTGGTAGATAAAGCCTTCTCTCGAGAGGCCCTCTCTCATCTCTTCTGCCTGCCCTGCGCTGATCTGGATCATCTCTTGGTGAAGAACGGAGTTGGCGATGATCTCGAGCGCTCTGACGCCATGAGTTGTCATAACGAGCACTCCTCCGGGGCGAAGTAGACGATGAAGCTCTGCTAGTGATTCTAGGGCCCTCTTCTCAGGCAGGTGAGAGAAGACCGATAGGCAGTAGATCAGGTCAAAACTCGAAGAACTCAAGGGCAGCGGGGGCGCTGGAGGGACACGATGAACCTCGGCTGACGGCAAGTTGTCTCGGGTCCACCCAGCGAGTTGGTAGTTCGCGTCGACACCGCAAGCCTCCCAACGGTCGACAGCGGCGGGAAAGCGCAGGAGTCTTCCGCATCCACAGCCAAAGTCGAGGAGGTGGTACTTCGCCCGCTCCGTCACCTGTCGGTGTCGTTCGAACAGCGTGAGAATCTGAAGGACATCGACAAATCCGGTCCACAGGAAAACCTCTAGGGCGGACTCAGCAACGATCTCTCGGAGAGCCTTGGGGGGCATCGCTGGCACGAGTTCCGAGAGCCTTGGATCCATCGACACACCGACGGAGTGAAGCCAGGCGAGCTGGGATTCTCGTCGGCCGAGGATATAGCGAGTTGCCCGCACGTCGGGACGCTCTTCGCAAAGCGTTTCATAGCGGGCCCAGAGGCCCGGTGGTGTGAGCCATTCATGGAGCTCTGATTCGGTCGGGGACCTCATGGCTGTTTGCTCCTGTCCTAGCATTGTGAGTGCCCGCTACCTCCGTTCAGCGACATCATTAGGTGTGACGACGGCACGACCTAGACCTAAGGTCCGGGCACTCACTCCTTTTTGGAGTGGCGAGAGAATAGGCCTCGCAGCCGTCGAAAGGGTTCCATGGTTCGCCAGGACAGGCGCGCTCGGAGCTCCGCGAGCTTGATTTCGGCGGCATTACAGTCGTGGGCGATGCGATCGCGCTCACTCTGGAGCGCCGTAAGTTGCTGACGTAGGGAGTCTTCGGATCGGCGTCCCTGGGCGATCTGATACCTAGCCGCGTCCAGGCTTTTTTGTACTGTCTGGACCTCTGACTCGGTTGCAGCAACCTGTGACTCCAGGGATGCCTTCAGAACCCTTTGGGACTCGAGTTCCGAAGTGGTCTGGTTCCATTGTCGTTGGATCTCAACCTGCGCTTCCTGGCTTTCCTTGGCCCTCAGTCGAGCCTCGTCGCGCTCGTCGAGGGTCCGCGCCAACTGGTCTCTGGCTAGCTCCAACTCTCGACGCTGCACCTCATGATCGACCTTCGTCGTGATGTCCCGGCGTAGCTGCCGAACCTCGTCCGCAAAGTCAGCCAATTCGGAAGCAACGGTCGAGGTGGATTTGTGGACCACAGGGAGAAGTGATAGTCCTTCAGTCAGCGTCGAATGGAAAGCTTCCTGGGCTTCGAGTCGTGCGACCAGCGGGCTCATATCCTCCGCTCGGTGCTGCACCTGGACATCGCTGTCTCCTTGCGCGACGAGCTGGTCTAGCCGATGGTTGGCATGCTGGATCTGAAGGTTGGTCTGTTCCACTCGGTTGGCGACCATGAGGAAGCGGTCCTGTTGGAACTCGGATTCCCAGAAGCCACTGGCGTCTAGGAGGAGGCGGTCGGCGTCAGTCAGTTCTGTGCGCACTGCATCCAGGGCGGCCAGGGCGGTCGAATCCTCTCCGTTAGCA
>JAIOJS010000221.1 GCA_019911795.1 Thermoanaerobaculia bacterium | reverse complement strand
CGGTCATGGTGGGGGTCCTTGCGGAGTGGGTTGAGTTGGCCGTGGCTGGAAAGCGTACTTGAAGATCGTCCACAGGATCTTGTGCCCGGCACGCAGGGTGCCGACGAGGGTTCCGGTGATCTTGGAGACGCCGACCCGCTTACGGTAGCTCACCGGGACTTCGACGCATCGGAGTCCGTGGCGCAGGGCCTTGACCTGCATCTCGGCCGTCCAGCCAAAGTCGGGATCCTCCATCGCCAGTCGCTCCAGGGACTTCCAACGGATGGCACGAAAGGGACCGAGGTCGGTGAAGTGATGACGGTAGAGGAGACGCATGAGCAGACACGCGACGAGGTTGCCCATCCGCGCCTGAGGTAGGAGGGCTCCGCGCTCCCGTTCTCCGAGAGTTCGGGATCCGATCACCAGGTCGGCATCGTCGGCCAGGATAGGGGCGATGACCCGGGCTAGTTCCTCGGGGTGGTCCGAGTAGTCGGCATCGATGAAGACCACGATCTCGGATGGGTTGTTCTGGCGCAGATAGTCGAGACCGGCGAGGCAGGCGCTGCCGTAGCCTTGGCGGGGCGCGGGAACCACCACCGCGCCACCGTCGGCGGCGACTCGCGCCGTGCCATCCCGGGAGTTGTTGTCGGCCACTACCACCCGACGCACCGGTGGATGGGGGAGGTCCGCCAGGACCCTTCCGATCGACGCCTCTTCGTTGTAGGCGGGAATGACGACGTCTACGGAGGGCATCGGGCCATGATAGCTGGCTTCGACGCCCGGATTGGCGGCGATCGGGTCTTACGGGTCGACGATCCTAGGGATTGGTCGACGACCAGCCGGTCGTGTCACCGGTCTCGAAGCCGTCTAGGAACAGCCCACACGCTCCCTCGAAGAGACACTCGACCCATTCGGGATGATCGACGAACGGGTTGCGGTTGCCCTGGAAGTGGTAGACGACCTCGTTGCGAATCCGCTCCTCGTCGTCGGGTGGATCGGCCTGGTGCCAGGCGAGGAGGACCGAGAGACGTCCCATGTATGCGGTACCACTTGTGTTGGTATTGGTCGTCACGATGAGTCCCGTGTTGTCGGTGAGGACCAGATCCGGCTCGGCCGCCCCGGTGATGGAGTGGGCCCCGCCCTCGTAGCGAACATCCATGTAGAGCTGGGCTCGAGCGATATCTCCCTGGCGGTGATTCCAGGTCGACCAGGCGCTTGCGCCGCGCCAGTTCGAGTCTCCCGGGTAGGGGCTACCTCCAACGCCGCCATGACCGTTGTTGGCTTGGGTCGCGTACTCTCCACAACCGCTGGTGCAGTCCCCAAATGGGAGATTGCCCCGCTCGCTGTTGTAGGTTACGTCCGAGAGCATCAGGTGATGGCAGTCGGTATGGGGCGAGCTCACACCTTCATCGGGAAAGCCATAGGACTTGGGCCAGGTGTGTTCACGGTTGTAGGGACCTTGGCCTCCGCCGAACTTCGCGACGGTCGAGTTCTTGTAGACGGTCAGGATGTTGGAGCTGTTGTTGGGATCCTCGTCGGCGAGCTCGAGAATGTCCCAGGTGTCGAGGGTGCCGGCGCTGTAGGGATAGCGCAGGTGATCGTCGATCGCCTGGTGGAGGGTGGTGCGCAGCGCGGCGTCGCTGCTGGCGTCGACATCCCGGTAGAAGGTGGAGACGTGGGGGAGGTTGACGGCGTTCAGCGAGTTTTCGGCCTCACCCGCCAACAGGGTTCCGGGGAAGCCGAGGAAACCAGCGCCGTCGAAATCGTTGCGAATCCAGTCGACGATACCGTCGCTGTCGGTGAAGTTAGGAAAGCGGGAGGCGCCGCCGACCTCGGTGTTGCCTCCGTCGAAGTCGAGTTCGAGGGTCACGCTGGAGTAGGTGAGCTCGGCCGCGCCGTAGCGTACCGCGACCGAATCGTCGATCTGGGACCAGGGGGTGGTGTCGAGAGTGCCATCGTCGTTGGTGTCGAGGTCGGCCGAGACGGCTCCCGACCAGTCCTGCACCAGGAGGAAGGTGGTGGTGTCGTTGTCTAGTTGATCGGTGAGGTAGCCGGTGGTCCAGAAACCCTGGGCGTCGGTGACACCGAGGGCGTAGGCCCGGGTGACGACGCCGGTCTCGTCGATGACGATCACCGTGCTGTTGGAATAATCCGCGGCCGCTTCTCCCCAGATCTCGATGAACTCGTGATCGTCGCTGCCGGTGTGGTCGAGAACGAACTCGTGCAGCATCGCGGCACTGGTGGCGGGAGGGCTGGCGCCATTCTCGCTACCAGGGGTATTGGCAACCTCCAGGGTACCCACATTGCCGGTATGACCTGGAAGTCCCGCTCCCTCCCAGTCATTGCGCTTCCAGTCGCTGACACTGTTGGTGTCGGTGCCGTTGGGGATACGCGATGCCCCACCGGGAGAAAAATCCTCCCCGTCGAAAGAGATGGGGAGCACCGTGTCGGCGCCGTAGTTCGGGTCGCCGCCGCCATCTTGGACCGCGATCGAGTCCAGTATCGAGGTCCAGGGAGTGGAGTCCAGGACTCCGTCGTCGGTGGTATCGAGATCGACCCCGACGGTTCCGCTCCAACCCTCCACCAGGAAGATGGTGTAGCTGTCGCTATGATCGAACTCGTCGACGAAGAAGCCGGTCCACCAGAAGCCGTCGCCATCCGTCGTGCCCACCGGATAGATCGACTCCACAACGCCCGCGTCGTCGCCCAGGTCGCCGGCGATCTGAACAAGTGTCAGGTCCGAGTAGTCGGTCGACGGCGTGCCGAAGACCTCGAGGTACTCGAAAGAGTCAGGAGTCCCGGTGTGGTTGCCAACGAACTCATTGATCACCTGAGCCGAGGATGCCGTGGATCCGACGAGGAGAAAAAGGAGTAGGACGAGACGGGGAAGTATTGGGAGCGCAGAGACGGCGCGTACGGACGTGGTCTGGCGGAATGATCGACTCGACATCTTGAGAGGCCTCCTTGGAAGAGCGGGTAATTTACCTCGGATGAAGTCGCGGGTGAAGGAACGAGGCGGTAGAGCCCTGTTCTGCCGATCGCTCCCTGCTAAACTCCCCGATCCCTGGCGATCGCGCGATCGTCGCTCACTTTTCTCTCCCATCGACAACTTCGGGAACCTTCGGGGACGCAATGCCCATCTATCCATTCCGAGGAATCCAGCCCCAGCTAGGGGAGCGCGTCTACCTCGCTCCCTCGGCCGAACTGTCGGGCGACATCGTCCTCGGCGATGACGTCTCCTTCTGGTTTCATACCGCAGCTCGGGGCGACGTCAACACGATTCGCATCGGGAATCGCAGCAATATCCAGGACGGTGTGGTGCTCCATGTCACCCACGAGACCCACCCCCTGGTCCTGGGTGAAGGCGTCGTGGTGGGGCACTCTGCGATGCTGCACGGATGTACCATCGAGGACGGCGCCCTGATCGGAATTGGCGCCCGGGTGCTAGATGGCGCTATCGTGCGGCAGGGGGCCCAGGTCGGAGCCGGGGCGGTTGTCACCCCGGGAACGGAGATTCCGGCTCATCACCTGGCCGTGGGGATTCCAGCCCGCGTGGTTCGGGCCCTGACCGCCGAGGAGCAGGCCAACAATGCGGCGATTGCCGACCGCTACGTGGCCCTCAAAGAGGAGTATCGAGCGTTGGAGTTGGGACCACTAGAGGCAGGAGCGCAGCAAGGTTATGAGTGAGAGTTACCGCCGGGTCAAGGGAACACGAGACCTGCTACCCCCCGAGACGGCGGTGTGGGCCGCGGTCGAGGCGACGGCGAGATCGGTCTTCGGGCGCTATGCCTACCGCGAGATCCGCACCCCGATCATCGAGCATACCGAGCTGTTCGTGCGAAGCGTCGGCGAGAGCACCGACATCGTCGGCAAGGAGATGTACACCTTCGCCGACCGCAAAGGGCGATCTCTGACCCTGCGCCCCGAGAGCACCGCCTCGGTGGCCCGCGCCTTCGTCGAGAACGGAATGACATCGTGGCCGCAACCGGTCAAGCTCTTCTACATCGGTCCTCAGTTTCGCTACGAGCGTCCCCAGAAGGGGCGCTATCGGCAGTTTCACCAGATCGGCGCCGAGTTGCTGGGGGACGCCAGCCCGCTCGCCGACGTCGAGCTTCTCCTGATGCTCAATCGGTTCCTGCAGGAGCTAGGGTTCGAGGATCTCGTAGTGCTCGTCAACACGGTCGGGGATGAGGCTTCACGGCAGGCCTACCGTGCCTCGCTCGTCGGCTTCCTGACTCCCCGCCGGGACGCCTTGAGCGAAGACAGTCAGCGTCGGCTCGAGTCCAACCCCCTACGCATCCTCGACAGCAAGAGTCCCGGGGATCGCGAGCAGCTGGAAGGGGCACCCGAGCTTCACGACTCACTGACTCCCGAAGCGCGCGAGCACTTCGATCAGGTGCGAGCGGGGCTCGACGCTCAGGGCATGGCCTACCGGGTGGAGAATCGCCTCGTTCGTGGACTGGACTACTACACCCACACGGTGTTCGAGATCGTCTCCGAGGGACTCGGCGCCCAGGACGCACTGGTCGGTGGCGGACGCTACGACGGACTGGTGGCGGCCCTCGGTGGCGGCGCGGTACCGGGAATCGGTTTCGCGATCGGCGAGGATCGCTTGCTCGATGTGCTGCCCGAATCCTTCCAGCGACGGTTCGTACCGGCGTCGCCGACGACGGTCGTCGCGGTGGGAGAGGTTTCTCCGATGGCCGCCCTGGCCCTGGCGGAAGAGCTGCGCTCCCAGGGGGTCGAGTGCATCGCCGAGTTGACGACACGATCGCTGAAGTCCTCCATGAAACGGGCCGATCGCCACGGTGTCGAAAGGGTCCTCTTGCTGGGTGAGGAAGAGATGGAGAGTGGCCGCGTGACTCTGCGCGACTTACGCAGTGGCCGACAGGGAGTGGTACTACGCGACCGCTTGGCGGCTGTCCTGACGAGTGACGATTTCTATGAGATTGTGAATCCGGGGCCGAGCGGTCCCGAAGGTGAGGAAGAGCGATGAAGCGACAATTGGGCGGGGCCCTCGATGCCTCACGAGTGGGGGAGCAGGTTCTCCTCCAGGGCTGGGTGGCGAGCCAGCGCAACCACGGCGGTGTGATGTTCATCAACTTGCGCGACCGAGGGGGAGTGGTGCAGATCGTCGTCCATCCCGAGGAGCATCCCGAAGTGGCCGAGGCGCTGATGGCGGCTCGTCTCGAATGGGTGATCGAGGTACGGGGGGAGGTCGCGCGTCGCGCCCCAGAAGCGGTGAACCCGCAGATGGCTACCGGGGAGATCGAGGTGGTGGCGACCTTCGGAGCGATCCTGTCGCCGGCGGAGCCGGTGCCGGTCGCCGTCGATGGCATCGTCGATGCGAACGAGGACACTCGATTGCGCTACCGCTATCTCGAGTTGCGGCGCGCCAACCTTCAGCAGAATCTGCGACTTCGGCACCGCGTGGCGCTCGAGATCCGGCGCTTCTGCGATGAGCAGGGCTTCGCGGAGATCGAAACCCCCATTCTCACGCGCTCGACCCCGGAGGGGGCCCGCGACTATCTGGTGCCTAGCCGGGTTCACCCGGAGGCCTTCTACGCCTTGCCTCAGTCGCCCCAGCTCTTCAAGCAGCTTCTGATGGTGGCCGGCTTCGAACGCTACGTACAGATCGCTCGCTGTTTCCGTGACGAGGACCTACGGGCGGATCGGCAACCGGAGTTCACCCAGGTCGATCTCGAGATGTCGTTCATCGACGAGGAGGATGTCTACGCCCTGATCGAGGGGCTCTTCGCCCGGATCTTCCCCCTCGCGGGGATCGAGATCGAAGTTCCGTTTCGTCGCATGCCCTGGGCGGAAGCGATGGCTCGGTATGGATCCGACAAACCGGACCTTCGCTTCGGTCTGGAGATCCAGGACATCACGAACAAGGTGGCAAAGAGTGGCTTTAGGGCGTTCCAGCAGACCGCCGCCGAGGGCGGCACGGTGCGCGGCTTTACCGTACCGGGGGCTGCCGGCGCGAGCCGCCGCGAAGTCGATGGTTGGGCCGAGCTGGCCCGGCGCCACGGGGCGGCCGGGGCGCTGACCTTTCGCCGTCGGGAGGGTGAGTTGCAGTTCCAGGTGAAGAACGTTCTCTCCGACGCAGAACTCGAGTCGCTCGCTGAGGCGCTGTCCCTGGGCGAAGGGGACCTCGCTCTGATCGTCGCCGGCTCGCCGAAGGTAGCGGCAAACGCCCTCGGAGCGCTTCGCTCGGAACTGGCCGAGACCTATGGCCTGATTCCCGAAGGAACGCACGCCTTCCTCTGGGTTACCGACTTTCCCCTCCTCGAGTGGGACGAGAACGACGAACGCTTCTATTCGATGAACCATCCCTTCACCGCGCCGAAAGAGGAGCACGCTGATCGTCTCTCCACGGCCCCGGGCTCGGTACAGGCCCGTGCCTACGACATCGTCATGGACGGTTTCGAGTTGGGGGGAGGGTCGATACGTATCCACGATCGAGCGTTGCAGCAGGAGGCGTTCCGAGCTCTGGGAATCAGCGACGAAGAGGCGCGGGAGCGCTTCGGCTTTCTCCTCGATGCGCTGACCTACGGTGCGCCTCCCCACGGCGGCATCGCGCTGGGACTGGACCGTATCGTGATGTTGATGTCGGGTGCTCCCTCGCTTCGAGATGTCATCGCCTTTCCGAAGACTACGTCGGCGAGTTGCTTGATGACCGATGCACCGTCGCGGGTCGACGCCTCCCAGCTTCGCGAACTGGGGATCGAGAACCTGAAGCGCGAGATCTGAGTTTCCTGCGATGACACCAGCCGTCGAGCGTCTCGAACTCCTGCACCCAAGGGGCAGTTGCCGGGTCACGGTTGGAGTTGGGGCGATCGCTTCGGCCCTCGACTCTCTGGCGCCCTGGCTTGCCGGTCGGCGGGTCTTCGTCATCACTTCGCCAA
>JAIOJS010000220.1 GCA_019911795.1 Thermoanaerobaculia bacterium | reverse complement strand
GGCCAGTTGCTGAGGCGGTGGGCTGGGAGCAGCCGACGGCACTTCGACCCGTTCGACGACGCGTTCCACCACGTTCCGGATGCGGGCGCGCACGACCTTGATGAAGCCCTTCTGTTGAGCCTTGAAGAGCGCTTCGTTGACGTGGTACTCGAGCGCCCGCGTCTCCAGGGCGATCTCCCCGACGGTGCGATCGTCGTTGATCGCCTGCAGGATGTAGCGTCCCGTCTCATCGAGATCGGGATCGTTGAGGAGCCTCTCCTCCGAGATCACCACCGGGACGGCGTCCGCCGAGGGAATGACCTTGCGCATGCGGTGGATCTCGTCGAGACGCCGCATCCCCTCGAGGATCAGGCCGGTGACATCGATCGAGATCGAAACCAACTGGTATTCGGGTAGCTCGCTGTCGAGGAACTTGAACTCGCCTTCTTCCCACTCGAAGAGGCTATAGATGGTCTCCTGCGCCTTGAGGTGGAGCATCTGATCGAGGTCCTCAGTGGAGATCGTGCCCATCTCGACCAGGATGGCGCCGAGCAGTTTCTTCTCCCCTTCCTGGCGGGAGATGGCCTCGGCGAGCTGCTCGTCGGTGATGAAGTTGTAGCCGACGAGAAACTGGCCGAGATATTCCTTGGGATCCGACGAGGCGGACGACATGATCAGGCCGCCCTTGAAGTAGATCTTCTTGGAGATGTCGTTGTGGACGACGACAAGGGTCCCCGTCTTCTGTCCTTGGGACAGCCATTGCAGGAGCTCGGTGAGCTCCATGGTCTTCAGATTGCCAGTGATTCCCATGGTGCCCAGGGATTATAGGCCCGGGTCAGCTGCGGGCCCGAGTCGTTCCGGTCTGTCCTTGATAGTGGCTGCCAGAACCCGGTTCGCCATAGGCCACGGTCGGTGGGCTCTCCATAGCGATGAAGATCAGCTGCGCGATACGACGTCCGGCGTCGAGGACGAAGGGGGTAGGACCGAGGTTCTGCAGTTCGAGGGTGATCTGTCCCTCGAAGCCGGGATCGCACCACCCGGCGAGGGAGTGATTGATCCACAACCGTCCCAGGGTCGACTTCAACTTGAGGTCACAGGCGACGTCCCGCGGGATCTTCACGTACTCCAGAGTGGAGGCGAGGATCACTTCGCCCGGAAAGAGCTTGGCAGTGGGGGCGGAGAATTCCTCGGGGTCGCGCGTCGGGCAGATCCACTGGTCGCTCAAGCGCACGTCGTAGCTGGCGGCGTTGACCTGCTGGGGCTCGAACGGATCGACTCCGCCCTCCTCGCCCCAGGCGTGGATCCACTGGTCCGGTTTTATCATCGTTCCGGAGCTCTAGCGGAAGTGGACCGGAGTCGTGACGTCTTCGCGATGGATGGTATCGACGAAACGGATGATGCCCCGGGACAGCGACATGAAGAGAGTGGAGCAGCGCGTTCCGTTGCGGAAGGGACGGACTCCCCGCAGAAGCTCTCCATCGGTAACCCCGGTGGCGCTGAAGAGGATTTCATTGCCGGGAGCGAGCTCCTCGGTGGTGTAGATCCGGTCGGCCTCGGCGACGCCCTCCTCATCCAGTCGTTTACGCTGCGCATCGTTGAGAGGGGTGAAGCGAGCCTGAATCTCGCCACCCAGGCAGCGGAGGGCGGCGGCGGATAGGACACCCTCAGGAGCGCCGCCGATGCCCATCACGGCGTGAATCCCAGTGCCGCGAACGGCGGCTGAGATCGCTCCCGACAGGTCCCCGTCCTCGATAAGTCGGATGCGGGCGCCGGCCGAACGGATGTCGGCGATCAACTGGGCGTGCCGCTCCCGGTTGAGCACCACCACCGTGAGATCGTCGACGTCGCGCTGGAAGGCGTCTGCGATGTTGCGCAGATTCTCGGCGACGGGGGCGTCGAGATGGATCGATCCCTTGGCGGTGGGACCCACCATGATCTTCTCCATGTAGATGTCGGGCGCGTGGAGCAAGCCGCCCCTTTCGGCCGCGGCGAGGACAGTGATGGCCCCAGGCGCGCCGGTCGCGCACAGGTTGGTGCCCTCCAGTGGATCCACCGCGATGTCGACGCCGAGACCACCCTTTCCCTTGTCCGCTCCCACCGGTTCGCCGACGTAGAGCATCGGCGCCTCGTCCCGTTCACCCTCGCCGATGACGATTCGCCCATCCATCGGAAGGTTATCCATCTCGGTACGCATCGCCTCGACGGCGACCTGGTCCGATCGATGGCTCTGACCGAGCCCCATGGTCTGGGCGGAGGCGATCGCCGCCATTTCGGTAACACGAATGAAGCCCTGTTCGAGGGTGCGATCTAGTGACATCGAAGACTCCTTGTGAGGGATCGGGACAAGCCCTAGCCTAGCTCAGTTCGATTCCGGTCCGCTCCCCGAGTGCCGTCGTTCCCCTGGGAGACGGCCACATAGCGATCGAAGGCGGGTCTCTGCGCTCGTATCCCGTTTGGCTAATCCCGTCCACTTTGGACGGCCTGTTTTCGCCCCTGGCGGCGTTGCTCCTCCTCGCAAAACCCCCAGTATTGCTCGTCGTCGCGCCTGGCTAGGAACAAAAACGACCTCGCCCAAAGCAAACGGGCTTAACCAAATGGGACACTAGGAAATCCGAGGCGCGTTGAAGGACGGGATCCCGGTGATCTCGGCGCCGATGATCAAGCCGTGGATGTCGTGGGTACCCTCGTAGGTGTAGACCGACTCGATATTGAGCATGTGTCGAATCACCGGATAGTCATCGACGATTCCGTTGGCGCCCATCAACTCTCGGGAGAGTTTGGCGCACTCCCGGGCTACCCACACGTTGTTGCGCTTGCCCATCGAGACGTGGAAGTGCTTGAGTCGACCCTGATCCTTGAGACGACCCATCTGCAGGGCGAGGAACTGACCCTTGGTGATCTCGGTGATCATCCATGCCAGCTTTTCCTGCACCAACTGGTGGCAGGCGATCGGCTGACCGTCAAACTGGATCCGTTCCTTGGTGTAGTTGAGAGCCGTCTGGTAGCAGTCCATCGCGGCTCCGAGGGCGCCCCAGGCGATGCCGTAGCGGGCCTGAGTCAGGCACATGAGGGCGTGCTTGAGACCGGTCGACTTGGGCAGCACCGCGTCGGCGGGGATTCGACAATCGTGGAAGCCGAGCTCGGAGGTGACCGAGGCCCTCAAGGAGAACTTGCCGTGCTGGTTGGAGGAGGTGAATCCGGGCGTTCCTCGCTCGACGACGAAGCCGCGAAAGCCTTCATCCGTCTGCGCCCAGACCACCGCGACCTCGGCCAGACTGCCGTTGGTGATCCACTGCTTGGCGCCATTGAGGACCCAGTGGTCTCCGTCGCGGCGGGCGGTGGTCCGCATGCCGCCGGGATTGGACCCGAAGTCCGGCTCGGTGAGGCCGAAGCAGCCGATCGACTCGCCGGACGCCAGCGGCGGAATCCAGCGGTCCTTCTGCTCCTGGGAGCCGAAGGCGTAGATCGGGTACATGACGAGAGCGCTCTGCACCGAGACGAAGCTGCGTAGACCGGAGTCCCCACGCTCGAGCTCCTGCATGATCAGACCGTAGGCGACGTTATTGAGTCCGGGGAGTCCATACTCGTCGATGGTGGCGCCGAAGAGGTTGAGATCGCCCATGGCGGGGACGAGGTCCATGGGAAAGGTCGCGTCGCGATGATGCTGTGCGATGACGGGCATGAATTTGTCGTCGACAAAGGCGCGGACGCTCTCGCGAACGAGCTTCTCTTCCTCGCTGAGGAGGGAATCAAAATCCATATAGTCGACGCCGGTGAAGTTGGCCACGGTGGAGCTCCTTGGAATGTGTAACGGTCGGTCTGAAATGGTCGGTCTAGATCGATGGGTGGCAGTGCAAGTCTGGTAGCTAGCGGCAGCGGGTCGTGAGCAAGGCGGGGCCGCGAGGAGACTTGCGCCCGACGGGGACGCCGGTCGTTCGACACTCGAGCGATCTTTCGACGGATGCTTTGAAGTGCCGATTGGCCCCCATTGGACCGACGGGGTAGCCGGTCGCAGTGGGGGCGAATATTACCACGCACCGTCCTCGGGAGAACGAGTCCCGGGCCTCATCTGGGACAGGGCATCGGCGTCATCCTGTTAGACTCCCGCGCCATGAAGGACAACTCACAGGCGAACATCGGATGGTAGATCTACTGCGCTGGCTAGGACCTCTGACCCTGGCCGCCGGAGCCGCCGCGCTCATCGACCTGATGGCGGTCCGCCGCGGTTTGACCCCTCCCGGGTTCAGAGTTCTCTGGCGACGACTTGGTGCCGGCACCCTGCTGACCCTGCTGCTCTTCGTCACGGTCTTCCAATCGCTCGGTCAGATCGGCCTGCCGACTCTGGAGATCGATCTATCGTCGGTCCACTACTCGCAACTCTTCCTGGTTCATACGATGTTGATCATCGCCATCGTGGGATGGCTTTTGTTCGGCTTTGCCGGTTTCCAGGGGGAGCAGTCATTGGTCTCGGTTTCGGCGGCTCAGCTGGGCATGCGGTGCCGCAGTTTCCTCAAGGAGGTGGGACTCGGGCTCGGGCTCGGTTTCCTGATTTGGCCCCTGCTTCTGCTCGTCGTCGGGAGCGTGGCGGCGGCGCTTTTCTTCTTCGGTGGCGAGGAGCTGTTGCCGCAGCAGCCCCCCGAGATGATCGTCTGGATCGCCGGCCTTCCCCTTGCTTTGAAGCTTGCGGTGGCGCTCTCGGCCGGAGTCGTCGAAGAGCTGTTCTTTCGTGGCTTCCTACAGCCTCGGATCGGCATTCTGCTGTCGACTGTCCTCTTCGCCGGAGCTCACCTGGCCTACGACGAACCGTTCATGCTGGTCGGCATCACCTGTCTTTCGCTGGCCTTTGCTGGATTGGTCCGTTGGCGTCAGAACATCTGGGCGGCGGCGACGGCCCATTTCTTGTTCGATGCGGTGCAGCTTCTCATCGTGATCCCTTGGGCCCTGGGTGAATGGGACCAGGTGCATAACATGGCGTCCGAGATCGCGGTGCTCCTGACTTTTGGTGCCCCGTTGGGTTGATCCCGTCCACTTCGGATGGCCCATTTTCGCCCCTGGCGGCGCTGCTCCGCCTCGCATTACCCCTAGTGTTCCCCGTCGTCGCGTTTAGCCAGGAACTAAAACGACTTCGCCCAAAGCACCCGGGTTTGCCCAAAAGGGATGCTAGTTCCGGCCTCCGGGGCCCAACCCCTACGGCGAGATTGATCTGATGAAACGCATATCTCGCTCGAGAGTTGCGTGACGACCGTCCTGCTATGATGCTGCGAAGTGTCCAGCATGAGTTTCGAAACCCGGGCCTTCCTCACCGTGGCGAGCCAGTTCGCCAGCATCGAACTGGTTCAATCGGTGGTCGACGATCTCCTGACCGAGATCGATCTAACCGAGGAGTCCCGCCACTGGATCGGGCTGGCCCTTCGCGAGGCGATGGCGAACGCGATCAAACATGGCAATGGGGTTGGGGACAAGCACGTCGAGGTCGAGGTAGGATTCGTGCCCGAAGAGGTCATCCTCTGCATTCGCGATCAAGGGGATGGGTTCGATCCGGGAGGGGTCAAAGATCCTTTGGCTCCCGAGAATCTGTTGAGCAGCTGTGGGCGCGGGATCTTCTACATGAAACGCCTCATGGACGAGGTGGATTTCCGGTTTGTCGAGAACGGCACCGAAGTGGTCCTTCGCAAGCGGATTGCGCCAGAATCGGTGCCGGAAGAGACGAACACTTAAGTCTTGTTCCGGCGCCTTGGTCTCGGCCTTGGTCTCGGAAGCCGCTCGGCAAGTGAGTAGAGCGGATATGATCCGTTGGCGAGGAGAGCGAAGGCAGCGAAGTCGGTAAAGACAGGGATGAAAGCGATGACCGGTGATCCGGACGATAGGCCGGGGGGCCAGACAAGGAGAAGGACAGTATGAAGATTACACAGCGCAAGGCAAACAACGTCACCATTCTCGACCTCGAAGGAAAGATCACCATCGGTATCGGTGATGTAGCGGTTCGAGATGCGGTGCAGACCGCCATCGCCGGAGGCAAGAACATCCTCCTCAACATGGCGAAGGTGACGACTATCGATTCGGCCGGCGTCGGTGAGTTGGTGAGTGCCTACACCACCGTGACCCACCGCGGCGGCAAGCTCAAGCTCGTCAATCTCCCGGCCAAGGTCAACGATATCTTGCAGATTACTCAGTTGATCACCGTTTTCGAGATTCACGACGACGAGATGGAAGCCCTCGAGTCCTTCTAAGAGAACGGACCCGATCTACTGGGTGGCGGCGTTCGCAGTCTCGCGGGAGACGTGACGCCGCCGTTCTTCGTTGTAGCGTTCCCCAGTGACCACCATGGCGCACGACATCTCAGGACACCTTGCGGGACTCGCTCGGCAGGTTGAACTGCGTCTTCCCCAGCTGTTGCCCGATCTCGATCAGCGCCCTGAGAGCGTGCATCGGGCGATGCACTATGCGCTGACCAGCCCTGGCAAGCGCTTGCGGCCGGTGCTCACTCTGGCGGTGGCCGAGATGTTCGGGACCCAAGTTCGGTCGGTAGTCGATCTCGCCTGCTCGGTCGAGATGGTTCATGCCTGCTCGCTGATCCTGGACGATCTTCCGTCGATGGATAACGCTCGGCTGCGCCGAGGACGGGCGACCGTGCACATCGAATTCGGTGAGGGCGTGGCGATCCTCGCTTCTTTCGCGCTGTTCAATCGGGCCTTCGAGTTGGTGGCCGAGTCGGGGCACCGGTTGGCCCTGAGCCGCTATACCACCGAAGACATCTCACATCACCTGGCGACCTCGATCGGAACCGGAGGCTTGATCGGCGGTCAGGCTCTCGATCTCGAAAGCCGTCAGGAGGATCTGGATCTAGAGCGGTTGGAGTACATTCACAGCCACAAGACGGGAGCGCTCTTCATCGCGGCCGGAGAGATGGGGGCGATGGCGGCCGACGCTCGCCGACGCGATCTCGATCTGGTCAGCCGATTCGCCAAGAACCTCGGCCTCGCCTTCCAGATCACCGACGATGTCCTCGACGTGACCGGCACTACCGAAGAGATCGGCAAGGAGGCCGGTTCCGATGGTGACAAGGTGACCTTCGTGAAGCTCCTCGGAGTGGAGGGGTCGCAGTTGCTGGTGAAGGAGCTCTTGCAGTTTGCGGTGGACTCACTCGCCCCCCTCGGTCGGCGGGCGGATCCGCTGCGAGAACTCGCCGCTTTCGTGGAACACCGCAGCAGGTAGAGTGCACCGGTGAAGACTGCACCGGTGAAGGTTCCAGAAACCTCGCACTTGGAGGAAGTTCGCGACGAACTGCGTCGTATGGGCTACCTCACCCACGGCGTCGAGCGATACCTCCTCCAGGATGCCCTGCGTCCCGTCGAGTGGCGACGGACCGTCCTACGTCTGGCCCTCAAATTGGGCCTCTTGGGGGGAGCATCGATGTCCCTGGTCAGCGCCCTTTTGCTGGCTCATTGGAACGAGTCACTGCGGCGAGATCCCTTCGACCTGATTCCCCTGTTCTTTCACCTGTTGCCTTTGTGGTTCTTGCTCTTTGGCGGCTTCTTCCTCATCCTGGCGGGAGCCATGGCTTTGGCACTCAAGCGCTTTCCCGGACTGCGACTGAGCATGCTCAGCCTCTACTTGGCGGTAGCCGGACTCGGACTCGGCCTGGCGGCGGGAGCCTGGTGGATGCGCGGGGAGATCGTTCATTCGGCGGGTTGGCCCGGTGCCCTCGTCGCCCTCGGTGCGGCTGTGGCCGCCTACGCAGTGGCGCGGTTGCTCTACCATGGGCTGCTCGCATTGGCGATAAGGCTGACCGATCGGACGCCGCGTGAACGGGCGGAGCGGCTACAGTGGACCTTTGTCGGCGTGGCGCTCGCCGCGGCATTGGCGAGTCTTGTTTCCGCCTCGCTACTGGCGGGTGGGGAAGCAAGAGTCGCCGACGTCCTTCCCAGCGGTCCGGCCGGACGCGTGCTGGTCGTGGGGATCGATGGTCTGCTCGGACCCGAGTTCGACTATCTCTTGGCTCGAGGTGACCTTCCCGTCGTCGGTGGATTGCTCGAGACGGGTGGGGTCAGCTTGACCTACGCGCGACCCGATGTTGATCCCGCCGCGCTGTGGACCACCGTAGCCACCGGTCTACCGAGTCCTTTGCATGGGGTTGCCGCGGTCGACAGTTTCCGTCCGCGAGGATTGCATACCGCACTCACCGTCAACGGCCCTTTCCGAAGCTACTGGGACAGCATCGAACGGCCTCTCGGACTGTCGGAGCACCGGCCCGTTCTGGCCAACCGACGGAGCGCTCTGACGTTCTGGGAGTTCGCTGCCCGGGGTGGAGCGCCGATCGTGGCCGTGGATTGGTGGTCTACCTTCCCGGCCCAGGATCTCTCGGGGACGGTCGTGGCCCATGGCGCCTACCAACTGCTCGCGGAGGGGGTGGCAGGATCGGTGGCGCCTGCGAGCGAGTTGGAGCGTCTTCGCGGTCTCCTCGACCCGGACAGGGTCACCAGAGAGGACAGTGTCACCCGCGAGGACGAGCGCTCCCTCGAGATCGCTCGATCGGCCCTCGGGGCGGCAGCGGACTCGGTAGTTGAGCGTGCCCTGCGTCCGGAGACCTTCTATCGCGAAGCCTTTCTTCTGGAGATACGTCCAGAGACGCGGGCCGCGGCACTTTACCTACCTGCGCTCGACCTCGTGGCTTCGGACTGGGCGGGCGGCGAGGTCGCATTCGTCGATCTGGTGCGCAGCGAGGTCACCGCAGCCGATCGCACCTTAGGCCAGGCGCTAGAGGTTGGAGAGTGGGATACCGTGGTTCTCATCGCCGACCCTGGACGTCGCAGCGAGGGGACCGCCAACCCGCAGACGGGGCGCAGTTCCGATCCGCGCAGCGGTCGCATAATCCTGTGGAACCGTCGCGGCTGCGACGCCGCGCGTGGAGATGCTGTGGCCCTCGAACAGGTGGCGGCGGGACTCTTCCGCGCTCTCGGTCTGCCGCAGAGCGCTGAGCTACCCGATCCACCGCAGGCCTGTCGCTGGCCCATCGCGCCGGTCACGATCGATACCTTTGGACGACGTGAAGTCGAACTCGCAATCCCCAAGGAAGGCGACGAATACCTCGATAACTTACGTTCCCTCGGATACTTGTGAGCCTTCCCGTGCACCGACCTGAAGGTCTCTGTCGCCTCGGAGAGGGGGCGGTCTCTACCAATATTCTTGGTCGCCGGCTCTTCGTCCTCCTGTCGCTGTTCTTCCTTCTCACCACCAGTGGGCATGTGCACTCACCGGATGGTGTCCTCATGGCGCGAGTCACCGAGAGTCTGATCGAGCGCGGAGAGTTGGCCGTACCCGACCCTGGGTATCCTCCCGGCTTTCTGACCACAGGCCGGGCCGGCCGGACTTACTCGAAGTACGGTGTAGGTCTCTCCGTGGTGGCGATTCCTGGGTACCTGATCGGTCGCGGTCTAGCGAGAGCGCTGCCGGCGTCGTCGTCTGTCCCGCTCGTTGGCCCGACATTTCTTTGGTACGACGCGACCGACGCCGCCACCGCTTGGCGCTTTTTCGGTATGAGCCTGACCAACGCCCTGATCGTGGCCGGCGTCTGTACGTTGCTCTTCCTGCTCACCGTGGAACTGGGCTACTGCCGCAGGACGGCCCTGCAGTTGGTCGCTCTGGCCGCCCTGGCGACGCCGCTGTGGATCTACTCCAAGACCTTCTTTTCTGAGCCGCTGGCCGCCCTTCTCCTCTTGCTCTTTGCCCTGAACAGCGTCCGCTGGCAGCGTCGGGTGGAGTCCAGGGCGGCGCTTCGCTCCGGGTTTGCTCTGGGGGGTCTAGTGATCGTCAAGCTCGCCCATGTGGTGTTGTGGCCACTGGCTCTCGGACTCTGGGTGGCGATGGTTCGAACGAGCGGACTGGCACCCGACCGCCGTCGGCGGACATGGGCACTACTCGCCGCGGGCCCCCTGGTGGGCGTCGTGACTCTCGCGATCCTCAACGCGGTGCGCTTCGGGGCTCCCTGGGCCACCGGATATGGAGCCGAGGCCACCCAGTGGACGACGGCGTGGACCGAAGGGGTCCTGGGACTCCTGGTCAGCCCGGGCCGTGGACTGTTCATCTACATGCCCCTCGCCTTGGTGAGTCTCCTGGCGATTCCGGCGAGCTTTCGTCGGTTGCCTTTGTGGACCACTTTGGGTCTCGGAGTGTGGGTGGTACTCGTCGCTTTCTACTGTCGCTGGCACGGCTGGGATGGGGGATGGGCCTGGGGGCCGAGATTCCTGGTCCCGGTGATGCCGTTCCTTCTCCTCATTGCGGCGCCGGCGATCGAGGGCGCGGGACACTTTGCCGGTCGGGGCTGGCGGTGGTTGGTCGGGGTTACGGTGGCCTGGTCGATCGCGGTCACTACGATCGGGACCCTAGTCGCCTCGACCGAGTACCACCACGTTCTGCGACAGATGATCGGTGCCGGCTACCTCCCGGCGGCGCGCTGGGACTGGAGAGTGTGGGCACCATGGGGATACCTCCATCTGCCCAAGGACTACACCCTTGCCTGGACGTCGCTGACCCGGGGGGCGATCCTCCGGGGCGGCGAGGCGATCCTGCCATTTGCCTTCGGCCTGCTCCTCCTGGGCTTCGTTGTCCTCATGGTTCGCTGGAAGCCCTGGAGAAGCTGACACGAGCCCTCGAGGGGGAGGATTCGACCCTGTCCGACTGGTATGCTGCGTCGTATGGCAAGCACACTGCACACGACGGCGTGTCCCCTGGATTGCCCTGACGCCTGCCGCATCGAAGCCACCGTCACCGACGGCCGAGTGACGCGGTTGGAGGGCGCCGACAGCGCGATTACCGGGGGATTTCTCTGCAAGAAGGTTCGCAACTTCGACCAGCATCTCTACCATCCCGACCGAGTCGGCACTCCGTTGCGTCGAATCGGCGCCAAAGGGGAGGGCAAGTTCGAGGCGTTGTCGTGGGATGCGGCCCTCGACTTGGTGGTGCGGGAGTTCACCGATCGAGCTACTCGCTACGGAGCCGAATGTATCCTGCCCTTGTCCTACGGCGGATCCAACGGCCTCCTGAGCCAGGACACGGCGGACGCCCGGCTCTTCGCCCGCCTCGGTGCCTCGCGCTTGGCGCGGACCGTGTGTGCCGCACCCAGCGGTCGAGCCGCTGGTGGCCTCTACGGCAAGATGCCCGGCGTCGCCTATGAAGACTACGAGGCGGCGAAGTGGATCGGCGTGTGGGGCGCCAACCCGTCTGCTTCCGGAATCCACCTGGTGCCTTGGATCCGTCGCGCACGAGATCAGGGAGCCCGCCTCGTCGTGGTCGATCCCCGCCGGACGCCGCTCGCGGCTCAAGCAGACCAGCACCTCGCCCTTCGTCCAGGTACCGACGTCGTGTTGGCGCTGGCTACGATGCGATGGTTGTTCGAGCACGGCACCGCTGACCTCGCCTTCCTGCAAGAACACACCACCGGCTGGGAGGAACTGCGTCTCCGAGCCGATCGGTGGACGTTGTCGGCGGCGACCGAAGTCACCGGACTCACCGTGGACGAGATCGAGAGATTCGCCGGCGACTACGCGGCGGCAACTCCCGCTGTGATTCGCTGCGGCTGGGGTCTCGAGCGCAACCGCAATGGCGGGTCTGGGGTCGCCTCCGTGATCGCTCTACCGGCGGTCGCGGGTAAGTTTGGTGTCCGTGGCGGTGGCTACACGATGAGCAATTCCGGGGCCTGGCGCTTCGCTCCGGAGGGCACACTCGGTCTCGACACTCCTGGGGGGAGTCAGCCTCGCACCGTCAACATGAATCAG
This sequence comes from Thermoanaerobaculia bacterium, assembly GCA_019911795.1. GTDB lineage: Bacteria > Acidobacteriota > Thermoanaerobaculia > Multivoradales > JAIOJS01 > JAIOJS01. The sequence goes on along the minus strand of JAIOJS010000220.1, from coordinate 3,658 downwards.
ACGGGCCAGGCGTTGCTCGAAGCGGACCCGCCCATCCAGGCTCTCTTCGTTTACAACTCCAATCCCCTGGCAACGTTGCCCAATCAGGCGGCGATGCGGAAGGGATTAGCCCGTGAGGACCTCTTCACCGTGGTCTTCGACCAGGTGATGACCGACACCGCGCAGTATGCGGACGTCGTGCTTCCGGCGACGACCTTCCTCGAGCACCGAGACCTCGCGAGAGGCTATGGCAACTTCGTACTCCATCGGATCGAACCGGTGATCGAACCGGTGGGGGAGTCTCGTAGCAATGTCGATGTCTTCGGCGAACTGGTGAGTCGTTTCGGCTTGGGGCGCGACGGGGAGCCGGAGTCCGATGAGGCACTGGAGGCGGTGGTCTTGGCCGCGGCTCAGGGCGAAGCTGATCTCAGCGAGAGGCTCGATACGGAGATCGAGACCCACCCGGTCGGGGGCGGTCGACCCATACTCTTTGTCGATAGTTTCCCGCGCACCGCGGACCGCAAGGCCCACCTGGTCCCGGGCGATCTCGACACCGAGGCGGATGGCCTCTACCGATTCCGTCCCGCTCCGACCGAGGATCCGTCGTTTCCCTTGACCCTTATCTCGCCTGCCAGCGGCCGTACCGTGAGTTCGACCTTCGGACAGATCTATCGCGACGCGGTCCCGCTCGAGATGCATCCCGACGACGCGTTGGGTCGGGGCCTGGTCGACGGAATCACGGTGCGGGTCTACAACCGAGCCGGCGAGGTCCACTGTCCCCTGCGAGTCAGCGATCGCGTGCGACGCGGCGTGGTGACGCTGCCCAAGGGTCTTTGGAGTCACAACACGATCAACGGGAACACGTCGAATGTGCTCTGTCCCGATCACCTCGCCGATCTCGGCGGAGGGGCTAGCTTCAACGACGCGCGGGTCGAGGTCGAAGCGTTGCGGGCGAGCTGATCGCGAAGCATCGCAGTGTCCAGACCCAGATCCCTCACAAGGGGAATCTCGGGTCATCACCTTCGGTCATACTTCCAGCGGCCGGCTATTGGTCGTAGCGCACCGGGAAGTTGACGACGACCATATCCGTATCATTAGTGCGCGACTCGCAACTCGACGTGAGAAGTATGTCTATGAAGGACAAGTCTGAAACGGTCACTGACGAACTCCGCGAAGAGTACGACCTTTCGGCGCTGAAGAACGGCGAGCGCGGTCGGTACTACAAGCGGGCTATTCAGGGTACGAATCTGGTTCTCCTCGACCCAGACGTTGCCAACGCCTTCCCTACGTCCGAGGCTGTCAACGAGGCGTTGCGGCTCTTAGTCAGTGTAGCCGCAACAGCTACCAAGTCTCCAAGCGGGGCGTAGTCGGCTGGCCCGCCTAACCCGTATCAGCTGAACTGGGCCACACAGGTGCTTGGCACAGCTGCACATTTTTCTACTGGGCTCACCGTCTCTGGCTTCGGCTGTCGTCATGGCCTGTGTGGCAATTAGCTCCTGGCCGTTACGTTACCATGGTACCATGGTAACACTATGAGTGCCAACGATTCGTCCGTCCCACAATCCACCGCCGCGCTCATCGAACGGTTCGAAGCTTTCGAGATCGCGGCGAGCGAGTTCACCCACACTCTTCATGTCGAGGTCGCTTGGAGCTACCTCGCCACCCTGCCCGTCGATCAGGCGCTGAGTCGCTTTGCCGAGGGACTTCGCCGCTTGGCATCGCATCTGGGCGCCGACGGTAAGTACCACGAGACCATCACGTGGGCCTATCTCCTGCTGATCAACGAGCGCAGACAGCGGCTTGGGGAGGGACATTCGTGGAGTGAGTTCTGCATGGCCAATCCGGACCTGCTCACCTACCGTCCCAGTCCTCTAGCTCACTATTATCTTTCCGAGACCCTGGAGTCGGAATTTGCCCGGCGGGTCTTTCTGCTTCCGGATCGCCTGGCCACTTCTTCCCTGGAAATGCTGTCACTCGAGACAACCCCGGAGGCCTCATGAGCGGTCATCGGAAGGTCGAGCGGGTCCAGACCGGAGTGCGGATGGAGAAGAGGATCGTCAAGGTCCTGAAGGGGATGGCGGAGTATCACGAGATCTCGTTGGGCGACCTGCTCGAGGGGATCGTCCTACACGCCTTCGAGGGGAAGGCCCCCTTCGGTGAAGATTCGCTGGCCCGAATCGAAGCGCTACGCCAGGTCTACGACTTGGATCTCACCGCCGAGGACAGTCATCGGTTGGAGTCGGACTGAGTCCTCGCGACTGTCGCGCCTGCATCTAGTGCCCGCCTGGCTATTCCCTCCCACATTGGACGGGCCCTTTCCGCCCCTGGCGGCGTTGCTTCTCCTCAGAATACTCCCAGTATTACTCGTCGTCGCGCCTTGCCAGGAACGCAAATGACCTCGCCCAATGTGGAAGGGAACAGCCAGGCGGAACACTAGCGGTCAGCCCGGACAGAGGAAAGTCGACGAGCACCCCGAAGGCTCGAGGGGTTGACACCCTCGAAACCACTCTCTACAGTTTCAGAGGATCATGATCAAGCCCTATAGACCGCTCACCAGAACCCCGACCTTGCGAACTCCAGTTCGTGGAGGAGTGGATTCTGTCGGGACGAAATCCACCAAGGCGATCGCTCTCGCCATTCCGGGTGATCGAATCCTCAGTGCCGCGGGTCTCACGCTTGTCCTCGTCCTGCTTCTAACCAGGATGGCTGGGGCCTCGTGAGCCGGTAGACAAAAGCGTACCGATTTCTAAGAGCCCTCAGCCGATCCGGTTGGGGGCTTTTTTCATTTCGGGGAGAGAAAACGAGGTAGGAATAACGTGACTGTGAAGAATTCTCAATGGTGTTGGCTGGACGGCAAGTGGACTCGATGGGAAGATGCCAACGTCCACCTCACAACCCACGCACTGCACTACGGATCCAGCGTCTTCGAGGGCATTCGGGCCTACGATGGCGCGCACGGCCCGGCGGTCTTTCGACTCGGTCGCCACATGCGCCGGTTATTCGACTCCTGCCGGATGGCGCGGATGACCCCGGAGTCGGTCGATCGCGAAGAACTAACCCTCGCGTGCCTCGAGCTGGTCGAGCGCAACCAGCACGGTAGTTGCTATCTCAGACCGCTGGTCTTTCGTGGCGATGGCGGTTTAGGGTTGGATCCGACGCCGCGTCCCATTCGGGTCTCCATCCTGTCCTTCGAGTGGGGACCGTATCTGGGCGCGGAAGCTCTCGAGAAGGGAGTCGACGTCATGATCAGTTCGTGGCGTCGAGCCGCACCCGATGCGATGGCGGCACTGGGCAAGATAGGTGGCCAGTATGTGGTCAACTCACTGGTCAGCATGGAGGCCAAGCAGAATGGCTACCACGAGGGAATTCTTCTCGATCACTCGGGACACGTCTCCGAGGGTGCCGGGGAGAATCTCTTTGCCGTCTACGAGGGTCGGCTGGTGACGCCGCCCTTGGCCGATTCGATTCTGGGGGGCATCACCCGAGACACGCTGATGGTTTTAGCGCAGGATCTAGGGGTCGAGGTGCGAGAGGAGCGGTTGACCCGCGATCGACTGCTGATCGCGGACGAACTCTTCATGACCGGGACCGCGGCGGAGGTCACGCCGATTCGCAGCGTCGATCGGATCGAGATCGGGGCCGGGTCGCCGGGACCGGTGACCCTTCGCCTTCAGGGTGA
>JAIOJS010000002.1 GCA_019911795.1 Thermoanaerobaculia bacterium | reverse complement strand
GAACGAAAGAACTCAAGGCAACGTGCGAGGAGTTGTCTGCCAAACTTTCGAGCCTGGAAAGGGAGAGAGCCGCGGACCAGGAGCGCAATGTCGACGAGATCCGCAGGCTTTGCGACCTTCTCACAGCAACTGGAGAACAGCTCTCGAATTCGCATGCCCGCATCGCAAGTATCGGTAAGGAGTTCGATAGGCTGCAGGGAGAGCGGCTGGACAACGCTAGTACCTATCGTGAGAGGACTGCAGGACTCGAGGCAGAGATCTCGGCCGCAACCCTGGAACTGGCCAAGACCAACCACCGTCTATCGGAGGCGGAACAAAGAGTCGCAGACACAAACCTGAAGATGGCGGAAGTGGAGAGACTCGCCGCAGACATGGAGAAGCAACTCCAGTCTACTCGAGGTTCGTTGGAGAAGGCACTCGACCGACTCGAGAACTCACGGCGGCTGGTTCACTACTACCGCAACCTCCCAATTGTCGGACCCTTCCTCCGCTGGCGCCAACGAAACACCTCTCGCTAAGGTGATTCGTAGTTCCAGTCGTAGTCTTCAGTGCTGGACCCTTCTTCCGAAACGATTACCAGCAAAGAGTTTCCAGGGCCGGAGCCAGGGAAAGACCCACTCGGCGGGGGTTCTGGCTCGACCGGTCATGATGCCGCTGATCAGTTCCCGATGAACATCCCATCGCAGCATGTCCGCCACCATGTCTCGAAGCATGTACGACTCACCCAGTAACCGCCAGCCATAGCCCTCGCTCTCGCAGCGGCGGCTCAAGGAACCCAAACCGTAGTCGTGTGAGTGAAGCACCAGAGCGCTTTCTACGACCTCGATGCGGAGATCACGCTCCGAGGCCGCCCGCTGCCACTTCTTATCCTCCATGATGGGGGCCCAGCCGAAGGGTAGTTGCTCCCACACACTACGGCGCAAGGCAGCGTTGACGGTCGAAAAGCCGAGGCCTCCGTGGGAACTGATCCATCGTCGAGACTCACGGGTGAAGTAGAAGCGCTCTCCCCCAGAATCCCAGAAGAAGTAGCGGACCGGACACTCATCCCTATCAAAGTCAGCGATACCACCCTGAACGGCAGCAAGTTCAGGATCGTCGAAAAGGGGGGTCACCAGGCGTCTCAACCAGGACCTGTTGGCAGGTACTGCGTCTTGGTTGATGAAGACAAGGACCTCTCCCTTGGCCAGGGATGCACCGAGATCTCGTGTCAGCCCGTGATTGAACCGTGACGGTTCGATGGCATGAACGCGACAGCCCATCTCATCGAGCATCGTCAGGTTTCGGCGCGACGATCCCGAGTCGACACAGACAATCTCTGTGCGTCCTTCGAAATCCTGATCCTGAACGCCTTCGAGGGTGCGTCGAAGCAAATCCCCGCCGTCTAGGGTCGGAATGACAATCGACACCCTGGTCGGTTTGTCGTATGCCGCCCCCCTCACCGGTTCGACCGTCGGCAACTCTCGCGACGCACTCTCGGACATCAGTTGCTCGATGCCTCTGAGGTTGACCGCTGCTGACTGGCTCCAGTCATAGCTTTCGCGAACGAGTCGCATTGCGGCCTGGCGATACGCTTCGGCGGCGGCTTCATCCTCGAGAAGGCTCACGAGTCCAGCGGCAAACGACTGGGGGTCATCGGCGACGATGAGGTGCTCTCCCGATACGGCCTGGATTCCCTCCGCCGCAAGGCTTGTCGCCACGACCGGTATACCCGCAGCGAACGCCTCCAAGATCTTAAGGCGCGTCCCGGATCCTGCTCGCAGAGGAACCGCCAAGGCCTTGTGGGCATGGTACAGAGTAGCCATGTCGTCGACCTCCCCGACGATCACGACGCCATCCTTGCCGTCGAGTTCGAGGACAGAAGGAGGCATACCGGCTCCTCCCACTCGAAGAATCTCGTTGGGACGCTGCTGACGTATCAAGGGCCAGATCTCAGCAAGGAAATACTCCAAGGCATCGACGTTGGGAAGATTCTCGTAGTTGCCGACAAAGAGTAGGTCTCGGCGCTGAGCTGTCGACCCAGGGGACGGAGCGTAGTGATCGCAATCCACTCCATTGGGGACAACTCTCAGGCGTTCGTAGCCGTCGGGCATGTACGAAGCCAGAATTCGGCCGTCGTGCGCCGACATCATGTGAACCTGGTCTGCTTGCCTGCAACTCCTCACTTCGCGGCGAAGTTGGCGAGCACCATCCAAACGGGTCGAGCCATAGGCCTTGGAGTCCGGAAAGCGCTCAGCGAAGCCAAGGCTGCGGCGGCGTTGGTGCGTCATGAAGGCGAGGTCGTGTTCCACCACGATGACTTTGGCAGGGCCGGCCGCATCGCGATATTGAGACAGTTCCGTGTACTCGAGCTGTACGACATCGATGCCGTGCTCTTCTACCATGTCGCGGAGGGTCCAGGCCAAACGGTCCGAACGAAAGAGGACGAAGTTCGGAGGGTCGGTGTCCCAAACCTCGCGATCAAAACAAGGGCGCCAGTCGTGAACTTCGACCACCTTGCAGAACGGTCCAAGATCTCGGCGGTGCGCTCCTATCGGATCTCCCCCTACCTCAAACACCAACAGGTAGAGGTCGCAGTCACGCGATAGATGTCGAATGAGGTTCGTAAGCCGAACCGCTCCGCCGTGCACCGGCGGTGCAATCCGGTAGGGGCAGACGATCAAGACTCGTGGACGTCGCCTCGCTGCGACAGAGGACTCAGCGGTTTCCAGCGGCTCTGAGGGGAGTTCAGCATCGGCCCCTGTTGAACCTTCGTCAATACCGGAGCCCGTTCCTCCCCGAATCCAGGACGTCGGGGCCTGTTGAAATTTGCCCCGCCACCAGGCGCGAAGCCTCAAGGCGCCGGAATCCAGGACCACCCAGGAGGCGGTGAGGGCGCGAACAACTCCTGAGTAGATCACCCCCGGAAGGGTTCGTAATGTGGACATCACGATCGCCGACACCCAATCCCAGATCGTCCATTCGAAGCATCGAGGCTCCGCTTCGCATCCCGTCGGCCAGTGCTATTCATAAGGTTGCTGATTATAGCCAGGCAAAGCATCGGTGCTGAAGCAAATCCTTGACAGTCCGAGCACCGGGAGCAGGCCCTATTTCCCCAAGAGCCTGCGTCGCCCCTCGAGATAGGTCATCCAGAGTTTCCACATCTGACTCTCATGAATCGAACCGAGCTCGGAGCGTACCTCGTGGTATGCCTCCTCGAAGGGGGACAAACGTCGAAGCTGACTCTCGGCGCCGGCGAGCTGGCGAAAGACTGACCCGAGTTCCTGGCGCAGAATATCTCGTTCATGCAAGAGACCTTGCAGGACGGAGTGGCCATTCCCGTCGATCTGAGCAGCGTCTCCAGCCCGCCGAGGATGCTCCGCCCATTGGAGAAGGGGCGAGGTAAGCGCTTGGTCGCTTCCCAGCGTCTTCGACCACAAGCGGCCGGCTCTTGTCACCTCCGCGAGCATTTCTGGGTTCTTGGCAGCCTCTATCAAGACCCGGGTCAACGATTCAGCGCTTCCAGGGGCGTAGGTAAAGCCCAGACCGCGACGTTCGATTTCCTGCCCAATCTCCGAGTTCGCGGTGCAAACAAAGGGAAGTCCGGCCGCTATCCAACCGGTCAGCCGCTGGCTCGAACCCAACGCCCTCTCGTAGAGAGTCTTCTCGGTCACGACTCCCAGTTTCGCTCGTCGTACCCAGGCGTCGGCTTCGCTCTTGCTGCGTCTTCCCAAAAGGTGAAATCGATCTCGGTGCACCGAGGCCTCTACCATGGACACAAACCTCGGATAGGTCTGCTCGTCGTGTCCTTCGATGATTCCCCCGGTAGAAATGAAGCGAATGGACGAATCGCGAGCCATCGCCATATCGAGGCCTTCAAAGAGGGTGTCGACATCACACCAGGTGTTGTAGCCGCCGCTCCACAGGACGACAAAATCGCCGGCGCCAACGACTCCAGACGGAACCTCCCCGTTGCTAGAGAGACTCATCGACTCAGCGCTGCAGGGGATGGCGTGAACGAGTTCCTCACCAGCAGTCTCTCGATTCAAACGACCCTGGATTCCTAGCTGGCCCACGACGGCCCACTTCTGTCGCTCGGAGACGGCCGAAAACCGATCTCCGCGGTCCAGGAGTTCACATAAGAGTGCCGCGTAGGCTTCGACGTGCTCGCCGCTCGCGGTTCCGGCCTTGGACTGCGCCTCCGCCATCAAGTCACCAAACAAGTCGATCCAAAGCGGAAGATCGCCGGCCAGTTGAACGGCCCGACGGGCCGGGAGTGGAGTGGCCCCCACCAGAGCCTGGGGGCCAAAAGCGTCGACCAACACCTCGAGGGTGCCAGGGGCTTCGAAGGTGTCCCAGGTCATGTGGTGGATCAGTACTCCCTCTCGAATTTCGTGGACAAGACCTTCCTCGGAGCGCTCCACTGCTCCAGGCATTCTCGCCGTAGCTAGGAGTACCTGATGCCCTTGCTTTGCCAAACTTCTCGCAAGCTGCCAGGCGCGAACTCCGGGGGCGTAGTTCATCTGGGCGGCTTCAAAGGGCAGAGGCGACCAGCCCAGAACGAGAATCCGATTGCCGGTGCGTTTCCCCCACTCCTCGAACTGAACGGAGTGATCGGGCCTCGAGGCACCCTGGATTACAAGCATCTCTAAATCAGAGTCATCCCATTGAACACCGGCAACCCCCATCAAGGGGTTCAGAGACTCAGTTCTTGCTACTTCGGCGCTCGGCCTCGTAGTCTCTACCCTCTTCTCGATCGGTAGATAGCAAACCTCCGGCAAGCTGATAATAGGAACCGACCCCGCCGACCGCAACAGGTCTGTCCACGACCGCGACCCGGAAAGACTCGGTGCCTCGCAGCGTAGCCGCCAAGCGCTCGGAAGGCGCACGAGTGCCTGGAGCAGAGCCCGCCTAGGCAAGGCGCGAAACTGCGGCAGTGCCAGCAGGACGTCTCGGCCCACTGCGCGCCCAAGCAGGGTCGGCCAGAGGGCCAACGGCCAGTGCGCAAAGCCGAGGAGCAGGCGGTTGCGCCAGAAGAAGTGGTCCTTGCGGGCGGAGCCCTCGGTCATGGTGGCGGAGATACCGTGTTGCACGACCGCGTCGGGCACGTTCAGGACGTCGAAACCGGCCCGTCGGGCCTTGAGACAGAGGTCGATGTCCTCGAAGTAGTAGTCGTACAGTTCGGTCCATCCGCCGACCTTGCGGTGGGTGTCCGCGCGTATCAGGAGCGCCGATCCGGTGACGGCTAGGACAGATCTCTGAGGGGGCAAAGGACCATAGTCAGCGAGCCTTATCCCGATGCCCTCGTCCCAGCCCCAGGCGTCTTCGGTGACGTTGATGCCGAGACTGTTGAGGGTGTCTTCCGCGCCCCAGATGACGAGTCGGGGTCCGGCGATGGCGGCCTGGGGGTTGGCTTCGAGGGCCGCGGCCTGCAGGGCGAGGGCATCCGGATGGGAGAGTGTGTCGTTGTTGACGAAGTAGAGAGCGTCGAAGGGATCCAAGTGTTCCTCGGCCCAACGAGTGCCGAGGTTGTTGGCTTCGGAAAAGCCGAGAGACTCGTTCGCACGGACCTCGTGGATCCGAGGCGACGACGACGCCACCGCGGGAAGCTCCTCCTCGCATCCATTGTTGACCACCACGATCTCGGTCTCATGCCCGCGCGAGGCGAGGAGACTGCCGAGGCATTGGCCGAGCATGTCGGCTCCCCGATGGTGAACGATGACGGTCAGGATACGTTGCATAACCTGCGGATCCTACCTCGATCGGCCACCTCGAACCGGTCCAATGGCTGGTCTGAACTCTTCGGTGAAGCTGCTAGCAGCCCGTGGCAGAAGTGGGCACGCCCGGGTTGCGGCGGCGCGGAGCCATCTGCTGCGTTGCGCCGCCTCGACGATGTCACCGCATCGCCTGCGGCGTCGCGCCTTGCATCTGGCCCCACGGCGCTCGCAACGCG
>JAIOJS010000219.1 GCA_019911795.1 Thermoanaerobaculia bacterium | reverse complement strand
ACTGAGGGATCATCGAACAAAGGATCTAGAACAGGAAAGGTAAGCATGGCGGGATATTCCGGCACCCCTCTGGCGAAGAAGCTCGGTATCAAGGAAGGTTCGAAGGTCTCGCTCTTTCGGGCCCCCGAAGGATTCGAGAGGGATCTCGCTCCGCTCCCTAGTGGCGTCGACCTACGACGGGAGAGTCGACGTTCGAGGGTCGATGTGGTCATCTGGTTCGTCGATCGCCAAGTGGATCTGGCGGCGCGCCTGGGGGTCATGCGGGATCGCATCGCGGCAAACGGTGGTCTGTGGGTGGCGTGGCCGAAGCGTAGCTCGGGTGTGGCGACGGATCTCGATGGCAACATCGTCCGCGAACTCATCCTCGCTTCCGGCCTGGTAGACAACAAGGTCTGCGCCATCGACCTCAAGTGGTCGGGTCTTCGCGGTGTCTATCGATTGCGCGATCGCACCTAGTGTCCCGTTTGGTTGATCCCGTCCACTTTGGACGGACCGTTTTCGCCCCTGGCGGCGTTGCTTCTCCTCGCAATACCCCCAGTATTACTCGTCGTCGCGCCTGGCCAGGAACAGAAACGACCTCGCCCAAAGCACACGGGATTAACCAAACGGGACACTCGCGCACGTCGGAATAGGATTCAGCTCAACCCAGGGATTTTTTGGAGGTACTTTCGTGGCTCAATTGATCAAGCTCTTGCAGAAAATAGGTCTGGTGCACGGCCGCGAAGGCGAAGTCCAGTCCCCGACGAGCGAAGTGCCCTCCGGGTCCGCGGAGGTACAGAAGAGAGTGATCGATCCGTCAGGAGGCGGCGAAATCGAGCCTGGAAACGAGTCCGCCAGGGCAGCCCCGATCGCCCCGAGGATCGTCAGGTTGCCCAAAGCCCGCTTCGCCGAAGGACTGCCGGCGGACGAGACGGTGCCGCTGGAGTACCCCTTCGAGGAGATCTACGAGAAGGCAGGAGTCGTGGATCCGGCCCATGGGTTCACCGTGTACAAGTTGATAGAGATGGTCTCGGCTGATGAGATGGCCGGTCTGGATCCGCAGGCGCGCGCGCGAATGATCACCGCCATGTTGAGTCACCTACCGAACGGTGGAGTCGATCTCGCCGACATCATTCACGATGCGGCCCAGCGCGACCGAGCCTTGGATGCTTTCGAGGACTTTCTAGGACGCCGGGTGGCCGACGCGATGGTAGAGGTGGAGAGCGAGAACGAGACTCTCCAAGCGGAGATCGACCGCGTCACCGAGAGCAACCGGGCGAAGATTGTGGCCAACGAGGCCCGCCTCAATGAGGAGAGGGGCCGTTTGGAAGCTTGGCGTACCAGCAAACGACGTGAGGAGCGGCGTCTCTACGAGGCTATCGAACCCTTCGTCGAGTCACCTCCGATCTCCTTGGACAGCGAGGACTAGACGAGATTTCGGAGCCCTTGCGAAATCCTCGTCGACGCCGGCAGTGTGATAACTTGATCGCTCGCCATGGCGCCCGATAACCCTACTCATTCCGCTGGTTCCACCATCGCTGCCGAGGAGATCCGCGACCTCGTGCGGCGGGTCGTCGAGGGTTTCGTGGACAGTGGAAGTTCGTCGCAGACGGGTACGTTGGTGGAGTCAGAACGGACGCCCACGAGCGATGCGCGTATCGCCCTGGGGGCGGATCACGGTGGCTATCGGCTCAAGGAGGCCCTCGAGCGGCGTCTGCGGGACGCGGGCTACGAGGTCCTCGACTGCGGAACTCATAGCGAGGACCCAGTGGACTATCCCGACATCGCCCTCGCTGTCGCCGAGAAGGTCGCAGACGGTAGCTGCGGTAGCGGCATTCTCGTCGACGGAGCGGGGATCGGTTCGGCGATGGCCGCCAACAAGGTCCCGGGAGTGCGGGCGGCGCTCTGCTACGATCTCTCCTCGGCCCGCAATAGCCGAGAACACAATCACGCCAATGTTCTGACTCTGGGAGCCGGACTGATCGGAGACGGGCTGGCTTGGCAGATCGTGGAAACCTGGCTGGCGACGGCCTGGGGGCCGGATCGCCATGCGCGTCGGGTCGAGCGCATCCGCGCCATCGAAGAACGGTATGCGAAGACGGAATGTGGTTGTCATGGCCACTAGATTCATGGTCGACGAGGTTCAGGTTCCATCTAGCAGGGTCGATAGAGCGCATGGTCGATAAAGAGAAACTGATCGAGGCGGTGACCCAGGAGGTCCTGAAGGTCCTAGCGGGTCGCGAGGGACGCTGTGCGGACTGTCCAGGTTGCACCGGTTGTTGTGCCGCCGATTGTTGCGAGCGCGTTCGTAGTCTGGTCGAGGCCGGAGCCGAGTGCGTCAACTACAGCGGCCGTGGGGCCGCGGTCCCCGAGGACCTGGCCCGCTACATCGATCACACCCTCCTCAAGCCGGAGGTCACCGCCGACGAGATCGACACTCTGTGTGACGAGGCTCTGGAGTACAACTTTGCTTCGGTATGCGTCAATCCCGGATGGGTGCAGAGGGCGGCGAAGCGGCTACGTGGTAGCCAGGTTCGCGTCGCTTCGGTGATCGGGTTTCCACTCGGCGCCACCACCCCGGAGACCAAGGCGATGGAGGCCCGCCAGGCCCTACGCAATGGGGCTCGAGAGATCGACATGGTGCTCAACATCGGTGCGCTCAAGAGCGGTGACCACGCCTTGGTTCGACGCGATATTGCGGGAGTCAGCGACGCCTGCCGCGAGGTCGGAGCTATCAACAAGGTCATCCTCGAGACGGGTCTCCTGACCGACGAGGAGAAGGTGATTGCGTCTGGGCTGGCGCGAGATGCCAAGGCCAACTTCGTCAAGACGTCGACCGGGTTCAACAAAGGAGGCGCCACCGCCTTCGATGTCGCGTTGATGCGCGAGACGGTGGGCCCGAATATGGGAGTCAAAGCCTCGGGCGGGATCCGTACCGCCGAGGACGTACGCACGATGATCGCCGCCGGAGCAACCCGCATCGGCGCGTCGGCAGGAGTTCAGATCGTTTCCGGAGGAGAGTCGAATGAGTCGTATTGATCTGAGGTCCTACGTGTTCCTCGATAGTCTGCAACCCCAGTATGCTGCTTTCCTCGGGACGATCTCCCAGGGCTTCATGCCGATCTCGGGAGATGCCTCGTTGTTCGTCGAGATATCCCCTGGTATCGAGATAAATCGCCTGACCGACATCGCCTTGAAGGCGACTCGCGTGCGGCCGGGGATGCAGATCGTCGAACGCTTCTTCGGTCTGCTGGAGATCCACTCTGATTCGCAGGCCGAGACGCGCGCGGCCGGCGAGGCGATTCTCGAGGAGATCGGCTTGGAGGAGAAGGATCGGATCAAGCCCTCGATCCACTCCAGTCAGGTCATCCGACGTATCGATGACTACCAAGCGCAGCTGATCAATCGCACGCGGCATGGGCAGATGCTCATCCCCGGTCAGACCCTATACGTCATGGAAGTCGAGCCCGCCGCGTACGCCGCCCTCGCCGCGAACGAAGCAGAGAAGGCGGCCAATATCAATATCCTCGAGGTGCGTGCCTTCGGTTCGATGGGCCGGGTCTACCTCGGCGGCGAGGAGAGCGACATCGAAGTGGGCTGGGCCGCCGCCGTCTCGGCGATCGAGTCGGTGACGGGACGAAAGCAGGATAAGCCGGCGAAGTAGCCGGGTGGATGGGTGATAGTTCAACCGTACAGAAGTAGATTGGGATCGGAAGAATACAGAGGAGAAGAGCCATGGCAGATGCATTGGGAATGATCGAAACCCGCGGATTCGCGGCGATGGTGGAGGCGGCCGACGCCATGGTCAAGGCGGCCAAGGTCGAGATGGTCGGCTACGAGCGGATCGGCGGCGGCTATGTGACCGCCATCGTACGCGGCGATGTCGCGGCGGTGAAGGCGGCCGTCGAGGCTGGTGTCCGCGGCGCCGAGAAGGTCGGCGAAGTAGTCGCGACCCATGTCATCGCCCGTCCGCATGCGAACGTCGATCAGGCCCTCCCGCTAGGGCGCGGCGACGCTAGCGACGACTGAGCCCTTGGACCTTGGATTGAGGGCTAGTCCCGCCGCAAGGGCGAGGCTCGAGTCCGCGTCGAAAGGAGGGAGCCTATGCTCCTGGGACGGGTAGCTGGAACCGTGGTGTCGACCCACAAGGATCCTGGCCTGGTCGGTCAGGTGTTCCTGGTCGTGCGCCAGATCGATATCGATGGCAAGGAAACCGGTGGCTACGTGGTGGCCAACGACGCGGTCGGGGCCGGCGTCGGCGAAGTCGTGCTCTACGCTTCGGGAAGTTCCGCCCGTCAGACAGAGTCGACTCAGGGCAAGGCCTGCGATGCGGTGATCATGGCTATCGTCGACAGTTGGGAAGTGGGCGGACAGGTGGTCTTCGACAAGAGTCGCGAGGAGTCGAAGGGTGGCTGAGATGGTTAAGGCTGGACGCGATCTCGCGCCCGGTTGCCCCTGCGGTGCTTCGACATTCCGGCTCAGGAGTACGGAGTAGTGGACGACCGCGACGTTCAGGCCATCATCCAACGGGTCCGCGAGCGGATGGGCGACTCCGGTTCGGAGGCCAAACCCGGTCCCGTCCTACCGGCCGCTCCCAAGGGCGGAGAGCGTCTCGGTGACGGCGTGTTCGCCACGGTCGACCAAGCGGTCAACGCAGCCCGAAGCGCCTATGAAGCCTACTTATCGATGGGACTCGACCGTCGCTATGCCATCGTCGACAGCATTCGACGCTCGATGCGGCAGCACGCTGAGCCGCTGGCTCGAATGGCCCACGAAGAGACCGGCCTGGGGCGCTGGCGCGACAAGCTCAAGAAGAACCTACTCGTTACCGAGAAGACGCCGGGCCCCGAGGACCTCGAGCCGAGAACGGTTACCGGCGACACGGGGCTGATGATCACCGAGTACGCGCCCTACGGCGTCTTCGCTTCGATCACGCCGACCACCAACCCGACGTCGACGATCATCAACAACACGATCGGCATCGTCTCCGCCGGCAACTCAGTGGTGTTCAACGTTCACCCCAACGCCAAGCGGGTGTCGATGGAGAACATCCGACTCCTGCACCGCGCCATCGTCGACGCCGGAGGCCCGCCGAACTTGATCACTGGCGTGGCGGAGCCAACCCTGGAGACGGCTCACCAGATCATGCACCACCCGAAGGTGCGGATCCTGCTAGTGACGGGCGGACCGGCGGTGGTGCAGGTGGCGCTCGCGACGAACAAGAAGGCGATCACGGCCGGTCCCGGAAACCCCCCGGTAGTGGTGGACGAAACCGCGAATATCGACCGCGCCGGCCGGGACATCGTCCTCGGCGCTTCCTTCGACAACAATCTAATCTGCACCGATGAGAAGGAGGTCTTCGTCGTCTCCTCGGTGGCGGACGACTTGGTCCGTAGTATGGCGAAGCACGGCGCCGTGGTGTTGCGGGATCACCAACTGAAGAAGTTGGAGCGGGTGATCTTCGAGGAACTCGGAGCGCCGGGCAAGCCGGGGCGGATCAACCGTAAGTGGATCGGCAAGAATGCAGGGGCCATTCTCGGCGAGATCGGCATCGCTGCCGGCGAAGAGGTGCGGCTGGTAGTTGCCGAGGTTCCCATCGAGCATAGCCTGGTGTGGACCGAGCAGATGATGCCGGTGATGCCAGTGGCACGAGTTCGAGACGTGGATCAGGCGATCGAGCTTGCGGTCAAGGCCGAGCACGGTTTTGGTCACACCGCCTCGATGCACTCCGAGAACGTCGACGCCATCACGCGCATGGCCCGCGCCATCAACGCCAGTATCTTCGTCGCCAACGCACCGAACTACTCGGGTCTGGGAGCGGGAGGAGAGGGTTATACCTCCTTCTCGATCGCCAGTCCGACCGGCGAGGGATTGACCCGAGCACGTACCTTTTCACGAGAGCGCCGGATGAGTGTCGTCGGCGCCCTCCGCATCGTCTGATGAGGGGCACGGGCCAGCGCTCGGGGATGCGGGCGCTCGGTGGGCAACGCGGTTGGACGCTGCGTGCTGTGATGCCGTGCGGTCTGGTCCAGCGATGATCGAAACCGCTCTCGCTCTTGTCGAGCTGCCGACCGTGGTTCTGGGCATTCGCGTTGCCGACGCCATGGCCAAACGCGTGGCTTTCGACGTCTTGCGGGTGGGGACGGTGCAGCCGGGACGCTATCTGGTGCTGGTCGGCGGATCGGTTGCGGCGGTCGAGGAGGGGGTCGCAGCCGCTCGCGAGGTAGCGTCCGGGGACGAGCTCGACCTGCTGTTCCTACCCGCGGTGGCGCGGACGGTGGTCGATGCGATGGTCGGTGCCAGGGTCGAAGTCGAGGCCGAGGCCTTGGGTGTCTTCGAAACGAGGACGGTGGCAGCGACGCTGGCGGCGGCAGATGCGGCGGTCAAAGGGGCCAGCGTCGATCTCGTGGAGATCCATCTCGCTGACGGTCTAGGGGGCAAGGGGTATTTCCTGCTCTGCGGTGCAGTTTCCGACGTCGAGGCCGCCATCGAACTGGGATCGGGAGCACCGGGAGTGGCCGAGCAGCTGATCGACAGCGCGACCATCGCCCAGTTGCAATCTGCCGTCTGGACCGAGCTGCGTGCAGGAGCTCGCTTCTCGGACCGGCTACGAGCGGGGGGAGTCTAGGCGTGAGACTTGGCGAGGTCGTCGGTACCGTCGTCGCTTCGACCAAGGTTCCCGGTCTCGAGGGGATTCGGTTGCTGATCGTGCAGCCAATCGATGCCACCGGCAAGGCAGCAGGTGGGGCAGTGGTGGCTGCTGACGCTATTCACCAGGCTGGTGTCGGAGAGCGGGTCTACTTTGTCGCCAGCCGTGAGGCCGCCGTCGCCCTCCCGAATTCCTTTGTCCCGGTGGACCATGCCATCCTGGGCATCGTGGATCAGATTCATCTCGATCCAACCGCGAAGGACGCCCCGTGAAGCTCGGCTTGATCGTCGGCAACGTCGTCTCTACCTTTCAGCATCCCACCTTGGATGGCCGCCCTCTGCTCCTGGCTCGGTATACCAACCTGCTGGGCGAGGCCGAGGGACCCGAGCAGGTTGTGGTCGATACGGTGGGGGCTGGACCCGGTCAGCGGGTCCTGATCCTCGATGAGGGGAGTTCGGCGCGACAGATCCTCGCCTCGCCCGAGGCCCCCGTGCGGGCAGTAGTTGTTGGGATCGTCGACGCGGTGGATCTCCGGTCGTAGAGACCCCTTCCACCGTGAGGGTGTTAGGGAATTGCGTGGTTTGGCTTGCTAGGAGTTCGATAGCTTCTGAGAGTCCGGTGGTCCCTCCGGGCCCCGCCCCGGCATCTCTTTGATGTAGAGATCCCGCTTGGGGAAGGGAATCTCGATCGCTTCGGCCAAGAATTGCTTGTAGATCCTCGTCAAGAGATCGTCGATTACCCTCCCCCGGAGGACCGGCTGTTCGACCCAGCCGAGGACTTCGAAGTCGAGGCTCGAGGTACCGAAGGCGCGGAAGCGCACTCTGGGTTCAGGGTCGTCGGTGAGAAATTCACAGGCGGTGGCGACGTCGAGAAGCACCTGGCGGACGAGGTCGATATCCGAACCGTAGGCTACACCGACCGCGACGCGGACCCGATACTTCTCCCATCGGCCACCACTCTCGTTGACGATCTTGGAGTTGGCGATGATGGCGTTGGGGATGGTCACCTCGACGTCGTCCCGGGTCAGGAGGCGGGTGGTGCGCAGTCCGATATGGGTCACCTCACCCCGCTCCCCGCTATCAAGGACTACGAAGTCTCCTAGCTTGTAGGGAGCATCGGCGAGGATGAAGAGTCCTCCGAAGAGGTTGGCCAGGGTGTCCTTAGCGGCGAACCCGATGGCGATGCCGATGATTCCGGCGGATGCGAGCCAGGCGGTGAGCTCTATGCCCCAGATCAGAAACAGGACGTAGGTCCCGAGGCCGAGCACGACGATTCGACCGACGTTGTCGAACAGCGGCAGGGTTCGGGCCTCGAGAAAGCCGATACGGTGTTGCACTCGGCTCGCGGCGGCGAGGAGCAACCGCACAAAGCGGACGGCGAAGGCGACCCATAGGAGCAGGGCGAGAGTGGCGAGGAGGTTCCTGAGGAGCGTTTGACGGTCGGGAGGCAGATGGAGCTCGCGGCCGGCCAAGCCGATCCCGAGGAGTAGCACCGATCCGAAGATCGGTCGGTGAAGGAGGGCGAAGAGCTGATCGTCGAGGTCGGTCTGACTCCGGCGAGCCCAGCGGGCCAGGAGTCGATTGAGAACGATGTCGACGATCAAGCCGGCCACCAAGCTGAGTCCCAGGATGGCGGCCAACCGAATCCACGGATTGGTTCCCAGTAGGGCGTCGAGTTGCGACAGGTCGAGCATCTCGGAATTGTAGTCCGACTCTAGAGCCGTGCCTCGCGGTGGGCACAGCCTGACTGTCCGCTAAGGTCTCACGAGTCGCCCCTTCGACTTCGAGCCACTAGTATCAGGGGTTGGCGGCTATCCAGGCTTGGAGGTGGCCGCGCCGCGCTGCTAGCTCTGCCGGATTGGAATAGAGAAACGTGCGAGTCTCATTTGCGTTCTCGTCGAGACCGTCGATCAGCAAGTCGAAGACGCTCGCCGCCTCCACGGTGTCGTAGCCTGCGGCCGCGAGGCGGACGAACGCGCCTTCATCTGCCTCCCACTCCATCCTCTGGCCAAACCCCTCGACCGAGGCTTGGGCGGCGAGGGCATAGCCTTCGAAGCCCAGCGCCAGGAAGCCATCGGTAAGGGTGGCGAAGATGTCGTGGCGAACCCAGTCCTCGTCATGAATGGCGTCGATGTCGAGCGCGATGAGGGCGGCGGTGGTCACGATGCCGAACGTCAGCCACCGACGACGTTGGTTCTTCTCCTGGCGCAGAAGGCGTAGCGAGTGACGTCTATCGATGTGGTGCATCTCGTGGGCGATGAGGGCGGCCAGTTGATCCTCGCTGCCAATTCTGGAGAGGAGTCCGGTGTTTATGTAGATCGATCCGTGGGGATAGGAGAAGGCGTTGAGTTCTCCACTCTCGATCAGGTAGACCTCGTAGTTGTCGATGGGGCTAGTTGGCAGGATGGGTCCCGCCGCGACGAGGCGCTCGATGATGCTTCGGGTGTAGTCGTAGAAGTCATCGTCCTGGTAGAGGTTCACGTGTTGGAGCAGTGTCCTCTCTTCGAGACGTGACTCGTCCCAAAGTCGTTCCTCGTCACGGGGAGGACGGACGGAGGGGTCGACGCTGCTGAGCGGTGGAGGGTTTGTCGTGGCGCACGAGACGCAGAACAAGGACCATAGGACGGCGGTCGCGACGCCATATTGAGGGGGTGAGTCTGGAAAGCGATTCATGGTGAGGCCTCGGCGAGTTAGAGTGGGAGGTCGCCTACGAGGCGGACCTGGTCGAGTACCAAACTACTTTGCAAGATCTGGGCCGCGGCGCGTCCAGTGTCCTGTTCATCCAAGAGGGGACACTAGTCCGGCGAGAACTCGAAGCGCTCGATGTTGGCGTTCATGAAGCGGCTGAACTCGTCGACGAGCTGCGGGTTGTAGATACTCCCGCTATGTACTTGGAGGATCTCCAGGGCGTCGAGGACGTCGAACTTCGCGTGGTACGAGCGCTTGCCAAAGAGGGCGTCGAAGGTATCGGCGATGGCAATCAGCTGTG
Source organism: Thermoanaerobaculia bacterium (assembly GCA_019911795.1). Classification (GTDB taxonomy): domain Bacteria; phylum Acidobacteriota; class Thermoanaerobaculia; order Multivoradales; family JAIOJS01; genus JAIOJS01. Next base: position 10,842 of record JAIOJS010000219.1, on the reverse strand, counting down.
ATTGCAGGCAGGGTGTGTAGTGGGTCTTGGGATATCCGCCGACGCCGTCGTGGTGCATGTGGTGTTCGAGAGCTACGGTCACCGCAAGGTGGCTGACGCCGTCTTGGCGCATCAACATCTCGGCCCCTCGAAGCGGGTGCTCCTGGATCAAGGACCACTCCTCGGAGGTCAGAGGGCCGGCCTTGTCGAGCACAGCTTGGGGGATGAAGTTCTTACCCATGTCGTGGAGAAGGGCCGCAGTTCCCAAGTCGTGAGCAGTATTCCCTTCCAGGCCGAGGGCAAGCCCAAATCCCATGCTGAGAGTGGCGACGTTGCAAGTGTGGAGGTAGGTGAAGAGGTTGTGGTCTCGGACCTCGGCGAGGTTGAGAAAGATGTTGCCCTGGTGGGCCATCTGAGATAGCAGGGAGAGAACGATGTCCTTGAGGTCCCGGGCTTGAACCGCATAGTCCTCTCGGACCCGAAGGGCCAAGCCCTGAACGAGCAGTGCTTCCTCGGTCACCGGATCATTGCGCTCTCCTCCGAGGTTGCGGACCCGAAGCAACTCGGGATGGTCAGCTCGCTTCGAGAGGTCGGCGATAGCGGCGGTGCCGATCTGGATGTGCTCACTCGCGCGGAGGACCTTGCTCTGGGCATCGGCAAGCGCCGTACAGAACGACTCGATCTCATCGCGAGTGACGCCTCGGCGTATCTCCAGGAACCCGATGCCCTTGTCAGTGAGACGGCGAAGGAGTCCGTAGGTCGGCCCAGTGGAGGCGTCGATTCTATGTTCCCGGTAGATCAATTCCTCCCCGCTGACGGCGATCCGCAGGGTGCCCTCGTCCGTGAGCTCGAAGCGTAGGTGCCCCATTAGCTCTTGAACAGCTTCCTGGGTCAAGCGGTGGCCACGACCATAGAGGCGATGGCGGGTCGCCGACGTCAGGAGCAGGGTGCAGACTTGAGTGATTCGCGATGGTTCTCGACTCATTCTCGCAGCAGTTCCTCCACTTCCTGCCGGAACCGTCGACGGGTCCAGGTGAAGAGCGGTTGCCGCAATTCCAGCGTCTGTTCGACGTAGGCTCGCGCTTGCGAGCTGCGGCTGCGGGTCATGAATCGCAGCAAGGAGAGGTGATAGCGGGAACCCACCAGGACACTGGGCAGGTTGTCGATCCGCTGCTCGATCGTCTCCACGACCTCCGCTCGGGGGTGCTCGAGAGCGGTGCGGGTGGCATCGAGAACCATCATGCGATCGGGGTGTTGGAGACAGGACCAGAGGTAGTCGGTCGCCTCTGGGTCGGCGACGGTGAGGAGGTAGTCGAGGATCTCGAGCTGGAGGCGTCGGCGTCGGGTTCGCCAGCAGAGCTTGGCTGCATTCGCTCCGGAGGCATCCTGTCGGCGCCGCAGGATGTGGACGATGTTGCGTTGCACATACCAGGGCTCCGAGGGCTCCAGGTAGGGGAGCAGTCGGGGACTTGGGTTCTCCTTCATGGTTACCAGAGTGCCAATGGCGCGCTTTCGCGCGGTGATGCTGTCACTGGACAAGAGGATTTCGAGCAGCGCCGGAACGGCAGCGGAGCCTATGGTTGTCAGCAGTTGACTGCTGTCCTCGGAGACCCAGCGATCGCCGGCAGTGAGTTGTTCGGTGAGTGTCTCGAGGACCTCCTCGGTCTCCCATATGTAGGGTGCGTGGAGCGCTTCGCCGGACTGGTCGCGTGCCCGACGCGCAAGGCGCATGGCTTGGCGACACTGAGAGGGAACGCTCGCTTTGACGAAGTAGGAGTAGGCGTTCTCCGCCTCGCTATCGATGCGCTGCGCCAACTCGACGTCGTCGGGATTCTGGTCGAGGACAATCTCGGCGGCGAAGAGAAAGTGCTTCTCGGCATCGTTGGGGGAAAGTGAGAGGTTGAAGGTTGTCGTCTCGAAACCCTGGACCAGTCGCTGAGCTTGTCCCTCAATGTTACTAATGGTCTGTTCGTATTCCGTACTGGTGTAGGTATTTGCGCGGTCGGCGGCCATCAGCCCGTCCAGTAGACGGTTCAGGTCTTCGCCTGCGGCCGTTGTCGACACCGAGCTCGCCTTGGAATCGGCATCGGTCTGACTGGGGTCCTTGACCAGAGAGAGGAGCGAGAGGGCGCGGAAGGCGGTCGGGGGAATCGTCCCTCCGGAACTGTTGAGTCGCTGAAGAGATTCGATCAGCTGGTCCTGGCCGACGAGATTGACCAGGCGTTGCAGGGTCTCAGGCGAGATCTCTGGAGCCTGTATCGCCGAGGACATGATCTGATGCCTGAGATCGGGATTGACCTCGCCGAGGAAGGTCGAGATCTTGCGTCCGAACTCGGTCTGCTCCATCAACAGGTCCTGACGCTGTGAGCGTTGCAATTGCTTCATGTACTCGATGACGGCTTCTGCGTACCCTTCCTCCGATCTCGGCGTGTCCTCGGTGAGGCGGATCTGGGGCTCGGACGACCGTGTGGGGCTCGAGGTCGGCGCCGGGCCAAGGGACCGGAAGCGTGCGAGCTGAGCCATGAAGTCCTCCCAAAGGGTCTCCTGCTCGGCGCGACTGATCTTGCTGACCTCGTCGCTGGGCCGGTAGCTCACCAACTCGTGGAGAAACTCCAGTCCAATGTGGGGCATGTCGGCCGCGCGCAAGGACTGCTCGGTGTCGCGTCGGCTCCAGTTCTCGACCTGGGAAAGGTTGAAGAGAGTGAGGAGTTGGTCGGTCTCGGTGAGCGACACGCCCCGCGCGAAGGCAAGTCCAGCGATTCCGAGTCGCCACATGCGATCCGCGAAGCGCCGATAGATGGGATGCCCGCGCTCCAGGCACTGAATGCCGCAGAAGATCGCTCCGGGCGTAAAGTGGAGTTCGAGGGGGTCGCACAGATCCAAGACCCGGACCAGGGTTGCTTCGAGTTTTTCGGCGCTACTGACGGCCGAAGGGTGGTCCGATCCGTAGATCTGGTGGTTCTTGGCGCAGATGCTGAGGTTGATGACGAACTCCGCCGCCGCGCTCAGCGTCGCCAGGTCGTGCGAGCCCACGTTGGTCGACTCGAGCTGTCCGCTCTCTCCTTGAATGGGTTCTGACACACCCTCTCCTCGCGCCGATCCGGACCTCGTTGTCCAGGTGACCCGGACAGTAGAAGTCAATCCGGGCGAGATCGACTGCGGTCGAGGACCTCAGGCGATCAGCTGTCCGCAGAACCGGCGAACGAGGCCAAGGCCTCCTCCTCGCTCGAGAAGGACTCGAACAGGGGAAGGATCATGCTGAGGCGCAGAGTCTTGGCGACCCTCTCCTCGATCCGAATCAACTTCAGGGAGGTACCCTGTTCGTCGGCCCGGCGTTTGGCGGCCACCAACTCTCCGATTCCAGAGCTGTCGATGAACGGAACCTCAGAGAGGTCCAACAGAACCTTGGTGGGGGCTCCCTCCAAGAGTTCATCGATGGCTCCATGAAACGTTCGGTCTCCGACTCCGCGGACAAACCGTCCTACCAGATTCAGGATCACGACATCCCCGACACTGCGCTGCTCTATTTGCATTGTGGTGATTGTATGCGATGGATCATCAAGCGTGCTAGCGGCCGTGCCAGAGGTGGACATGCGCGTTGCCAGCTCCCGCCCACTTCTGCCAACGGGCTGCTAGTGGAGCGGATAGCGGCGGGACCTGTGTCGACCGATCTGCAGGTTGAAGGAGATCACGAGGGAGCCACCTGCCGACACGGTCGGCACAGGCCTCGCAGCTACCCGCAGGATTGGTACGATCGGTCTAGAGGCAAGGTTGCACGGCCTTGAGGCCGGGTTGCTCCGGCTAGCTAATCCGGCAGAGTGGCTACCCGAGGAGGGAGCGCAGGTCTTCGATCGGCATGGGGCGGGCCAAGAGGTAACCTTGACCGAGGTCGCAACCTAGGTCGACGAGGCTCGATGCCTGCTGTTCGGATTCGATGCCCTCGGCGATCACCGCGAGATTGAGTCCGTGACCGAGACGGAGGATGGCTTCGATCAGGGTCCTGCCATGACCTCCGGAACCGTTGTTTTGAGCATGGTTCAACTCCTCGACAAAGGTGCGATCGATCTTGACGGTGTCGACGGGAAACCGCCGCAGGTGACTGAGAGACGAATAGCCGGTGCCGAAGTCGTCGAGAGCCAGGCGTATCCCGAGGGATCGGATCGCATTGAGTCTTCGAGCCGTGGACTCGCCGTCACGCAGCATGGCGCTCTCGGTGATCTCGAAGACGAGATGAGAGGGGTCGACACCGCTCGCATCGAGGACCTTCTGGACCTCGGAGGTGATGGACGGATCCTGGAGGCGAGCCGGGGAGAGATTGATATTGACGGAGAAGTCGGAGCGCTCACGGAGGAGTGGGGCTAGGGTTCTACAGGTTTCGGCGAGCACGAAGCGGTCGATCGCCGGGAGCAGTCCGATCTGCTCTGCCAGCGGCACCCAGGCGCCGGCAGCGAGGAGTCCGCGCCGAGGATGATTCCAGCGCACCAGGGCCTCGACCCCGACGATCTCCCGCGTCGAGAGCTGATGAATGGGCTGGTAGTGGACCGTCACTTCTAGGCGATCGAGGGCGCCGTCGAGGTCGGACTCGAGATCGAAGCGGCGCAGAACTTCAGCCCGCATACTGGGCTCGAAGACGGTGACCTGATTTTTCCCTAGCGACTTCGCGACGTGGAGAGCAGTGTCGGCGTTGCGCAGCAGCTCGCTGCTGCCGCTATTCTCGCCGCCATCGTCATCCTCACTGGCTCCGGCGCCGATCGCGATGCCGATACTGGCACCGATTCGGACCTCGCGATCCGCGACGGCGATGGGGCGGCTGAGTTCAGAATAAATACGATCCGCGGCGCGACGGGCTTCGGCGTCGCTGGAGATACCGTCGACGAGGACTGCGAACTCGTCGCCGCCGAACCGGGCCACCGTGTCGGCGGCACGGATGCCGGCTCGTAGGCGTTCAGCAAACGCGGCGATGACGGCGTCGCCGGCGAGGTGCCCCAGGCTGTCGTTGATCCGCTTGAAGTCGTCGAGGTCCACGAAAAGCAGGGCGACACGTTCCGAGGCCTCGCGCCTACGGGACAGTGCGTGATCGACGCGATCGAGAAAAAGGGCGCGATTCGGCAGACCGGTGAGCCCGTCGTGGAGAGCTCGGTAGGTTGTCTGAGACGCCGTCAAGCGCTGGGCTTCGTAGAGCTGGGCGTTGGCGAGGGCGATGGCGGCCTGCTCGCCGAAGATCCCAAAGGCGCGTAGGTCGTGTTCTGTGTAGATCCGGTGGTCTCGAGCATTGACGTTGAGAACGCCCAGAAGAACGTTGCGATGGACCAAGTGCACCGACATCGCACTATTCGGCGCGGCTGGAGTCGGCTTGCGAAACCCTTTGTGTTCGACCTGGCCATTGATGAGGACGGGTTCCCGAGTCTCGGCCACGCGGCCCGCGATGCCTTGGCCGATCTTCATTCGCGCCCCGGCCGCAGCCGACTGGCCCGCGATATTGACGGTGCGAAGCTCATCGTCGCCGTAGCACAGCTGTATCGAGCAATCATGGCCGTCGAGAAGTTCGCGGGCACAGCTCAGGATGGTCGAGACCACCTCTTCGAGGTTTAGGTCGAGGTTGATCGCCTTGCCCGCCTCCAGGAGGGATTGGACTTCGTAGATCCGGCTGGTGAGGGAGGCAGTAAGGACGCGCTCGTCGATGAGAACACGGGTCAGCCGTCCGAGTTGAATCTCCTTCTCGATGGCGTAAGCGCAAAACAGGATGATCATCCCCATGAGGCTTATCTGCACCCAGCGCGGCGTTAGCCAACTGGGGAGGATGACACTCTGAAAGGCTGTCAGGAGAATCACCGCCGAAGCGACAACGACGAGAAGGAGGAGACTCACCAACCAGAGCTGAAATCGGCGCCGCTCGATCGCTTCGAGATTCGGCGTGTCGAAACTCCTCAGGCCGGCCACTCGGGCAGCCTGGCGAAGCTCAGAGGATGATGTCTCGGTCAGGTCGGGCCTCGGTTTCTCGCCATCGAACACACTTCTACCGAGCGTAGTATATGGCGAGCGCGAGGTCGGCCCCTGCGCCGGGCCGGTGGTAGTCTCTGCGGCCAGAGACTGGTTGGTGGAAACGGGGACCCTGGGAGGAGATCGGGGATGGCTGATAGAACGGAGTTGTCGCTCGAAGACCTCAGAATCGACAGCGATATTCGTCATGCAGAGACGTTGCCCGGGGCCTTCTACGGGCATCGTGAGTGGCACCAGCGTTCGGTGGACCGGGTCTTCGCCCGCAGCTGGCAGTTCCTGGGACGGGAGGAGTTGGTGCGAGTTCCTGGACAGGTGCACCCAACGTTGCTTCTCGAGGGATGCCTCGACGAGCCGATTCTCCTGACCCGAGACCGCGACGACGTCTTGCACTGCTTGTCCAACGTCTGCACCCACCGAGCTAACTTGGTCTGCGATGGTGCCACCGTCGCGGCGAACCTGCGCTGCCGCTACCACGGACGCCGCTTCGGTCTCGACGGCCAGTTCTTGTCGATGCCCGAGTTCGAGGATGTAGAGGGCTTTCCATGCAAGTCGGATTCTCTCCCCCGGCTTCCGTTCGGTAGCTGGAGGGGCTTCCTGTTTGCCGGCGTAGCGCCGCCAACAGCGCTCGATCTTCTCACTCGGGAGATGGAGAGTCGGATCGGCTGGCTGCCGATCGAAGAGGCGAGTCTTGACCCGAAACGTTCTCGGGACTACGTGGTCGACGCGAACTGGGCGCTCTATTGCGACAACTATCTCGAGGGCTTCCATATCCCCTACGTCCACAACAGTCTGGCCGCGGCGCTCGACTACGGTGACTACCGGACGGAGCTCTTCGAGGGCGGGGTGTTGCAGGTCGGTATTGCGGAGGGAGGGGAGGACCTCTTCGCGCTTCCCGAGTCGTCTCCGGATTTTGGTCAGAAGATCGCCGCGTACTATTTCTGGCTATTTCCGAACACTATGTTCAACGTCTATCCCTGGGGGATCTCGGTCAACGTGGTGCGACCCCTCGCCGTGGATCGCACGCGGGTCTCTTTCCTGGCTTACGTTTGGGATTCCGAGCGACTCGATCGCGGTGCCGGCTCGGGGCTAGATCGGGTCGAACGAGAGGATGAAGCGGTTGTCGAAGGGGTTCACAAGGGGGCGCGCTCGCGCCTCTACACTCGCGGCCGGTATTCTCCGACTCGCGAGACCGGGTTGCATCACTTTCACCGAATGTTGGTCGAACAGCTCGCATCCGACTCGGGAGATGGCGACGAAGCTCGCTGAGTTGTGGGGCGCGGGTTCGATCGAACTCGACGGCCGGCAGCGCCCGGCGCGCGGGCGTGCCTACTTCTGCCGTGGGCTGCTAGGCTAGGTAACGCGCCGGTGGGCACCGCCGGGGGTCGCAACATCACCAAGGAGCAGTCATGGCACGTTCGAAGGATTCGGAAAGCAAGAGCGCCGACGCGACGGAGATTCCGGGTCGGCTCCAAGTCGAGGAAGGGATCGCGTGGTTGACCATCGACCTTCCGGGCAAGAAGGTGAACACGCTTTCGAGCGTATTCATGGCCTGGTTCGACCAGCGCTTGACGGAACTCGCGACGGCCGACCACCAGGCCCTGATTCTTCGCTCGGGGAAGCCGGGGACGTTTGTCGCCGGTGCCGACATCGAGGAGCTGAAAGCGGCCAAGGATGTGGCCGAGGTCCAGGAGCTGTTGCGCCTCGGACACGCCATGCTGCTTCGACTCTCCGCCTTACCCTATCCGGTGGTGGCGGCGATCGATGGCGCTTGCCTCGGTGGAGGTTTGGAGCTGGCTCTGGCTGCCGACTGGCGGGTAGCGACTGAGTCGCCCAAGACCAAGATCGGACTCCCCGAGGTCCAACTCGGACTCATCCCGGGCCTGGGGGGAACGCAGCGCCTACCTCGCTTGATCGGTGTGCCTGCGGCCCTCGACATCATCTTGACCGGCAAACAGCTGACGGCGAAGAAAGCCCTCAACCTGGGTATCGTCGACGAGATCTGTCATCCGTCGTCGCTCTCCGAGGCCGCCCTGCGGGTGGCCGCACGCGGTAAGCGCAAGAAGGGCAAGTCGATTGGTAAGCAGGGACTCGCCGCCAAGGTCGGCGACCTTCTCGCCCACAGCCCCCTCGGAGACAAGGTCGTCTACGACAAGGCGAGGAGTGGGGTTCAGAAGCAGACCAAGGGTCACTATCCCGCCCCCTTTGCCGCCATCGAGGTGATCCAGGATGGACTCGGAATGAGCCTGGAGAAGGGACTCGAGCGCGAGTCCGAGGCCTTCGTGGAGCTCGTGGTCTCCGACGTTGCCAAGAACTTGATGGGTATCTTCTTCATGAAGAACGCGGTCGACGCCCGGGCGGCAGCGCTAGCCAAGAAGGGGCGTCCGGTGGAGCGGGCGGCGGTTCTCGGGGCTGGCCTGATGGGAGCCGGAATCGCTCAAGGGTTGGCCTACAAGGGCTACTCGGTCGCCCTCAAGGATCGCGACTTCGAGAGTCTGGGACGAGGGGTTCACTACGTCGCTGAGCGTTTCGAAGAATTGCGGAAACGGCGGCGTTACAACGAAGTTCAGGTCAAAGAGGCGATGGCCCGATTGCATCCCACCATCGAGTACGGACCGCTCGAGCATGTCGACTTCGTGGTCGAGGCGGTCTTCGAGGACCTGAAGGTCAAGCGGCAGGTCCTCGCCGAGACCGAGGCAGCGGCGCCCGTCGACCTGATCTTCGCCACCAACACGTCGACGATTCCCATCGCCGATATCGCGTCCGGGAGCCGGAATCCCGAGAACGTCATCGGTATGCACTTCTTTTCGCCGGTTCACAAGATGCCGTTGCTCGAGATCATCCGACATCCCAAAGTCTCGGAGAAGACCCTGGCCACGACGGTTGCGGTGGGCCGGGCGATGGGCAAGACCGTGATCGTGGTCGAGGATGGACCGGGTTTTTACGTCAACCGGGTGCTCGGTCCTTACATTCAAGAGGCTCTGTGGTGTCTCACCGAGGGCGCTCGGATCGAAGAAGTCGACGCGGCGTTGAGCCGCTGGGGTTGGCCGGTTGGCGCTCTGACGCTCCTCGACGAGGTCGGCCTCGATGTCGGCTACCACGCCGCCAAGGTGATGGCCGAGCACTTTGGCGATCGCCTCGACATGCCATCGGCTTTGCAGAACCTCATCGATGATGGACGTAAGGGGCGCAAGGGAGGGAAGGGCTTCTACCTCTACGACGACGGTGAGCGCCAGGGGCCAGATCCGAAGGTCTACGACCTCCTGGGGTGGACCGAGTCGTCGGTCCCGGCCGACGAGATATCGGAGCGCTGCTGGCTTCAGATGCTCAACGAAGTAGCTCGGGCGATGGAGGATCAGATCATCACCAACCCCGAGGATGTCGACATCGGCATCATCTTCGGGGTCGGATTCCCCGCCTTCCGCGGTGGAATTCTCCGCCTCGCCGACCACGTCGGACTCGAGCGCGTCGTGGAGCGACTCCGGCACTGGGAGTCTCTGAAGGGGCATCGCTTTACGCCGGCGCCAATGCTGGTGGAGATGGCTCGCACCGGCGCGACGTTCCACGCGTAGTGGGTTGCAGCGTCCTCTCGTGGTAGAGCCACCCCACGCTGACCCCACCCACGACGTCGTCGTTGTCGGGGGAGGCATTACCGGCTTGTCTACGGCCTTCTACCTGGTTCGCCGCGGTCTGCGGGTGGCTGTTTTGGAGGAGGCTTCGGAAGCAGGTGGGGTAATCCGTTCGACGGGAGGTGAGGGCTGGCTCTTCGAACTCGGTCCCAACACGGTGATGGCGCGCGGGGACTTGAAGCAGTTGATCACGGACTTGCGGCTCGAGGCCGATCTGATCGAATCCAACCCTGCCGCTCGCCGTCGCTTTGTCTTCCAACGCGGGCGACTAGTCGAGTTGCCCTCTCGGCCCCTTGGGCTCCTGCGGACGCCTCTTTTCCCGCTCTCGGCCAAACTGCGGTTGCTGCGGGAGCCTTGGGTTCGGCCCCTCGAGACGGGCAACGACGAATCTGAGGCAGGAGCCGACGGCGATGAGAGCATCGCCGACTTCGTGCGCCGCCGCGTGGGAAAACCCTGGCTGGACTACGCCGTCGGGCCCTTCACCTCGGGTGTCTACGCGGGGGATCCGGAGCGACTGTCGACACGTTGGGCCATGTCCAAGGTGTGGACCCTCGAGAGGCGGTTCGGCAGTCTTCTTCGGGGAGTCTGGGCGAGTCGCCGCAGCGGGGCTTCACGGGGACGCATGATCTCCTTTCCCACCGGACTGCAACACCTTCCTAGGGCCTTGGCTGCAAGTCTCCCGGACCTCCAACTGGAGAGTAGGGTCGAGACTATCGAGAGCCAAGCCGGCATCTTCCAGGTGCGAGGGGCGGGCTTTTCGGTCTCGGCTCCTCAGCTTGTGGTCACCACCCCGGCAGGGGCAACGGGACGCCTTCTCGATCTGATTTCTCGAGGGAGGAGTCGCACCCTCGCCGAGCTGCCCCAAGCATCGCTGGCGGTGGTGTCTCTGGGATATCGACGCGATCGGGTTGCCCATCCACTGGACGGATTTGGCTTCCTCGCCCCTCGCTGCGAACCTTTGCGGATCTTGGGATGCCTCTTCCCGTCGTCGGTCTTTCCCGGGCGGGCGCCGGCCGGCCGGGTGGCGCTCTCCGTCTTTCTCGGCGGACGACTCGACCCCGAGGTCCTGAACCAGAGCGACGCCGACCTTCTCGCGGTGGTGGAGCGCGACCTCGAAGTGGCCCTGGGCACTCGCGGGGATCCAGAGCGGGCCGAGGTGACCCGATGGCAGCCGGCGATACCGCAGTACGAACTCGGTCATCAACGGTTTGTCGAGACGGTACGGAGTCTCGAAGAG
>JAIOJS010000218.1 GCA_019911795.1 Thermoanaerobaculia bacterium | reverse complement strand
AGCCTGGGCGATGACGTACTTCTCTTCCTCCCATGCCGTCAGGTAGAAGGCATAGGGCTCAGCCTCGGCCTTCCCCTTCTTCGAGAGCTTCTTGTTCGCGGCTGCGAACTCATCGCTGGTGACGATCTGGCCAAGCTTGACATCGGCGTCACCAACCTTGACCACTCGGAAGTGCTCGAGGACTCGACCGCCCACGACCTTCTTGTAGGGACTCTCGATGAATCCATAGTCGTTGATGCGAGCATAGGTCGCCAATGAAGAGATCAGTCCGATGTTTGGACCCTCGGGGGTCTCGATGGGACAGATTCGACCGTAGTGAGAGGTGTGCACGTCGCGCACCTCAAAGCCAGCGCGTTCACGCGACAGACCGCCAGGGCCGAGAGCCGAAAGACGGCGCTTGTGAGTGACCTCGGACAGTGGATTGGTTTGATCCATGAACTGCGAAAGCTGGGAAGAACCGAAGAACTCCTTGACCGCGGCGATCACGGGCTTCGAATTGATCAGGTCGTGAGGCATCGCCGAATCGATGTCCTGATGGACCGACATCTTCTCCTTGATCGCTCGCTCCATGCGCACCAGACCGATACGGAACTGATTCTCGAGGAGCTCGCCGACCGCACGCACTCGACGATTGCCGAGGTTGTCGATATCGTCGACTCTGCCAACATCCTTGTGGAGGCGCAGCAGGTACTCGATGACCCGGAAGAAGTCGTCATCCGAGAGAGTCTTCTGGTCGACGGACACATCGGAGTCCAACTTGATGTTGAACTTGAAACGGCCCACCTTCGAGAAATCGTAGCGCTTGGCATCGAAGAACATACCGCGGAAGAGCGACTGGGCGCTCTCCAGGGTCGGAGGATCGCCGGGCCGCATCCGCCGGTAGATCTCGATCAGGGCCTCCTTGGAATCCTTGGTTGTGTCCTTGGCCAGTGTGTTCGCCAGGATGGTTCCGACCAAGTCCCACTCGGGGAAGAAAATCTCGAGGTCGGTGAGATTCCGATTGTCGATCTGCGAGAGCAGGTCATCCGGCACCGGGTGGTTCGCCTCAAAGATCACTTCACCGGTGTCGAGATCCACCACGTCGGCGATAAACGCCGCACGCTCGAGATCCTGGATGGTGACCTTCTTGCTCACCGTGCCACCGTCCGCGAGCTTCTTGACATCCTTGGCGGCCAGGGTCTGCCCGGCAAAGATCGAGAACGTCTCACGACGCCCGTGACGCTGAAGATCTCGAATTTTCTCCATCTCGAGAACGCGGCGTTCGAGCTCCAGCGACATCGCGCCCTTGGCCTTGGTCACTAGCTTCACCGGTGTGTAGAAGCGACGCAGGATCGACTCGTTGGTTTCCAAGCCGAGAGCCCGCAGGAACACTGTCCCATAGAACTTCCGCTTGCGGTCGATCCGAACCTGCAGGATCTCCTTCTGGTCGTACTCAAACTCAACCCAGGAGCCGCGGTAGGGAATGATCTTCGCCAGGAAACTCCGTGGACCCTCTTGGGTAAAGAAGCAGCCGGGGCTTCGGTGCAGCTGGCTGACGATGACCCGCTCGGTGCCGTTGATCACGAAGGTACCGTTGTCGGTCATCAGAGGAATGTCTCCGAAGTAGACCTCCTCTTCCTTGGCGTCACGCATCATCCGGACGCCGGTCTCGGGGTCCTTGTCGTAGACGATCAACCGGAAAGTGACCTTCAGCGGAACGCCGAAGCTCATCCCTCGTTCCTGACACTCCTTGATGGAGTACTTGTGCTGCAACTCCACGGGATCACCGCAGATGTCACAGTTGACGACCTGGTTCTTGTTGACGAAACCGCACTCGGTACAGGTGACAGTATCCTCATGCGGATGGTCCGTCATGATCTTCGAGCCGCAGCTCGTGCATGTCATCCGTAGGTACTCGAGTCCGGCCAGCGTGCCGCACTTGCATTCCCAGTCACCAATGGTGAATCTCACGAAGTCCAGAGAACAGGTCTCGCGGAAATCCGAGAATGGGAAAATGCTGGTGAATACCGCCTGAAGCCCGTGCGCGATACGCTCCGCGGGCAGCAGGTTCATCTGGAGGAAGCGTTCGTACGAGCGCTTCTGAACCTCGATAAGATTTGGGATCGGCAACGTCGTCGCGATACGGGAGAAATCCACCCGCTCGCGCTCTTGTGTGATCTTGGCCTTTTCCATAGAGTCGTCCTACTCCTTTTCGGGTGCAGCAGCTAAGAGAGCGCCGCGGGACCGACAACGCAACTCGGGGCGTCCCGGACGGGACGCCAAAACGCGGGAATCGGTATTCCCGCAGACACCGACACCATGCGCCCGAAACGTCCTCGCGACGTTCGGTTCGCATGGCACGGCAAAGACGCCTAGCCCACCCTCCGAAGAAGGGCGGACCCAGGCGTCACACTCGAACCAACGAGACAGGTCACTTAATTTCGACCTGCGCCCCCGCTGCTTCGAGCTTCTCTTTGATCTGGCCAGCCTCGTCCTTGGACACGGCTTCCTTGACGGGAGCAGGAGCCGACTCAACGAGCTCCTTGGCTTCCTTCAGACCGAGGCTGGTGACCTCACGGATGACCTTGATGACGTTGATCTTCTTGTCACCGAACGAGGTGAGAACCACGTCGAACTCGGTCTGCTCCTCGGCCTCGGCTCCACCGGCTGCGCCAGCGGCGGCTGCGACCGGCATAGCGGCGGCGGCGGCCGAAACGCCGTAGTGGTCCTCGAGGGCCTTGACGAGACCGTTCAGTTCCAGAACGGTCATCTCGTCGATCTGCTTGATGAAATCCTCAGTTGCGACTGCCATCTTCTCTCTCCTTGCCCTAGCGGGTCATCCGGTGAGCCACCGGGGATTTACCCTCGGCGAACTCACGGTGTTAACTTTCTAGAATCTTTGGGGCTTTCCCCAACGGTTTAGTTCAATTGGTTGCACTAGCTTGGTTGGACTAGCTTGCTTGGTTGGACTAGCTTGCTTGCATCAGTCGATGCTGTGTCCAGCTAGAAGCCAGATCAGCCCTCGCCTGCCTTCTTGGCTTCGATCTGCCCCATGACCACCACGAAGTCGCGGGTGACTGCGTTGAGAGTCCGAGCCAGTCGCGTAATGGGCGACTGCAGCAAGAAGACCAGCTTGGAAAGCAGTTCCTCACGGCTGGGAAGCGTGGCGATCTCTACCACCTGACTTGCCGCCACCGCTTGCCCCTCGACGATTCCACCCTTGAGTTCCAAGGTAGGTACAGTCTTGGCGAAGTCGGACAGGGTTTTGGCCATACCCACGACATCGTCGTTGGTGTAGACCACCGCGGTCGGCCCCACGAAGGACCCGATCAGATCCTCGAGCGGCTTGCCCTTGATCGCAATTCGAGCGAGGCGGTTCTTGACCACCTCGTAGCTCGCGCCGGATTCGCGCAAGCGTGCGCGGAGGTCGGTTACCTGCGGGACGTCGATTCCTTTGTAGTCGAGAAGCAAGGCGTGCGTCGCCGCCGCCAGTCCCTCTTCATACCTGGAGATCAATGCCTCCTTGTTGGCTCGTGTAAGCGCCATGACGAAACTCCTCTTAGCCTTCCGTCGCGGCGCCGAGCGCCGAACTATCCAGAGTGATTCCTGGGCCCATCGTCGTCGTCACGTTGACGGACTTGAGATACTTGCCCTTGGACGAAGCCGGCTTGGCCTTGAGCACCGCGTCAATGAGCGAGCGAGCGTTCTGCTCGAGCTGCTCCGCCGAGAAGGAGACCTTGCCAACCGGCGCTTGAATGATCCCAGCCTTCTCTACGCGAAACTCAACCTTACCGGCCTTGATGTCTCGAACGGCCTTGCCGACGTCCATGGCCACCGTGCCGGCCTTGGGATTGGGCATCAGACCCCGAGGACCGAGCACCCTACCCAAGCGTCCAACCACCCGCATCATGTCGGGCGTCGCGACTACCGAGTCGAAATCCATCCAGCCGCCGTTGATTTTCTCGAGCAGCTCCTCGCCACCGACATGATCAGCACCGGCATCCTCAGCCTCCTTGACCTTCTCACCAGCGGCGAAGACCAAGACTCGCATCTCGCGTCCGGTGCCGTGGGGAAGGACGACCGTACCGCGAACCATCTGGTCCGCATGCCGTGGGTCGACACCGAGTCGCATGGCCATTTCGACGGTCTCGTCGAACTTGGTGTAGCTGACGTCCTTGAGGAGCGCTACCGCCTCCCCAAGTGCGTAATCGCGATCCTCGACCTTGGCCGAGGCATTGTTGTAGTTTTTTCCGTGTTTTGCCACGTCGTCGCTCCTATCCCGGGCCTTAGCCCTGGACCTCGATACCCATGGATCGGGCCGTGCCCTCAATGATGCGAGCGGCACTCTCTTCGCCACTCGCGTTGAGGTCCGCCATCTTGATCTTGGCGATCTCGGCGACCTGCGCCGACGTCACCTTGCCCACCTTCTTGCGGTTTGGCTCACCCGAGCCCTTGGCCAGACCCGCGGCCTTCTTCAACAGGATTGCTGCCGGCGGGGTCTTGGTAATAAAGGTGTAGCTGCGATCTGCAAAGACCGTGATGACCACCGGAATGATCATCCCTTGCTCTCCCTGCGTGCGGGCGTTGAAGGCCTTGCAGAAGTCCATGATATTGACCCCTGCTTGCCCCAAGGCTGGCCCAACCGGAGGTGCAGGCGTTGCCTGCCCCGCGGGGATCTGCAGCTTGATTTGACTTAGTATCTTCTTCGCCATCGTTTTCGTCCAGTCTGTCTCGGTTCGCCCAGGTTGTCTTGGTCTGTGCCTATCGTCGTTGCTCGCCGCGGCGACTCACCATGAGCCGTCTCGTGCGAAAGGAAGAGCCTTTCGCCCGAAGGGACTGCTGACAACTGTGTTGCTACATCTTCTGTACTTGGAGGAACTCGAGTTCCACCGGCGTCTGCCGCCCGAAAATCGTCACCATCACCTTGAGGGTATTGC
The DNA here is from genome assembly GCA_019911795.1 of Thermoanaerobaculia bacterium. Classification (GTDB taxonomy): domain Bacteria; phylum Acidobacteriota; class Thermoanaerobaculia; order Multivoradales; family JAIOJS01; genus JAIOJS01. The sequence goes on along the minus strand of JAIOJS010000218.1, from coordinate 1,198 downwards.
GATCGAGGTTCATCTCCTCGACGATCCCGGTGAAATTGCTAAACGGCCCGTCGATAATCTTGACCGGCTCGCCCTGTTCGAACATGTACTTCGGCTTTGGCTTGCTCTGGGCCGAAACGACCTGCTCGAGGATCTGGTCGACCTCGGTCTGACTCAACGGCGTTGCCTTCTTGCCCGTGCCCACGAACCCAGTCACCTTCGGGGTGTTGCGCACCACGTGCCAGGCGGGATCGGACATCTTCATCTGCACCAGGATGTACCCCGGAAAGAACTTTCGTTGAGTCTCGCGCTTCTTACCGGCGCGCATCTCCACGACCGTCTCGGTCGGAATCCTAACCTCGCCGAAGTCCTCACCCATCCCCAAGGCATCGGCGCGCTGGCGCAACGTCTCCTTCACCCTCTCCTCGAATCCGGAGTAGGTGTGGACGATGTACCAACGAAACTCGGCGTCGGGTGTCGCACTCATCGCCATCAACTCAACAACCTCTTACTCGCGTCGAAGACACCCTGATAGACCTTCAGGATGATCATGTCCGCCGCCCACAGATAGAAGGCAAAGATAAAGCTCGTCACGATGACCACGATCGTCGTCCCCATAACCTCATCCCGCGAAGGAAAGCTCACCTTCTTCATCTCGACGATGACTTCCGGCAAGAACTCTGAGAAAAAGTATTTCAACCACTTCATAACGGGGGGACCTCGGTTGCGGTACTGAACTCTGGCGGGTGGGCGCGTTAGACCCGGGCGGGATCACTACGGGGACCCCTGAAGGCTTGGCAGGGCAGGAGGGATTCGAACCCACAACATTCGGTTTTGGAGACCGACGCTCTACCGTTAGAGCTACTGCCCTAAATTATTCAATCTTCTTATTCATTCAAGGTACAAAATCGAGCGGCAGAAGACTCGTGGCCTTCTCGCGACTCGCTATCGGCGATCGGGTCGCCGTCAAACTTACTCGGTAATTTCGGTGACGGTGCCAGCACCGACGGTGCGGCCACCTTCGCGGATTGCGAAGCGGACGCCCTTCTCCATGGCGATCGGAGCGATGAGCTCGACATCCATGTTCACGTTGTCCCCCGGCATCACCATCTCAGTTCCTTCCGGCAGGGTTGCGACGCCGGTGACGTCGGTCGTGCGGAAGTAGAACTGCGGACGGTATCCGCTGAAGAACGGAGTGTGACGGCCACCCTCCTCCTTG
>JAIOJS010000217.1 GCA_019911795.1 Thermoanaerobaculia bacterium | reverse complement strand
TCGGGGAGGAGAGCGGGCGACGCCTCGGCCCCTGGCTCCCACCGCGTCCAGTCCGGGGATCTTGCGATGAGGTGGAACTCTTGAGGCGTGGGGTGGCTCTTTGGACACGCCGGACCAAGTTTTGGCTTCCTGCGTTGCTCTTCGTTGCGGTGAACCTGGTGCTTCTCGCTGCCCATCAGATCGTGGTGCTGGTGCGGGTTGCGGTTCAAGATCAAGCGATCGAACGTGCAGCGGAGCAACTAGACGGCTTGTCGCGCAGCCGCGCAGAGGTCGAGGCCGCCTTGGACCTAGCCCAGCAGACGGAGTTGGAACTCGTGTCCTTGCGACACGAGCGCTTCGCGACGCAGTCGGAACGTTTGACCCGGATGATGCTGGAAGTGAAGGATCTCGCTCGTCGCTCTGGTTTGTCGGCTCCCAACAATATTCGCTACGCTGATGTCGACGTCGAGGACCTTCGCTTGACCAAGAAGGAGATCCAGTTCACGGTCACGGGTACATACCAAGACGTCCGGAGTTTGATCAATCTGATCGAGCTGTCGCCGTCCTTCCTCGTACTCGAAGCGATTCAGGTGGGCGATTCGGATCAAGGTAGGCTCACCGTGGGCTTGACCCTCTCGACCCTGTTCGAGGATGTGGAGCGATCGAAGCGATGACCCTCGAACCTCGGCAGAAGCAGTTGCTCGCGGTCCTGGGCGGATTGCTGGTGCTCCTACTCTGGACCCAGCGGGGTCATTGGGTACCTCGCGGAGACAAGCCAGTGGGGGTCCGTCCGGCTCGCGGCGGTGTCCAGGATGGTACGCTGGTGACTGAGGTCGTTGGACTCGACATTTCGCTTCTCGAGGCACCCAGCGAGGAGTTTGAGTTGGGCCGGGATCCCTTTCGCTATGGGGTAGTTCCGCAGGCGGCCCCAAAACCTGCACCGCCCGTCATTAGGCCACCCAAACCGACCCCGCCTCCGGTGGTTCAACCAAGCGGTCCCGTCCCGCCATCCGTAAGCGGCTTTAAGTACCTCGGCAGTTTTGGTCGAGAGGACAATCGCATCGCCGTGTTGGTCAGCGGCGAGGACATCTTCAATCTCCGGGAGGGCGAGGCCTTCAAGGAGTCTTTTTTGATACGAGAGATCGGATATGAATCGGTCGCCATCGGCTTCGTTGATTTTCCAGACGCGACTCCGGTGCGTCTTCCCGCCGGCGGTTGAAGCATCGTCGCAGCTTAAGGAACTTGAGAGATATGAATCAGATACGACACTTCCTACCGCGACTCATGGTGGGTCTACTCTTCTTCGGGTGCGGCTCGTATGGCCTTCATCGTCAAGCTCAGGTAGCGGAGGACACCGGCAACTGGGACGATGCAGTCCTAGGCTATATCGAGCTCACGCAACAGGACCCGGGCAATATCACCTATCGCTCGTCGCTCATCCGCGCCAAGATCAAAGCATCGCAACAGCACTTTGAGTCGGGAAAGAGGTTCCATCAGGCCAGTAGCTTCGAGCGGGCTCTGATCGAATACCGGCAGGCGGTCGAACTCGATCCGACCAACCAGTATGCCTATGTCGAGCTGCAGAAGGTGCGCGACGAGATCGAAGCCCGCGCGCAGCAACGCGGAGCGCAGAAGACGATCGAGGAGATGAAGCGCGAGGCGCGCGAGCGTTCCCAGCCGCCAATGCTCAATCCACGTTCGAACGACCCGATCTCGTTGGATTTTCCGCAGCCGGTGCCGATCAAAGACATCTACCGGGCTCTGGGGAAGGCCTATGGCATCAATATCCTCTTTGACCCCAATCTGCGCTCGCAGGAGATCGCGATCGAACTGAAGGATGTCACTCCCCAGAAGGCTCTCGAGATCCTGATGCGCGGAGGTCAGCACTTCTACAAGGTCCTGGATGAGCACACCATCTTGATCGCGGCTGAATCGGCCCAGAACCGACGCGCCTACGAAGACCAGGTGATTCAGACCTTCTTCCTGTCAAACGCCGAGGTGAAGGACGTGATGACCATGATCCGCACCATGGTTGACGCCAAGAAGGTGGCCGCCAACGATCAGCAGAATGCCATCATCATGCGCGATTCAGCGGATCGCGTGAAGGTCGCCGAACGCCTGATTCAAGTCAACGATAAGGCCCGCGCTGAAGTGGTCGTCGACGTCGAGCTGCTCCAGGTCAACTCCAAGGAAATTCGGGATATCGGCCTATCGTTGTCGAGCTACTCGGTGGGCTGGGGTCTCGATCTCGGCGACGACACGCTGCGCCTGTCGGACTTCGAGCACCTCAACGAGAACCACTGGGGGCTCACCGTCCCTAGCTTCCTCTACTCGTTCGTCAAGAACAACAGCAATTCGCAGGTCCTGGCGAAGCCGCAGCTCCGTATCAGCGAAGGGGAGAAGGCCTCGCTCCACATTGGTGAGCGCGTTCCCATTCCATCGACGACGTTCAACACTTCGAACAATCAGGGCGGCAATGTCATTCCGGTGACCTCCTTTCAGTACACCGATGTCGGCATCAAGGTGGAGATAGAGCCGAGGGTGCATCACAACTTGGAGGTCACTCTCAAGTTGAGTGTCGAGGTGAGCAATCTCGCCGGCTCGGTGGAGGGCTCGAGTGGTGTCTCGCAGCCGATCATCGGGACTCGCAAGATCGACACCGTCATTCGACTCAAGGATGGTGAAACCAACTTCCTGGCCGGTCTGCTGCGCACGGACGAAATATCCGGCGACAGCGGAATCCCTGGTCTGTCGGAGATCCCCCTCTTGGGGCGACTGTTCTCGAAGAAGAACACCGACCACCAACGCACCGATGTCATCTTGACGATGACGCCGCACATTATCCGCCGCTCGGACATCACCGAGGATGACCTCATGCCGGTCTGGGTCGGCACCGAGGCCAATATCTCGTTCAGTGGAGGGAGTCCGCGGGTCGAATCCGACGCCGAGGGGCCGTTCGATGAGGGCGCTTCGTCTGCCGACCGGGTGCGGGAGTTAATCAACCAGCGAGTACGGGAGTTGCCACGCGGTTTGCAGGATGCGGGAGATGGTCAAGACCAGGAGAAGAAGGAGGAGGCGCCAGCCGGTATTGACCTCGCTCCTCCTGCTTTCGGCAATCCGGTGAATTCGAACGACGATGAGTCCGAAGAGGTCGAGGAGGTCGATCCATTCGGGGAATCGTCAGACCTGAACTCCAGTGTCGGTTTTGGCTGGGGCTTTGCGCGTCCGGACGTGTCGCTGGCGAGTGGCGGGGCCATTACGGTGGTTCCGAAGCTGTCTCAGGATTTCGTCGTCGTCGATCGTCAGGTACGGATCGCTCTCCGAGCCAACGCACCGAAGCCGGTGTCTCATCTTCCCTTCGCCGTCGTCTACGACCCGACCGTCTTGCGATTCGTCGAGTCACAAACGGGCGATTTTATGGGCCCAGCGTCGGAGTCACAGGTGATGGTGGCAGAGCAGTCGGCCGGCCGGTTGATGGTCGGGGCGAGTCGCCTTAGCCGACGTTTGGGAGTGGTGGGTTCCGGAGTGATCGCGACCCTGGTCTTCGAGGTGCTGGAAGTCGGCGAGACCGAGGTTGCGGTCGAGGACCTCGAGGCTCTGGACAAAGACATGGAGAACTTGCGCCCGGCCCGAGGCCGCTCGCTGTCGTTTACCATCCAAGATCGTGACGAGATCCAGTTCAAGCCGGATTTGGATCCCGGTGCGGGGACGACCTAAGAGGCCATGATGCATGCTCCCGTCCGAGCCGCTCGCCCTGGAACCCGCCGACAGGCTGGGTACACCCTGGCCGAGCTGGTCATGGTTTGCACCATCCTGGTTATCCTGGCCGGCATTGCTCTGCCCGTCGCCAAGTTCGCTAGGAAGCGGGCCAAGGAGTCGGAGTTGCGCGGTTACCTCCGAGAGATGCGCTACGCCATCGACGAGTTCAAGCGCTATTCCGACGCTGGGCTCATCCCGGTCGACCTCGACACCGACGGCTATCCTTCCGAACTCGAGGTCCTGGTCGAAGGCGTCGAACTGGTGGGGCAAGTGGACTCCCATGCTCGCTTCCTGCGTCGCATTCCGATCGATCCGATGACGGGAGAGGCGGAGTGGGGCTTGCGCAGCTACCAGGACGATTGGGACAGCGGGAGTTGGGGAGGTGAGAACGTCTACGACGTGTACTCCCTGAGCGACGGAGTGGGGCTCAACAAGATTCCGTACCGTGAGTGGTGATAGGAGACCAAGCGATGAATTCCAACACATTCCAAAGACCTACTCCCGCACCGACTGATCGGCGACCGGACGGTGGCTTCACCCTCCTCGAGTTGATCATCGTCGTCGCCATCATCGGGATTCTGGCCGTCATCGCCATGCCGGCGATGATCCACATGCCCCAGCGAGCGCAGGAGGCTGCCCTCAAGACCGACCTCCGGACCTTTCGCGACGTGATCGATCAGCACTATGGGGACCAGGGCTACTATCCGCCGAGTCTCGAGGCCCTGGTGGAGGAGGGCTATCTCCGGAAGATCCCGCCGGATCCGGTCACCAAGAGCGACGAGACCTGGATCGTGGTCTACGAGGAGGTCGATTTCGAGGACATCCCAGCCGAGACGGATCTTCCCGAGGATGGGCAACCGGGGATCATCGATGTGCTTTCTGGGGCGGAGGGGACGACCCTCGACGGGATCCCTTTCGATGAGCTGTAGCTCGTGAGTCGAGGGCTGGTTCGCTCCGCTGAGGGAGGGTACAACATGGTCGCTCTGGTGATCATGATCCTCCTTCTGAACATCGCAGTGGCCACCGCTTTGCCGATGTGGTCGACGGTGATCCGTCGCGAGAAGGAGGAGGAACTGATCTTTCGGGGGTTTCAATACGCCGAGGCCATTCGTGTTTTTCAGCAACGCCACGGACGTCTCCCCGTCAAGCTGGAGGAGCTGATCAAGGTGGAACCTCGATCGATTCGACAGCTCTGGACCGATCCGATCACCGATAGTGATGACTGGGGAATCGTTCTCTCGGCCGGAGCCAATCGCGCCGTCAACCTGCCCGGTCAGCGCAGAGAGAAGGGAGATCCCGGAGATTCGACTGCCGATCTCGGGTTGCCTGGGTCCGCTGACAAGAGCCTGCCCAAGGGACCGATCATCGGGGTCTTCAGTCGCAGTACCGAGCCGTCGGTGAAAGTCTTCTTCGACCAGCAGCAATACTCGGAGTGGAAGTTCACCCTACCCCTTATTA
>JAIOJS010000216.1 GCA_019911795.1 Thermoanaerobaculia bacterium | reverse complement strand
TGCACGGAGAGGTCGAAGATAGTGAGTAAGCGTTGGTTGAAGGTCGAGGGCGAGTATCTCAAGCGGCACGCGGACTCCAAGACGCTCCAGGAGTTGGCGGAGCGCTTCCAGACGGATACCGACAGTGTCGAGGCACAGTTGCGTGAGCTTCGAATCGGCTCGAAGGCCGACAAGATTCGAGCCGAGTCCGAGGTCGAGTTGATCGTGGTCTTCGAGAAGGGGATGCAGGCGCTCTACGCAGAGAACTGGAAAGAGGCGGCCGAGGCCCTCACCGTGGTGGCCGAAGGTACGGGGCCGGTCGAGATCATCGCTCGCGCGCGCCAGTACGCGAAGGTCGCCAGTTCCCGAGTCGCGAAAGATCAGCCGATAGACCCCTACTACGATGCCGTGGTCCTCAAGAACGCCGGCGACTTTAGAGGTGCCCTGGTCGCTTGCAAGAAAGCGGGTAAGGACGAGCAGGGTCGCTTCGCTTACCTCGCGGCGACCGTCGGAAGCCTGCAGGGCGACTTCGCCGAGGCGGCGCGTCAGCTCGAGGTCGCCTTCCAGCGCGACCCCCGCTGCAAGGGGCAGGCGCGGCATGATCCCGACTTGCAAGCACTTCGGGATGAAGAGAGCTTCCAATCCCTGTTTTCCGTCGAGTCCTGAAACTCAGGATCGGTGTTCCCCGAACGAACGGTCTCTTGCCGACCTGATCGCTCCCTGGCGAAAGCGAAGGGGGGTAGAGTCCACCCGGCCGACGATGCTATGTACCGATCGTTAGACCAGGGTGTCTTCGAAAGACCTCAACCGACCGATCTCAACCCGAGATTCCCTCTACGCACATGACCCACGATCCATCATCTGGCCCTTCGACGGTCGCCGTCGTTCTCGCCGCTGGCAAGGGAACGCGGATGCGTTCGGATCTGCCCAAGGTTCTGCACGAAGCCGCTGGGAAGCCCTTGCTCGACTGGGTTCTGGAGACCGCCTCCGAGGCGGGATGCGATCGCCGGCTGGCGGTGATCGGCCATCGTGGGGACGATGTCGTCCAGGCCTTTTCTGACCAGGACGTCGAATGGGTCGTGCAGGAGCAGCAACTCGGTACTGGGCATGCGCTGGCCCAGGCCGAATCCGTGGTGGGCAGGGAAGACCTCCTGGTCGTTCTCTCCGGGGATGTGCCTCTGGTCAAGGCGGCCACGCTGAAGCGCTTGGTGGAGGCGGCTCGGTCGGGATGGGGAGCGATGGTGGTGGCTGATCTCGATCCACCGGGAAGTCTCGGTCGGGTTCTCGTCGACGACGAGGGTAACCTGGCCGGTATCGTCGAAGCTGCCGATGCCAATCCCGAAGAACTCGCGGTGACGATGATCAACGCTGGTATTTACGCCCTTCCGGCCGGCGAGATCTTCGATGCTCTGCGCCAGTTGTCGACCGAGAATTCGCAGGGGGAGTTCTACTTGACCGATGCCGTCACCGCTCAGGCGGCGGCGGGGCGTCGCGTGGCTTTGGTCCACCTCGAGGCTCCCCAGGAAGCGCTTGGGGTCAACACTCGACTGGAACTGGCATCGGTCGACGAGGTTCTCATGGACCGCTGTCGACGGCGGTGGATGGAGCGAGGCGTGACGATGGTATCGCCGGCCTCGATTCGAATCGATCCCGGGGTAATGATCGGCGAGGATTGCTATCTTCACCCGAATGTCACTCTCTCGGGAAGTACAACCTTGGATACGGGCGTGACCGTTCATCAAGGAGGGTGGTTGCGAAACACCCGGGTCGGGGCGTCGAGCGAGATCCTGCCCTACTCGGTACTCGACGGCGCTGAAGTGGCTTCGAACTGTAAAGTCGGACCCTTTGCTCGCCTGCGTCCGGGGGCGGTGCTCGGCGAGGGGGCCAAAGTCGGCAACTTCGTCGAGGTCAAGAACAGCCGTTTGGGGGCCGGAGCCAAGGCCTCCCACCTGACCTACTTGGGCGATGCCGTGGTTGGGGACGGTGCCAACATCGGAGCAGGCGTCGTGACCTGCAACTATGACGGCACCGCCAAGCACCGCACCGAGATCGGTCCCGGTGCGTTCGTGGGGAGCGATACCATGCTCGTCGCTCCCGTTCGCGTCGGAGCGGAGGCGACCACGGGAGCCGGGTCGGTGATTACCAAAGATGTGCCGGATCGAGCCTTGGCGGTGGGGCGAGCTCGGCAGCGGAACATCGCCGACTGGTCGGGACGAGTTCGACCTGCGGTACCCTCCAACGAGGGGTCAAACGGGTCTTCGGAGGAGAAGTAGATCTATGTGTGGAATCGTCGGCTACGTCGGAACGCGGGATGTCGTGCCCCTGCTGCTCACCGGGCTCCGTCGCTTGGAGTATCGCGGGTACGATTCCGCCGGCGTGGCGGTGGTGGCCGAGAGTGCTCTGACGACGGTGAGGGCCGAAGGAAAGCTGGACGAGTTGGTTGGGCGACTCTCGTCGCAGCCAGTGGCCGGATCGCTCGGGATTGGCCATACCCGCTGGGCAACACACGGTCGGCCCTCGGAGCGCAACGCTCACCCCCTGGTTGACTCCCAGGGTCGCCTCGCGGTCATCCACAACGGAATCATCGAGAACTTTGCCGAGCTGAAGAAGGGTCTAGCTGCGGACGGCTGGACCTTTACCTCGGAGACCGACACCGAGGTGATCGCAAACCTGCTGTCAGCCGAGTTCGAGAAGTCCCAGGATCTTCTCGCTTCGGTACTCACCGTGGTCCAGAGGCTGGATGGGCACTATGCCTTCGCTGCGGTGGCGGTTGGCGACGTTAGCCGTCGGATCGTCGTCGCCCGGCAGGGTCCTCCCCTGGCTCTCGGCCTGGGCGAGGGAGAGCAGTTTCTCGCCTCGGATCCCACCGCTCTCCTGGACCAGACGCGCCGGGTCGTGTATCTCGAGAACGGCGACGTCGCGGCTCTATCCGAGGAGGGCTGCGAAGTGTGGAGTCGCTCTGGAGAGCCCGTCGTGCGGGACGAACACGTCCTGTCCTGGGACCCGATCCAAGCCGAGAAGGGTGGCTACAAGCACTTCATGCTCAAGGAGATCCACGAGCAGCCCCGGGCACTACAGGAGACCTTCTCGGGGCGAGTCAACTTCGAGCGATCCGAAGTCGATCTCGAAGAGCTCGGTATCGGGGCAGAGGCTCTGCGTTCCTTCGATCGAGTCCAGCTTCTAGCCTGTGGTACGTCGTGGCATGCGGCCCTGGTGGGCAAGTTTCTCATCGAAGGGTTGGCCCGGATCCCGGTCGAGGTCGACTACGGTTCGGAGTACAGATACCGGGATCCGATCGTCGGACCGGGAGTGCTGGCCATCGGTATTTCCCAATCGGGAGAAACCGCTGACACGCTTTCGGCGATGGAGGAGGCCCGCGACCGAGGGGCGACTCTGGCCTGCATCTGCAACGCGCCTGGCAGCCAGGCGACGCGGATCAGTGCGGGTACCCTGCTCACCCATGCCGGGCCGGAAATCGGGGTCGCCTCGACCAAGGCTTTCACGACCCAGCTCGTCGCCCTCTATCTCCTAGCTCTTCATCTCGCCAAAGTTCGTGGTCTCGAGGTGCCCGCCCAGGCCATTTCCGACCTTGCCCACCTGCCCCAGGCCATCGACGAAGCGCTCGAGCAGGAGGCAGATCTCGACGAACTGGCCCGCAAATACCATCGGGCCCACGATTTTCTCTATCTGGGTCGCGGCATCAACTACCCAATCGCACTCGAGGGGGCGCTGAAGCTCAAGGAGATCTCCTACATTCACGCCGAGGGCTATCCCGCGGGTGAGATGAAGCACGGTCCCATCGCTCTCATCGACGAGGATTTGCCGGTGGTAGCGGTGGCGACGGGAGGCAGAGTCTTCGACAAGATGCGGTCGAATCTGCAGGAGGTCAAGGCTCGTGACGGACAGGTCTTGGTGGTCACGGACCGACCCGAGGACTTCGCGGACCTGGCGGACGACATCATGGTGGTGCCGACGGTCGGGGAGCTTCTGCAGCCCATTGTCAACGTCCTTCCCCTTCAGCTCCTCGCCTACCACATCGGAGTTCGCCTGGGGGCGGACGTCGATCAGCCGCGAAACCTAGCCAAGAGCGTGACCGTCGAGTAGCCTTGGAGATCCGCCGTGCCGTCGGCGCCGCCGTGCCGGTTGCTCGCGAATCCGTTACTCTCCGATCCCTCGACCCTCCACTCCCAATGACCCAGATCTCCCTGACCTTTGATGCCGACAAGCCCCCCTCTTCGAGCGCGACTGAAGAAGCGCCGACTGAGGCGCGAGAAGAAGTTCGGAAACAGGCGCTCGAACCCACGCTGGAATCTACGCCGGAACCGAGACGCGAAACACCGGGGGAAGGGACGGAGCAAGCGCCCTTGCGGAAGCAAGATTCGGTCCGTGGGAGGCCGATGCGTCGCCCGACGGCAGGGCCGGTGACGTCCAAAGCCACTTCACCGAGAGCCGCAATGCCACCCGCACCGCGGATCCAAGGACCGAGTATCGACTGGCCGACAACCCTCAACGAACACCAGTTGGCGGCCGTGAACCACCGCGAGGGTCCCCAGTTGGTCCTTGCCGGGGCCGGATCCGGCAAGACGCGGGTCATCACCTATCGCATCGCCTGGTTGATCCGCGAGTGCGGGATCGACCCCGCGGCCATCAGTGCCGTGACATTCACCAACAAGGCGGCGGGGGAGATGCGCGAGCGGGTCGAGCACCTGGCGGGATACTCCGTCAGCCGGCCCTTCGTGGGGACATTCCACCGTTTTGCTCTGGTGCTCCTGCGCCGCTTCGGAGAACGGGTGAATCTGCACAAGGACTTCGCGATCTTCGACACCAAAGACCAGCTCCAGTTGGTCAAGAAGGCGTTGGTCGCCGAGGAGCTCTCGGAGACATCCTTCTCTCCTCGGGCGGTGCTATCGACGATCAGTGGGGCGAAGAACCTCCTGCTCTCGCCCAATGCCTACGAGGAGAACGCCTCCGACTTCTTCAGCCGCCGCATCGCCCGCGTCTACCGGCGCTATCAGGGTTTGTTGCGTGAGGCGGGAGCGGTGGACTTCGACGACATGTTGTTTTTTGCGGTACGTCTTCTGCGCCAGGACGAGGAGGTGTTGGGCGGCTACCGGCGACGTTTGGAGTACTTGCTGGTCGACGAGTTTCAGGACACCAATCATGCCCAGCTCGAGTTGGTGAAGATCTTGGGGGGAGAGACTCCCAACCTCACCGCGGTCGGTGACGAGGACCAAGGGATTTACCGCTGGCGCGGGGCCGAGCTCGATAACATCCTGGACTTCGAACGGCATTTCCCGGGCGCGGTGGTTCGCAAATTGGAACAGAACTACCGCTCGACCCAGACGATTCTCGACGCATCGGGTGCGATGGTCGAGAACAACGAGTCTCGACGCGGGAAACGGCTGTGGACCGACGAGGAGAAGGGTGATCCGATCCGGATCTTCAAGGGCGCCGACGAGGGCGACGAAGCGCGTTGGATTGTCAACGGTCTAAAGCAGCGTCGCGATGACTACGACCTACGCGAGATGGCGGTGTTGGTTCGAACTCACTCCCAGACGCGCGCCCTGGAGGAGGAGTTGCTGCGGCAGGGAGTTCCCTACCAACTCATCGGTGGAGTGCGCTTCTACGACCGGGCGGAGATCAAAGATCTCGTCGCCTACTTGCGAGTCCTGCGCAACCCCCGCGACAACCATTCCTTCGACCGCATCGTCAATACACCGCCTCGAGGAATCGGCGGCGGCACCTTGTCGCAGTTGGCGGAACACGCCGAGACGATGGGCGTGACCCTGTGGGATGCCCTCCTGCAGAACCAGGTCCTCGACAGCATTCCCGCGCGGGGCTCCAAGGCGCTCCGTAGTTTCCGGGACTTCATGCTCGCTTTGATGGAGGATGCCGAGCACCTCGACATGCCGGAACTCCTGGGTCGCCTGATCGAGGAATCGGGCTACGCTGAGGCGCTGATCGAGAAGGACGATTCCGAGTCCCGATCACGTCTAGAGAATGTCGAGGAGTTCCGTTCCGCCGCGCAGGAGTTCTCCGAGGGGCGCCCGGACCAGTCTCCCTTCGAGTGTTTGACCGACTTTCTGGACCACGTTTCTCTGACATCTGATCTCGACAGTCAGCAGGAAAACGGTGGCGTGTCGTTGATGACGCTCCACAGTGCCAAGGGGCTAGAGTTCCCGGTCGTGGTGGTGGCGGGACTGGAGGAGGGGATCCTGCCGCACTTCAACTCGCAGGAGACTCGCGAGGACATCGAGGAGGAGCGACGTCTGCTCTACGTGGGGATGACGCGGGCCATGCAGCATCTGAGCCTCACTTGCTGTCGGCGACGTCGGATCGCCGGTCGCTACCAAGATCAGATCGAATCGTCGTTCTTGGCGGAGATACCGGACGAGTTCCTCGACGTAGAAGTCAGCAGCCACCGGGTCATGGACGAACGCTCTCGCGAGGTCTACAGCTTCTTCCGCACGCCGGGTGCCTCCTCGGGGACCACCGGTGGCTCGATGCCCAGCGTCGGTCCCCCCAGGGTGAGTTCCTCTCCACGACCGACGGGTAGTCCCACCTCGTCGGGAGGCCTCCAGCAGGGGACTCAGGTCATGCATCCCACGCTGGGAAAGGGTGTGGTCCTGGAAGTGATCGGCAGCGGGGAGCAGGGGCGTATCTCGGTGTTCTTCGAGCGCTGGGGGAAGCGGATGCTGGTCGCCAAGTACGCCAAACTGGATGTTGTCTAGACATCGCCTGGGGGCCGCTAGAACCTACTAGCGCTCACACCTCGTCGTCGCGGGTCGGGTGTTCGGTGCTCTCCGGGAACTCATCGTCTCGCAGCCGAGCGTAGAGGAGACTGTCGATCCTGCGGCCTTCGATCTGCAGATAGCCGCGGAGGGTCCCCTCGCGCCGGAATCCGAGTCCCTCGAGGAGATGTCGCGAAGCTTCATTGTCTTCTGCACACCGAGCCTCGAGGCGAAAGAGGGTGGTCCGAGAGAAGATTTCTCGAAGCAGGAGGCCAAGGGCCCGCCGCATGATGCCCCCTCCCTGGTAGGCAGTGGTCAAGGAGTAGCCGCATTCGCCCAGTCCCTGTTCCCAGCTGGGTACGGAGAGGGTGATCCAACCGACGGGATTGCCACCGAGCTCCACGATCCAGTCGAAGCGGTGCCCCTGCCCTCGATAGAGATCGCTTGGCCGACGGTTACGAATCTCCGTGACCAGCTGCGCGATCGAGAGTTGGGACAGCGGCTGATAGCGACGAACGCTGGGTTCGGAGCGCCAGCGCTGGAGCAGGGGAGCGTCTTCTGTGGCTACGGGGCGAAGCCGGATCGGGGGTTGTGGCCGGACTGGGCTTGGCTGGGGGGCGTCGGTCACGGCTCGGTAGCGGTTCGCACTTTTTGGGGCTTGGAGGATCCCGACTCTCGCCGGTCGACGAACCAAGGCAGGAGGAAGAGGTAGGTGAATCCCTGGAGAAAGAGATAGAGGAAGGGTAGGGAGAGCCACATACCCCAGATGAGAGCGAGGGCGCAGCAGCCCAAGAAATACGCGGCGAGTAGTCCTTCGAACCACCAGGAGAGGTGCTGAGGGAGGTGGTACTCCAGAGTGCCCTTCGACTCCGCGGGTCGCGAGGGCAGGGCACCCCGTTTCGGCGTGCGGTGGAAGACTCCGCCTCGGCGATAAAGCCCGCCGAGGACGGCCGAGGTGTTGCTGACCGACAGGCCGATGCCGGTCGCCATCACGGCGGGCAGGTAGCCGACGGCCCGTCGAAGGGGACGTCCTACCGCAACCTGACTCATCAGGTAGAAGAGCAATACCGAGAGAGTGGCGGCGCCGAAGAGGGGCGCGTCCACCGTGAGGAGTCTCGAGATGGGAGCTCCGCGTCGCAGGATCATGGCGGGAAACATCAAACCCGCGAGCAGGATCATGAGGGGGTAGCTGAGATTGCTGGTGAGGTGGACCAAGGCTTCCGCTTTGACTCCCAGAGGTAGCTTCGCCGCGAGAATGCGGGGCAGGAGCTTGCGTCCGGTTTGAATCGAGCCGCGGGCCCAGCGATGCTGCTGGCTCTTGAACGCGGTCACTCGATCGGGCAACTCGGCTGGGACCGTCACGTCTGGGCGGTAGATGAAACGCCAGCCTGCGAGCTGAGCTCGGTACGACAGGTCGAGGTCCTCGGTCAGAGTCTCAGCGCTCCAACCTCCGGCGTCGACGATGGCCTGGCGTCTCCAGATTCCGCCGGTACCGTTGAAGTTGAAGAAGTGACCACTGCGGTTGCGCGCGGTGTGCTCGATGGCGAAGTGTCCGTCGAGAAGGATCGCCTGAACCTGAGTGAGCAGGGAATCCTCGCGGTTCAAGTGTTCCCAGCGAGCCTGCACCATGCCGACTTCAGGATCCTCGAAGTGGGGCACCAGATGCCGTAAGAAGTCGCTCTCCGGAACGAAGTCCGCGTCGAAAACGCAGAGCAGGTCGCCACGTGCGACCTCCATTCCCGCCGCGAGCGCTCCTGCCTTGAAGCCGTCGCGTTGCTTTCGATGGAGGTGCCGGATGTCGATGCCCAGAGAGGACCAACGCTCTACTTGTGCGGCGACCAACGAACTAGTCTCATCGGTCGAGTCATCGAGAACCTGTATCTCGAGGCGGTCTCGTGGATAGTCGAGGTGGACGATGGCCTCGAGGAGCCGTTCGACGACGAAACGCTCGTTGTAGAGTGGGAGTTGCACCGTGACGATGGGCCAAGTCGAGGGTGGCGCGGGTACCCTTGGGTTCTGGTGTCGGGTCCGCCACCATTCGACCACGAGGAGGAGTCGGTGGGTTCCAAAGACAGCCAAGATGCTCAGCGTCGAGTAGTAGACCGAGAGCAGTACAGAGTCGAGCAAGGCGGAGTCTAGGAGTGGAGTCATCTGTGTCCACTCCTCCCGCCCGACCGTGCGTACGCTTCGTCGCCTCGCTGGTTCTGCACCTCGGGCCGCTGGTCGCACTGGCGGCGGTATCGAATCCAGCCGGAGCGGTGCCGGCAGTTCTCGGGTTGCTGGGAGTTTCCTTTGGCGGTTTGATCCTGCTCTCGCGGAGTGGAGATCTGCGTTTGCGATCCCTGCGATGGCTCATGGGAGTCGCCTTGCTCGGTAGATTGGCTCTGCTCCCAGTCGAACCAGTCCTCTCCAACGACGTGTGGAGATATCTGTGGGACGGCGAGGTCGCGGCGCGTGGTTTGGATCCCTATCGGCTTGCTCCGGACGCGCCGGAACTGATCGAGTACCACGACTCGGTGTGGGAGCGACTCGATCATCGCTCCATCCCCACGGTGTATCCGCCTCTCGCCATCACGGCATGGAGTTTAGTCGCTCGGCTCCCGGGAGCGCTCTGGTGGTGGAAGTTGATGCTGATCATTGCCGACCTCGTTGCCTGTCGATGGGTCATACGGCTGGTAGACCGTGAAGGATTGTCCCGTTGCCGGGTGATCTGGTACTTGTGGAATCCAATGGTGATGTTGGAGGTGGCGGGCATGGGGCACGTCGATGCACTTGGCGTGGCCGCCTCGGTGCTGGCGGTGGGATGGTTGCAAGCGAAGAAGCCGCGTATCGCGCATTCGGCGGTTGCGGCGGCGGCCGGCGTTCTCGCCAAGCTGGGTCCCATCGTCGCATGGCCCTTGTGGGCTCGGCAAAGTGGAAGGCCCCAGCGCTACGTCTTGGTGGCGACTTCGGTGGCAGGTCTCGCGCTGTGGCCGGTTCTGGCTCCCGGCCTCCCCAGCGGCTGGGTGACCTATGCGGTGTCCTGGGAGTTCAACGGCCCCCTCTACGAGCCCCTGTGGAGGTCCGTTGATTCCATCGGCTTGAGCCAGGCGCTGGCAAGCCTGGTGGACTCTGCCAAGGCGACCGTGGGACACCACGAGATGCTCAACCTTCTCTATCCGTGGCTCTACCCGCAGTTCTTGGCCAAAGCCATGCTCGGCGTCCTGGCGCTCGTGGTGATCGCAAGGTCCCTCCGTCGTCGTGAGGTGGTCGGCGCAACCGGAGAGCTCTTCGCCGGTCTTCTGCTCTGTTCGGCCACCGTCTATCCCTGGTATCTTCTCTGGGTGTTGCCGTGGGCTGTGGTGGTAGGACACCGTGCGTGGATCTGGTTGTCGGGTGCCATCCTGCTTGCCTACTGGCCGCAGTTTGGTGGGATCGATCTATGGCCCTGGATGTATCTGGCCATCTGGTTACCCTTCCTGGTCTTGGCTGTGATCGATCGACGACGGGGGAGGGGCGCTTGGACGACGGAGTAGTCCCCCACCCCGCTGACGACTGCCCGGTCAGCTACGCCCTGGAAGTCTCCTACCGAGGAACCGGGTACGCGGGTTGGCAGCGCCAGGAGAACGCTCTGACGGTCCAAGAGGTCCTGGAGGACGCCCTCGAGACCCTGACCGGAAGCCCGGTTCGGGTCATGGGATCGGGGCGGACCGATCGAGGGGTCCACGCCCGCGGGCAGGTCGCCTCCCTGCGACTGGCCCGTTCCTGGTCCTGTCGTGCCCTCGTCCACGGCACCAACCGATTTCTTCCGGACGATATCCGCGTGATGAAGGCCCAGAGGGCAACTCCGGGATTCGATGCTCGCCGCGATGCTCTTTCCAAGGAGTATCGCTATCGTCTATCCCGCGCTAGCGTTCTCTCACCCCTCGAGTCTTGGAACACTCTGCAAGTTCTCGGGGATCTGGATTTTGCGGCCATCGAGCGGGCCACTGGGTTGCTGGTGGGTGAGCACGATTTTTCGGCCTTCGCCAAGGCGGGAGGCTCCCACGTGAGCGCCCGCCGCCGGATCGATCGAGCGGACTGGCTCCGCGAGGAGGCGGTGTACATCTTTGCTATCGCTGGGCAGGGATTCCTGCGAGGGATGGTCAGAGCCCTGATCGGAACCCTCCTGGAGGTAGGTCGACATCAGCGAACCGTCGACAACTTCGGTCACCTGCTGCAAGGCGGCGAACGACCGTCGGCCGGGCCCAATGCCCCGGCTCATGGGCTGGAACTCTACGCCGTGCACTATCCCACCTCGTCGTTCTCTCCGTTGTGATACTTTCTCGCCGACTCATGCCATCCTTCGACCTTCTCTACGATGACGAGATCCTTCGCTCGGTGCGAACCTGGCCGCGACCAAGCCATCCTTGGACGGTGGGAACGGATCGAGGCTGCTCGTGAAGAGGATCGCTACCGCGTTGCTCGGCGTTCCGTTGGCTCTAGCCGCGGTGTTTCTGCTTCCAACCCTGCCCTTTCTCGCCGTCTTGTTGGTGGCGATCGGGTGGGCTGCGGTCGAGTTCGGTCAACTGATGGCCGTCAAGACACCCAATGCGCCTCTCTGGCTCCTACCCGTGATGCTGCCGGCGACCGCACTGGCCACCTACTACGTGCTCCTTCCGACCTCCTCGGTTCATGCCTCAGCGATGGTGCTCGCGGGTGGGTTGTTGCTCACTCTCGGACTTGGTGTCCTCATCCTCGCCTCGGGAACCCCGGTGGACGAAGCACCGGTGGCCCTGGGGATTCTGGCCTTTGGCCTCCCCTACTTTTCACTGCCGATCGCGGCCCTTGCGATCTTGCAGTGGAGGGATCCGTGGCTCGTCCTGCTCCTCGTAGGGGTCGTTTGGCTTAGTGATACCGCCGCCTACTACGTCGGCTCGAGCTTTGGCCGCCACAAGCTCGCTCCACGAATCAGCCCCAATAAGAGTTGGGAGGGCTCGATCGCGGGTCTGATGACGGCGCTGGCGGCGGGCGCCGGGTGGTCTCTGTATCGACTGGATGCGGTGGAGCCGCGGTTGATCTTGGTGGTGGGCGTGACGGGGATCGTGGCCCAGATGGGCGATCTACTCGAGTCGTACTTCAAACGATCGGTCGGCATCAAGGATTCCGGGACCATCCTGCCCGGGCACGGTGGCATGTTGGACCGACTGGATGCCTTGCTGCTCTCGGCACCGACTTTCTTTACTGGGCTGTTGATGATCGAGCATTCCGGCATCAGGCTGTGACCTCGCGGGCGGAGGGCGATCCGAGGCTACGGCTGGCGGTGCTCGGCTCGACCGGATCGGTGGGGCAGAGCTCTCTGCGAGTCGTACGACAGCATTCCGATCGCCTGCGGGTGGTGGGGTTGGCGGCCAGGGGAGGGCAACCCGAGGATCTTCTCGACCAGGTTCGTGAGTTTTCGCCTCGGGTGGTGGCGATTACGGACGCTTCGGTAGCGGCCACGGTGAGGCCGCGTTTGCCCCCGGAGACCGAGCTCTTGAGCGGGGAGGATGCCGCGGTCCGCTTGATCGAAAGGTGCGAGCCGGATCGAGTGGTGGCGGCGATCGTCGGTGCGGCGGGTTTGCCTCCGGTTCACGCCGCGCTGGAGGCCGGTATCGATGTGGCGCTCGCCAACAAGGAGGCTCTGGTCGTGGCGGGCGGTCTCCTCATTCGCACCGCATTGAGGACCGGTGCGGCGGTGCTCCCTGTCGACAGCGAGCACGCGGCCCTTCAC
>JAIOJS010000215.1 GCA_019911795.1 Thermoanaerobaculia bacterium | reverse complement strand
ACGCGACGTCGTCCGACGCCGTCGTGACCTTTGCCCCGGCAATCGGTTGACCCTGCCGGTCGACGATCACGCCCTCGACATCGGCAACGGCTGAGGTCGCAAAGAGAAGCACCAGCGCCATGGACGTCGCCAGAGAGCGACAGCGGTACCAGCTACGGGGACAGGACGGAAAGATCAGCATCGGCGCGCCACTGTAGCAGTCCGACTCCCTCCGGGGGAACTGGGCCCCAAGGGCCTCGCCGATCCACCCTCCGACGAGGCCAAGGTCCTCCGGCGCCCCGGTGACGATCGAGCGTAAACGGGGACTTCCCAAGAATCGGTCGATCGTGGATAGAACCGCCGGCTAGAAGAGAACGTAGGTATGAGCCGTCGCGGACGGGATCGACAACAGAGCGAAGGAAGAACGCAGCCGACACCGACCAGGAAGACGAGCGCCAGCACAACTCCCAGGGCAGTCCCAATGGACGTCCCCGGCGACGCCGGCGGCGGCAGAGGCAGACTGTCTTGCGGGTTCTGGTGGAAGGCCATCAGCACTGTTCGTTCGTCTTCTCGACCCTGCTCCTCGTACCAGCTAGCATTGTGGCAAGAAGACAGAAAAACGTGTTCGACACCACCGGAACTTCCTAGACGACAGTTCCTAGACGACAGTTCCTAAACGACAGTTTCGTAACGACCCGAGAGTTCGCTCTTCGCCATTCAACCGAAACTGCATCGGGCTTGCGAGAGCAGGAGACGAGATGATGCCCCCCACCGAACCCGACTCCCTGGACGGATCTAGCTCCCTCGAACGGTCCCGCTCACTCCGGGCCGTTTTGCTGATCCTTTTCGCCGCCCTTACCTTGACCGGCTGTGTAGTCGCTCTGAACCCCTACTATCGGGACGCCGACCTCCTCCGCGACCCGGCGCTCGAAGGGCGCTGGATCGACGAGGATGGCTCCGAGTGGCACTTCACTGCCGGTGAGGGGTTGACCTACCAACTCCGCTATACCTCCGGCAAGGGTGAGCGCGCCCAGGGTCCTCGGACCGTCGAAGCTCGCCTCCTGCAGCTGGGCGACGATCGCTTCCTTGATCTCACCGTCGATCCCAAAGCTGACGAAGACTCCCTCTTCGATCTCCATCTCATCCCCGTTCACTCCGCATGGCACCTTACGATCGAGGGAGACACCATGACGCTCGCCAGCCTCGATCCAAACTGGGTAGAGGCCGAAACGGAGGCGGGGCGTTCTCGGGCGAGCTACGTCGAGGTCCACGGTTGGCGAGTCCTGACCGGTTCCACCGCGGACCTGCAGACGGTCCTTGCCGCGGCATTGGGCACACCAGGGGGACTGCAACAACCCGGTGTGCTCCACCGAGTCGATGCCGATCAAGCCTCGCTTTCCGGGGAGCACTGAGGACGGGCAACTGTCCCGCGAATGTCGGGACTCGACGGACCACCAAGCGAGCTTGTCGCCACTTCCGGAATCCTGGTCCTACGAGTCTTCCCCAGGACTCGAGGGCAAAACGGCCTCGACGGCCTTTCCCCCGGAACTCGGAATGTCCAGAGTCCGGATAGGGAACGGGATCGTGATCCCACCATCGTCAAAGGCCCGCTTGATTGCCAAGATCGCCGCACTCTTCGCGGCCAGATAATCGGACTGCTCTCCAAACTCGATCCAGAACTGCACATCGAGATTGATCGAACTGTCTCCGAACTCTCGAAAGAAGACCTGAACCGGGTGATCGGGCTGGTGAAGATCCAGTGCTTCGACCGCGTCCACCGCCAGTCGGTGTGCCGCCTCCAGATCGTCCCCATACGACACCCCTACCTCAACGTCCACTCGGCGAACACCGAGCTGCGAGTAGTTCGTGATCGAATTCTCGAAGACCTTCTTGTTGGGAATGTAGACGACCTGTCCCGTGGGCAATCGCAGCAACGTGGACCGTAGATTGATCTCCTGGACTACACCCTGGAAGTCGTTGGTCTCTACCAGGTCCCCCGGCTGGGCGGGCCGGCGAAAGGAGAGGATGATGCCCGCGATGAAATTCGATGCGATGTCCTGAAAGGCAAAACCGAGGGCCAATCCCAGAATTCCGACACCGGCGAGGAGGGATGTTACCGTCTTGTCGAGACCGAGAATTCCGAGTGCGATGAAGAGCCCGGTCACGACCACAAGGAACCCGGTCGCCGCGACCATCAGGTTGGCCACCGGCTTGGTGATCGGCGTGTGCTTCAGAC
This sequence comes from Thermoanaerobaculia bacterium, assembly GCA_019911795.1. Classification (GTDB taxonomy): domain Bacteria; phylum Acidobacteriota; class Thermoanaerobaculia; order Multivoradales; family JAIOJS01; genus JAIOJS01. Next base: position 9,114 of record JAIOJS010000215.1, on the reverse strand, counting down.
CCCGTCGCAAGAGGCTCTTGACCGCCCACGAGAGAAGCACGAAGAGGACGACGAGAACGATCGCCACGACAACATTAGGCAGCGAGGAGACGGCGGTCTGCCCCCACCCTTCGACCTTGTGGACGGCGACATCCCAGGCCTCGGTGAGTTCCGGGGGCTTCTCGGTCTGGGCTACCGCGTTGGCGACGGTCTCTTCGACCGTTGAAGCCGCGCTTTCAGGTTGGATCTCGCCTTGCATTCTCTAGTTTCCTTCGTTCAGGCTCTCGGAGCCTCTCAGAACCCGCTTCCACAGCTAGCCTTGGGTCGCCTCTGCCTTGGACCCGAACGAGGGTCCAAGCGCCAACGAAGTGCGTCTCCGACCCTGCTGGAACTCCGAGGGTCGAGATTGCCGCCGCTGGGTGGACAACCTCTACTCCGGAGGAGCTTGATTCTTGATGGACGCAACCTAGCGCTTCCTATTACAGATACCGGCATTCGCCATCAGAACTGAGATGGAAATTTCTGGTGGCTGACGCTCTCGGCCTTGCCTGCGTCGAAGTTCGCACTCGTCTCCGGAGACTAGCAGCCACCGGCTTCGGGATCGATTGGTTGGTCATCGGACGGTGGAAACCACCTCAGGAGTCCGATCTCGTCCTCTTCAAGCTCAAACTGAAGTAAGCCGGCAGCAGGGTGATCGAGACGAAGGCGGTCGCCAACGCTCCTAGGATCGCGACCCAACCGACTGACCGCAGTCCTGGGTAGTTTGACAGCGACATCGATCCGAACCCGACGACCGTCGAAAGCGACGCCAAGACCACGGCCTTGCCCGTTTCGAGGAGGCCCTCCATCAGGGCCTCGTGCCCGCGATCGCGGCACTCTCGGAAGCGATGGAGGGCATGGATACCGTAGTCGACTCCGATACCGATGATCATCGTAGTGACGAAGATGTTGAAGAGGTTGACGACGAGACCGAAGACGTGCATGAGCCCCAACATCCAGACAACCCCGACCGCAAGAGGTGCTAGCGACAGGAAAGTGTCGCCTAGGTGCCGGAAGTCGATCCAGAGCAAGATCGCCACGAGCAGCAAGCCGAGAAGAGCGGCAAACACTGCTTGCCAGCGCACCTTGCCCCTGAGATGTTCGCTTAGGACGTTGACCCCGGTCAGCTTCACTTGGGGACCCAGGCTCTCCGCCAACTCGACGACCGGAGGTGGCGGCTGACGCTTCCATTCCTTGGGCGGTGGGAACAGCTTGACCACACTCACCCAGCCGGTTTCGGTGCGACGGATGTAGCGGGCCACCAGACGCTCAGACTGAGGCCCTCGCTCCAGGTCCTGAACGGTGATCGGTTGGCGTAGCTCCATCGCCTGTTGGAGAAGATCCAACCCGGTACCAAAGGGCTCGGGTCGAAGCCCGGCATCGGTGAGGGCCCCTTCGATCCGTTCGCGCACGGGTACGGCGCCCAGCCCCTCGGCTTCGAGTTCTTGAAGCCAGGCGATGGAGGCCTCCTGCTGCGACAAGGGCGGCACGATCGATGTGAGAGCCTCATAGCCGTCCAGAACACCCTCTTCGACCAGGCGACGAGCACCCTTCGCGGCCGCGTCGACTGCCTCCAGGACCTCCGAAAGGCTCTCCCCTTCGACCATCAGGCTCATGAACTCAAAGCCGGAACCGAAGTGACTGCTCACCTCGTCGAGCACCTGAATGCCGCGATTGTCGGGCGCCCTCATATCCCTCATGTTGTGCTCGAACCTCAGCTCGGTCGCCTGCCAACCCAGCACGATCGTCACAATTGCGCCGAGCGCCAGGGTCAGTCGCGGTCGCGTGTAGCACCACCGCATGAGTTGCGAGGTCCCGAAGCCGTGCAGATAGAGGTTCGGAGTGCTGTCCAACTTCGCGTGGCGATTCTCACCCCACACCAACATCGCCGGAAGCAGGAGAAGGACCGAGGCCATGCACAGCAGGATACCGGTGCCGGCGAGCAACCCCATCTGTTCGAGACCCCTGAAATCGGTGACCAGGAAGGCGTAGAAAGTGGCGGCGCTGGTGATTCCACCCACCACCACGGCGCGGCCGGACGACCCGCTCATGCGGACGATCGACTCCTCCACCGTCGAGCCAGCACGCCGTTCTTCGACGTAGCGTCCGTACGAGACGATCACGAAGTCGATCGCGAGACCGATCAGCAGAGCCGCCACCCCACTGGTCGCAGAGCTCAGGCTCCCCATTGCCAAGGCGGCGAATCCGAAGGTAAGAATGATGCCGCAGGTCAAGGGTACGAAGGCATAGAAGAGAGGACTGAGTCGCCGGAAGGCCCACAGGAAGAGAGCGAGAACGACGGCCATGGAAGTGACGGCGTTGCCGACGATGTCCCCCTTGATCAAGGACGCGTCATCGAGGGCCGTGAGGTAGCCACCCCCCAAAGCGACCTCGGGAGCCGGAGGAGGGTCAATGCCCGCAATCTCGGGCCAAGTCGAGATCACTCGAGCACTTACCGCGTCACAGGCGGCGACCAGTTCTATGTCGAAGTCGATGTCTTGGGCCGGCTTGATCGGTTTGGCCAGGACGAGCATCATTCGCTGATCGCGCGAGAGGTAGTAGCCACTCGAGAGGTCGACGGCGATAGCGCCGGAAGAGAGCCCCACACTCTCGAGAAAGATCTCCGACACTCCCATCGGATCCATCAGCAGGAGGGATTTGAGAGCCATCGCCTGTGGCGTGGCGATCAACCGCTTCAACTCGCGGGCGCGCTCGACGACTCCCTGGTCGCTCAGCCGATCAGCCGCGCGTTCGCGACCGTGCTCGTCGAGGAAGAGAAAGAACCGAGGCAAGAAGGCCTCGATCAGTTCTTCCGGCGTTCCTAGCTTGTAGTCGACGTACTCGATCTCGTCGAGTTGCTCCAGCTCGCCGGCGAGGCGCCCGACGAAGGTTTCGTAAGGACCGATCGGAACTCCCTCGGGAATGCGAACCGCCACCAACAGCAGATCGATACTGCCGAACTCCTCCATCGAGCGGCGGAAGGTGTCTACTGTCTCGTCATCGCTGGGCAGCAGGTTGGTGACATCGGTGTCGAATTGAAGTGTCCGGATCAGGCCCAGCGAGATCACCACCAGGATGAAGAAGCCGACGAAGACTCGGTAGGGATGTCGCCCTGCGGCAAGCGATATCCTCTGAAGTAGGGATCTCATAGGCTACCGGCCAACGGGTCCGACCGCATCCGACGGTACTTCGGGATCGGCGTTCTTGGCGGGCAGCCCCAGGATCAGGCGACCGTAGCGAGCGTAGTACTCGATGCCCGAGTAGAGAGTGACGACGACGGCAATCCACAGGGCGATTCCGGCCAGGGTACGGAACTCACCCAGGCGCTCGTAGACGATCAGGAGGGCGATCGTCACCACCTGCACGACCGTCTTGACCTTACCCGACCAACTCGCTCCGATGACGATGTTCTCGGCGGCGGCGAAGCTTCGAAGCGTCGAGACGGCCAGTTCCCGCGAGACGATGACGACCACCATCCAGGCGGGGGCGACACCGAGTTCCACCAGGGAGATGAAGGCGGCTCCGGTAAGAATCTTGTCTGCGGCAGGATCGAGAAGCTTTCCCAAGCGCGTCTCGAGCTTGAAGCGACGAGCTACATAGCCGTCGAGCAGGTCCGTGAAGGCAGCCAGGAGGAACACCCCGAGACCAACGAACTCCTTGCCGTCGAACTTCGTCAGCAAGACCACCACGAGGAGAGGGACCAGAAGGATCCGGGCAATCGACAGGAGGTTGGGAAGATTCCTCGGGACCTTCATCGATGGACGCCTCGGCAGCGGGGTGGGAGCATGGGTTTGGTGAGTCTTTATCGAGTAGAGAAACCAACACCGTCAGGGTCGAGAACCCCGGTTTAGGGTTTCCGATCAGCTCACCGTCAGTCGATCGGTTTCGATCCTTACCGACCTCGGCCGAGCGGTGGTGGTCACTCCCCGACGGGAGTTGTGGTCATGATGATTTCGTTGTCAGGCCCGACCCGCAAGTAGACCTTACGCCCCGGGCGGACCGATCGTACCGGTTCGGGCAGGACCGGCGCCACCCCCCGATACAACGTCATCACTTTTCGCACGTAGTCGCGGGTCTCGGTGTAGGGAGGAATGCCACCATGTCGCCTGACGGCACCAGGGCCTGCGTTGTAGGCGGCCAAGGCGATCTCGATGCGACCGAACTCGTCCATCATACGGCGCAGATAGAGAGTGCCACCGAAAATACTCTGTTCGGGATCGAAGGGATCGCTCACCGCGAGCTCTCGCGCAGTCTCCGGCATCAGCTGCATCAATCCCTGCGCCCCCTTGGAGGATACAGCCGCCGGGTTGAAACCCGATTCAACCTCGATCACCGACCGGATCAGCTTGGGATCTAGCGAATGCTCATCCGAGGCATCGCGGATCGAGCGATCCCATTCGCTCCGGTCACGGTGAACCCGATTGGGGGCGGAGGCTCTCGACGTCGCCGGCTTCTTCGACGGTTCGTTGTAGACCTCGATCGAACCGTCCGCTCGAACGCGGGTCTTGATCTCGGCCGCGCCGAGAGACGGAAGGACCCAGAGGACCGTCAGGGTGAGGACTATCGCTACTCTCATCATCGTTAGGATTGCGAACAGAGATTCCAATCGACAGCCCAAACGCGGTCTTCCCTTGTCCGCTCACTCGTCCGTTCGTCGGGTTGTCTGCCCCTATTGTAGCAAAAGTTGTTTTCGGAGCTCCTCGGAAGCGGCCTGAAGGGCGTCGTCGAGCCCCTGCGGTTGCTTGCCTCCGGCCTGCGCAAACTCGGGCCGCCCCCCTCCACCGCCGCCCACCCGGGGCGCCAAAGCCTTGATCAATCGACCGGCGTGGACCCGAGTCACGAGATCCGACGAGACCGCGACGACCAGGCCAACCTTGTCGTCGCTACGACTACCGATAACGACGACTCCCGACTCCAGCTTCTGACGAAGGATGTCCGCCATATCGCGAAGTTCTTCGGCGGGCGCAAAGGGAACCTCCCGGGCCAACAGGCGTACACCCTCGACCTCGACCACTGGCGACTCCTCGTCAACGGCGCCACCCGCTACCACCTGACGGCGCACTGCGGCCAACTCCTTCTCCGCCTCTTTGACTCGCCTCCTAAGGCTCTCGATCTCCTCGCCGACGCGATCGATCGGCACTCCGGCCACTTCGACGATCTTCGTCTCACGCTCCTCCATCTCCCTCCAGGCGGCGGCCGCGGCGCGGCCCGTCAGAGCCTCGACTCGGCGCACGCCGGAAGCGACTCCTCGCTCGGCAACGAGAGCGAAGGAACCGATCTCGCCCGTGTTCCCCACATGGCATCCGCCACAGAGTTCCAAAGAGAAGCCTGGCACTTCGACCGTCCGGACCTCATCGCCGTACTTCTCGCCGAAAAGAGCCATCGCGCCCCGCGCCAGCGCCGCCTCCTGCGACTGGACGACGATGGTCACCGACGACGCCTTGCGGACCCAGTGGTTGACGATGTCTTCCACCTGGTGGCGCTCGTCCATCGTCAAAGGGCGAGAGAAGGTGAAATCGAAACGAAGGCGCTCGGCTTCCACCAGGGAGCCCGCCTGCCGCACCGTGTCACCCAGTACCGAGCGAAGGGCTGCGTGCAGCAGATGGGTGGCGGTGTGGTTCCTCTCGATATCACGGCGTCGCGCCTCCGCAATGTGCAACTCAACCTCCTGGTCGAGGGTCAGCTCACCCGCCTCCACACGGACTGAATGGTAGAAGTTGCCAGTCGTGTCCTTCTGAGTATCGAGCACCCGAGCCCGACCGCCGGGCCAGAGGATCTCACCCACGTCACCGACCTGACCTCCGCCCTCGGCGTAGAAGACCGTCCGTGGAAAAAACACTATCCCCTCGTCTCCGACCTGGAGACTGCTCGCCACCTCGGGGCGATCGCCGGCCTGCCGGATAAACTGCTGCGGCTTCACGCCCTCAATACGGTCCTCGCCGCCTTCGAAGCGAGTCGGTGCCCCAGCCCCGCTCCGGCCTACCAGTTCCTGCACCGCCGCGAGGCGCTTCTGACCGTCTCCCGTCGCTTCCCGCGAACGCCGCCGCTGCTCGTCGAGCGCCGATTCGAAGCCGCTTTGATCGATCGTCATGCGCTCCTCCTCGGCAATCTCCTCGATCACCTCGAGGGGTAGACCATAGGTGTCGTAAAGACGAAACACGGTCGGACCATCCAGTTGTTGCACCCCAGCGGCCCGACCCGCCTCGACCGCCACCTGAACTTGCCGCGCGCCGGTTGCGATCGTCGAGAGAAACTTATCCTCCTCCGCCTGGACGGTCTGAAGGGTTGCCGCCCGAGTCGCCGCCAGTTCCGGATAGGCCGAGTCCATCACCTCGCCAAGGACCGGAATGAGTCGGTAGAGGAAGGGCTCCTCGAATCCCAGGCGCATGCCATGACGTAACGCCCGGCGAAGGATCCGTCTCAGGACGTAGCCTCTCCCTTCGTTGCTTGGAATGACGCCGTCGGCCAGCAGGAAGCCCACCGCCCGAAGGTGGTCGGCGATCACTCGCATGGCGACGTCTGCTTCCCCATCGCTGCCGTGGTAGGGATGGTCCGAGATCTCGGCCGCAGCTGCGATGATCGGTTGAAAGAGGTCAGTGTCGTAGTTGGACGTCACACCCTGGAGGGTCGCCGCCACTCGTTCGAGGCCGGCCCCGGTGTCGATCGACGGGTTCGGCAGCGGAACCATGACTCCGTCGGCATCGCGCTCGAATTGCATGAAAACGAGGTTCCAGATCTCTAGATAGCGCCCGGACTCCGAGCCGACCTCGAAGTCGACCGCCGGTCGATCGGGAAAGCGATCAATGAAGATCTCGCTACAGGGCCCGCACGGCCCCGTATCCCCCATCGCCCAAAAATTATCCTTGGCTCCGCAGCGGTGAATGCGATCCGCAGGCAGGCTGGAGATCTCTTTCCACAAGCTCTCTGCCTCGTCATCCTCCTCGAACACCGTCGCCTGAAGATGGGCCGGATCCAGTCCCCAGACCTCGGTCACGAGCTCCCAGGCCATCTCGATCGCCTCCGCCTTGAAGTAGTCTCCGAAGGAGAAGTTCCCGAGCATCTCGAAGAAGGTGTGATGGCGAGGACTGGGGCCAACATTCTCCAAGTCGTTGTGCTTGCCGGAAACCCTCAGACACTTCTGGACCGTTACCACCCGCGAACTCGGAGGGGCCTCCCGACCGACAAAGAAGTCCTTGAACTGGACCATGCCAGCGTTGGTGAACAGCAGGGTGGGATCGCCGTGCGGTACCAACGGCGAGCTATCTCGGGGTTGATGACCGCGACTCGCGAAGTAGTCGACGAAACTATTGCGGATGTCTGTGCTCTTCATGACAACTCCACCCCGGCCTGCGCTCCGCGGACCGAGTGAATCTGGTTGGACAGGCCCCGTCGAGACTCCCGCTACCCGACGGGACGGCAACGACAAGGCTGGGAGTGGAATGCGACTACTCGGACCGCCGCACCTCGTTCAGGAGCCGGACGATAACACGTGAGGGGATTCCCTTTCGTGCCAAACGGCGAGTCAAGCGATCGACATCGCCTCCGCCGCGACTTCGCCAGCGGTCAAACTCGAGGCGAGCAAGATCCTCGTCGGCACCCTCGGGATACTCCGCAAGAACGACCTGCGTCGCCTCGGAGTCGGCGCCACGCCGATCGAGTTCGGCCCGCAACCTCGACATCCCCCAGCCCGGTCGCCGCCGCTTCTCGGCGACAAAGGCCCGAACTGCTCCAACCTCGTCCAGATAGCCGAGTTCGGTGAAACGGGCCACCGTGGCCGCGATCTCTACGGCCTCGTAACCCCGGCGTTGTAGCTTGTCGATCAGTTGACGGCGAAAGTGGGCGCGGTCCGCGAGCAGGCGGGAGGCCGCCTCCTCGCAAGATCTCTTGGGGGGCTCCCGCTCCTCGGTCAGCGCTCGATCTCGAACGGACTTTCCTCGCTCATGAGATCCTCGTCGTGACCGTGCTGCAAGGTACTCTCCATCTCCTCACGAGAGATGTCAGAGGTGAACTGCACCCCCTGAATCTTGAGCTTGAACTCGTCGGGATTGGTGGCCCGGCGCAGGGCCTCGTCGAGGGTGATGAGCCCGGACTTGTAGAGCTGGAAGAGACTCTGGTCGAAGGTCTGCATACCGTACTGGCTGGTGCCGAGGGAGATCTGCTCCCGGATGTACTTCGTCTTGTCCTTGTTCTCGATGCACTCGCGGATGTACGGCGTGACCCGCATCACCTCGGCGCCCGGAACTCGTCCCAAGCCGTCGGCTCGCGGTACCAGCCGCAGTGAAACCACGGCGCGAAGCACCTGACCGAGTTGGATACGGATCTGCTTCTGGTGATGGGGCGGGAAGACGGCAATGATTCGGTTGATGGTCTCGGTCGCGTCCAGGGTGTGGAGGGTGGAGAAGACCAAATGTCCGGTCTCGGCCGCCAGGATCGCGGTCTCGATGGTCTCGTAGTCACGCATCTCACCGACGAGCACCACGTCGGGATCCTGGCGCAGCGCCGATCGCAACGCGGTGGCGAAGTCTCGGGTATCGGACTCGATCTCACGTTGGTTCACCATCGCCTTCTTGTCGCGGTGCAGAAACTCGATCGGGTCTTCGATGGTGATGATGTGTTCGGTGCGACTGGCATTGATGTAATCGATCATCGCGGCCAGAGTCGTCGACTTACCCGAACCGGTGGTTCCCGTACAGAGAACCAGCCCTCGACGTTCGGAGGCGATCTGTTCGAGCACGGGAGGAAGCATCAATTCGCGAATCGACATGATTCGAGCCGGAATGACGCGGAGCACGAGCCCGACCGTGCCTCGCTGCTGGAAGATATTGCAACGGAAGCGTCCCAACCCGGGAACCGAGTAGGCAATATCAATCTCGAACTCCTCCTTGAAGCGCTGCTTCTGGCGCGCATTCATGATGGAGAAAGCCATGGCGATGGTGTCCTCCTGCATGAGTCGCTTGAGTTCGACCTGAGGAACCAGATCGCCGTCGATGCGGATCACGGGATGACTGCCGACCTTGAGGTGGAGATCGGAAGCCTTGTTCTCGACCGCGATCTTGAGCAGGTCATTGATATTCATACGGGGATCCCCTTAGGAGT